>CAUJEL010000067.1 GCA_963169875.1 Candidatus Zhuqueibacterota bacterium
CGTCAGGCCAGTGCTTTGCCTGCGGCTTCCTTCAGGCGCCGGGTCACCCCGGTCACCCTTGCCGTCCGGCTAATGATTCCCCTTACCGGGCTCATAGGAGACTTCCACTCCCAAGTGTATGGAACATGCCGAGCGCACAAAGTAAAAAGAGCCGGCCGAAAGGGCCGACTCTTCAAGTCAAATCCTATCGCCCCAAAGCTATTACCGTGCGATCTGGTCTTTTATTTCCACATGGACAAATTGTTTTAATTCCTCGATCCAGGTGTTGAATTCCTTCTGCGTTTTCATATCCAGCGCCATTTTTTGCAGAGATTCATAATCTTTCTGAAAGCTCAACTCCCGCGGCTCTTCGCGGCCATCCACCCTGAGAATATGAAAGCCATATTGCGTCTTGACCGGGTCCGAGTACTTGCCTGCTGGCACGCCGGTTATGGCAAAGACGAACTCTTTGGCGCGTTCCCGCAGCTGGTCGATTTCAAAATGGCCCAGATACCCTTTATCCTCTTTGGTCGAAACATCCTCGGAATATTTGCCGACCAGTTCTTCGAAGGAGGCTCCGGCCAGAAGATTGGCATGGATCGCCTTGATGGAGTCGGCGGCCACCTTTTCATCTTCAAGCGTCGGCTTGATGGTAATGAGAATGTGACGCGTATGAATTTTTTCACCGCGGCGCTCGAGCATCTGGATGATGTGAAAACCGAACTGCGTTTTCACCAGATCGGAGATTTCATTGGGTTGCAGTTTATAGGCTGCTTCTTCAAAATCCCGAACGAATTCACCGCGCGCCATGAACCCTAAATCCCCCCCGCGCCCGGCAGAGCCGGGATCTTCCGAGTTTTCCTGCGCCAATTTGGCGAAATCCTCCCCGCCTGCCACCCGCTGCTTCAAAGCCAATGCTTTATCATAGGCGGCCCGCGTCGCACTCTCGCCCGGTTTCGTGGTGATGAGGATGTGGCTCAAGTCAACCGTCTCCTTGATCGGCCCGATGGAATCTTTGTAGGCTTTATAGAATGCCTCCACTTCGCGACGGCTCACCGAAATGCCTTCCATTTTTTTGGATTGAACCGTACGGATGCGCAGATTGCGTTCTATTTCCTCCCGATAATTGCGCCGGACTTTGGTGATCGGGGCGCCAAAATACTCCTCCACTTTATCCTCACCGCCGAGCTGCTGTATGACATTTTGCATTTGTTGCTGCAAATATCGATCCACTTGCTGATCATCGGCTTTGACGGTGTCCTTGTCCGCCTGGACCAGGAGAATTTTTTGATTGATCAGACTGGTCAGGGTTTCACTTTTCAAGCGTTCAAACTGTTGCGGAGATTTGGCCGGATCAATGCGCATCTGCATGGCCATCAGATAAGCACCTTGCGACACCTCTGAATCCAATATGACATCATCATCCACCACCGCGAGGATACGATCCAAAACTTGCTGGCATTCCGCCATCCGCGGCGAGAATGTGAATGCCGTTAAAACCAACAGAGACAGCCGGATAATGCGGCCTTTCATTAATTCCTTCATTGTGGTTCTTTCTCGTTTAATGACTGTAAAATGTTCAGATCGGTTTGCGGCGTGGACTCTTTACTCAGATCTTCGATCAATTGCTGATAGCGCGCTTCCCTTTTATTTGCCTGGACGCGTTCCACGATCGTCTCCTTCACGCGCTCCAGAGGAATTGTGCTGCCCTTGCGCCAATACGCTTCGACCAACACCAGGTTGTAACCGGCCTCCGTTTTTATCGGGCGCGATACCTCCCCCACCCGCAGCGCAGGAACCGACCGTGCAAGCAGCGGAGAGAGGCGCGACAATGGCACCGCTCCCCAATCACCACCCGCCGCGCGGCTGCCATCTTTTGAACGGCGTTTGGCGACTTCCGCAAATGGCGTGCCCGCGCTGATCATTTCCCGCACGGCATTGGCCTCCTGCAAATCAGAGACCAGGATCACCCGCATCTGATAGGCGTCCTCCGCATTCAAAAATTCTTCTGAATGGTCGTTATAATAAGCTTCGATTTCCGCGTCGCTGATCATGGTGTTTAGAAATATTTTTTGATCGAGATAATGCGCGACAACATTTTCCTTAATCTGCTGCTTGATGAGATCTTGCACTTGCGGCGATTTATCCATCCCCTCTCGCAAGGCTTCCTGGTAGACCAGTTCCAATTCAATCCATCTCCGCACCAGCGCTTCCGCCTGTTGCCCGCTCCACTCTCTGCGCGCCGCGCCGGGCAGTTGTCTTTGAATCTCCTGGAGCGACAGGGTGTTCTTACCCACCCGGGCGACGATCTGTTCGCTGTCGCCGCCGCCACATCCGCTCAATCCCGCCCAAAAAGCAAGCGCAATTATTGATAGGACTTTTCTCATAGGACAACTATGGTATCTAATTGATTTTTTGCTAATTATTGATAAAAATAGACAATTATGAGATACTTTGCAAGAACAATTTCATTTGCTGCAGCGGGGAAACCGCATGCGCCTCATGAATCTCAAATAACAAATCCTTATCAACTTGCTTTAACTCAAATGGATAGCACGCCTTTTGCACAATTTTACCTATCCAGGGGCGGAATTGTTCCCCGGCAGGTACGATTGCCGGATTAAATTTTCCGCTGACACGGCCTTTGCGAACACCGATTTCATCCACGCCCGTGGTTCTCGCGAGCAGCTTGACAAAGACATAATCAATTAAATTGCGCGCCGGGTCTGGAAGCGGTCCAAATCGATCTCTTATCTCTTTTTCCAGCGTCTCCAGCGCCGCGCCCTCTTTGGCTTCGATCAGGCGTTTATAGATATCCACCCGGTCCGCTGCGGCGGGAATATAATCAGGAGGAAGGAAGGCATCACTTTGTATCTCCACCCGGGAATCCGTGATCACTTCTTTTTTCTTCGTCTCCTGTGAGGCGTTCAAATTGAGATCTTCCCTGATTTCCTGGATGGCCTCTTCAATAATCTTGGCGTACAATTCATAGCCAAGCGCATCAACAAATCCACTCTGCTCGGCGCCAAAAATGTTCCCCGCTCCGCGGATCTCCAGATCCCGCATGGCAATTTTATAGCCGGAGCCGAGATGGGAATACTCTTGAATGGTCTGCAATCGTTTGATGGCGGTTCGCGTCAGTTTCCGCACCGCCGGCACAAGAAAATAGGCGTAGGCTTGTTGATTGCTGCGCCCCACCCTGCCGCGCAATTGGTACAGCTGCGCCAATCCCAGCCGGTCCGCCCGGTTCACAATCAACGTGTTGCAATTGGGGACGTCAATTCCAGACTCGATAATCATGGTGGATACCAGACATTGAATTTTGCCCTCGGCAAAAGCAATCATCACCTTTTCCAGTTCGCTGGCTTCCATTTGACCGTGGGCGACCGCGAAAGAAAGCTCGGGGACGAGCTCCCGCAGCAGATGCGACATGGCATAGATCGTGCCGACGCGATTATGCACGAAAAAAATCTGTCCCCCGCGGTCAGCTTCGCGCAGCATCACCTCGCGAATCAGTTCCTTGTCATAGCGGCACACCTCGGTCTTAATGGGCAGCCGGTTTCCGGGCGGCGTATTAATCAATGACATATCGCGCGCCCCCATCAACGACATATGCAGGGTTCGCGGGATGGGCGTTGCCGAGAGGGTCAGCGTATCGACATTCGCTTTGAGCAGTTTCAGCCGTTCCTTATGGAGGACGCCGAATTTTTGCTCTTCATCCACAATTAATAGACCCAAATCCTTGAATTTTACATCGCTGGAAAGCAATCGGTGCGTGCCGATCACCAGATCGACCTCCCCGCGCTGCACCTGCGCGATCACTTCCGACTGCTGCCGGGCACTTTTGAAACGTGACAAGGCCGCCAGACGAACCGGGAATTTCGCCAGGCGTTCGCTGAAGGTGGTGAGGTGCTGTTGCGCCAGGACCGTGGTCGGCACCAATATGGCCACCTGCTTGCCGTCGTTGAGCGCCTTAAATGCCGCTCGAACGGCCACTTCCGTTTTGCCGAATCCAACATCGCCGCAAACCAGCCGGTCCATGGGCAGCGGTTTTTCCATATCCTTTTTGATTTCGCTGATGGCGTTCAACTGATCGAGCGTCTCATCATACGTAAAAGAGGCCTCCAGTTCTTTCTGCCAAATCGTATCCGGCGAAAAGGCGTGCCCCGGCCGCAACTTGCGCATGGCATACAGCTTGATCAACTGTTCTGCGGTTTCCTTAACCCGCGCCTTGGTGCGCGTTTTCAGGCGATCCCACTCCTTGCCGCCCAGCTTGTTCAGTGCCGGCGTATAACCGTCGCGCGATGAATATTTTTGCACGCGATCCATTTTCTCGAGCGGGACGTAGAGCTTGTCGCCGTCCGCATATTCTATCTGAATGCATTCTCTGGTCTTGCCGTAAACCGCAATCTGTTTCAGTCCTTGAAAGATGCCGACTCCATATTCTGTATGAACGACGAAATCGCCTTCCCTGATTTTCAAAACATCCGCAAAGGAAACCGTCCGGCGGCTGGCTTTATCCATTTTACTGATGCGAACGCGGCCGTATATTTCGCGATTGGTGTACACATAGCAGTGCCGGTCCGGCCACTGAAATCCTTCCGATAAATTCAGTGCGGTGACTTGCACACACTCTGGAAATTGCTCCTGAAGGATGAGTTCCCGCATGCGCTCGGCCTGAACTTCAGAATCACATAAAACAGCGATGGTGAGGTTCTCGTTGGCTTGGCGGGCGTGCTGGTCGTGGGAGACCATCTCCTGGCGCAAAAGAGCAAGATTTCCCGCGAAATGATTATTACGGGTGGCGCCCATGGTGATGACGGGCAGCGCGGGGTCTTGTGTAAACACACTAATATCAACAACTTGAAAATCCTGTGCTTGGCGGATTAAATCTTCAGGATCGGCATAAAAAGAGTGGTACGGCAGCGCCTCAAGCTTTTGATCCTGGGTGTAGGTTTCCAGACGAACAGAATTCGCCTCGGCACAGTTCAATAATTCATTATTAAACAACACCTTATCAAACAATACCAGTGGCACATCATTGGAAAAATAGTCCAACAGTGTTGACGTGAGTGCGTGTATTTCTGTTTGCTGCTCCAGATAGGGTCCATGGAGCCCTGCCGCGCTCAGCGGCAGCAGCGTTATCTGTTGTTTATGAGATATGGAGATTTGCGTCTCCACATCGAAATCGCGTATGGAATCCAGTACATCTCCAAAGAACTCCAGTCTGATGGGATGTATTTCGTCAAAGGGGAATAAATCGATCAAGCCGCCGCGTACCGACATATCGCCGGGCGCCTCCACGCGCGCCTCGCGGATGTAGCCGTGGAGAACCAGATATTCTATGAGAGAAGAAAAATCATACCCCTGGCCGGCCACCAGTGTCCGTTGCTCTTTTTGCAACAGCTGTAAAGAGAGCACTTTTTCCAGCAGCGCCGCCGCGGAAGCAACCACCACAACCGGGGCTGGATCGAGCATTCTTTTCAGGGTTTTCAGCTTCTGACCGATGGTGATGCCCAGTGGGCCGACCTCATTCCACATTTGCTGGCCGTGGGCCGAAAAGTGGGCGACCTGGCCGGGGGGAAGCAATTCCAGCAGATCCTCATAGAACTGCTTGGCCTCTTCGCCGTCGGGAAAAAGACAAAGGGTCGATGCGTTTTTTTCCAGGAACAGATCGCGAACGACAAACGCCCGGGCGGCGCCCTGGCACTCCTTGACGGTCACCGATGTTGGCGTCAACAGCTGCTGCCGCAATTGGCGCATGGGTGCGCTCGTCGAGAAAAGGTGTGTGATGGTTTCTACAAGCATCATAGTTGGTTTCAGTATCATAGTTGCAAAGCATCCAGGCTGTCACGGCAAAGGACAGCAGGGAACAGCTTGGCGGTTAAGGCGCGTGTTACTTGTTCAGATGTGCCAAGGCCTTGCGGACAAAACCCTCGCCCTTTTCCAGCAGCTCTCTGGCTTTTTCCGCGGACACGTCCCCCATGATCATGACCAATGCCGTTTTAACATGGCCCCCGGCCTTTTGCAAATAGACTTCTGCATCCTCATAGGGCACGTCGGTGACCTGCATGACGATCTTTTTGGAGCGTTCCTGGAGTTTTTTGTTGGTCATTTGCAGATCAACCATCATGTTCTCCCACACTTTGCCGAGGCGAATCATGGCGGTGGTCGTAATCATGTTCAGCACCATCTTGGTTGCGGTGCCGGCCTTCATCCGCGTAGAACCCATCACGACTTCCGGACCGACCACCAGACAGATGGCGACATCCACCTGGATGTTCATTTCCGCGCGCGGCGTGCACGTGATGTAGAGGGTTTTTGCGCCCAACGCCCGCGCTTTTTCAATAGCGCCGATGACGTACGGCGTCCGCCGGCTGGCGGCAATGCCGCAAACCACATCCCGCGCCGTGATCTGCAAGGCCATCATATCCTCCGCGCCCCCCTCCGGCCGGTCTTCGGCGCCTTCCTGGGCGCGCGTGAGCGCCTTTAATCCGCCGGCGATGATGCCCTGGACCATCTCCGGATCGACGCCAAATGTGGGCGGACATTCCGAAGCATCCAGCACCCCCAATCGGCCGCTGGTTCCGGCGCCAACATAGATCAACCGCCCGCCTTTTTTGAACCCATCCACCACGATTTCCACGGCCCTTTCTATATAGGCCATTTCCTGGCGCACAACCGCCGCCACCTTGAGGTCTTCATCATTGATGCGATAAAGAATTTGCGAAATGGACTCCTGATCGATATTCATGGTGGCCGGATTACGGCTTTCGGTCACCAGATTTTTAATCTCATCGAAAAGAACTTTTGACACGGTATCCTCCACTCCTTTTATATATGGTTGGTGATCACCACCATCTTTCTATCTGCGGTTGGATCACAGGCAAGTAAGGGCATGGACAAAATCTCCGGCTTTTGATCCGGAAAGCGCCGCATGAATTGCGCCACCTCCGCCTCGAGATCGCCCCCCTTGAGCGCTGCCAGGGTCCCTCCCGGACGCAAAAGCGGTGCAGCCCACGGCCACAACTGATCCAGCTTGGCCACGGCGCGACACGTTATCAGATCGTAACGAAGGGAAGGACTCGTCCTGGCGAGCATTTCGGCGCGATCGCAGATCACCGAGATCTCCTGCAGGCCGAGCGTTGTAATGACCTCCTGGAGAAAGACCGTCTTCATGCGCCGCTAATCCAGCAACGTCATCTGCAGGGATGGCACGGCGATTTTCATGACCATGCCCGGAAACCCGGCGCCGGTTCCCAAGTCAAGAACGCGCGTTGCATTTTTCAAGACCTCCGGGCTGCAAAACCACAAGGATTCCCGGACGTGCCGCGCCACGATACGTTCGATATCTTGGCGAGAGACAAGATTGGTGCGGTCATTCCACCGTTCCAGCAAGCCGACAAATTCGCCTAATTGCTCCAGTGCTTGTGTGGGCAAATTTACATCTTTTGCCAGTTGCAACAAAGCGGTTTTATTAGCAATATGCATTTTATGATTCCTCTCCGGCGGATGTTTCACGTGGAACTTTTTTCTTGTGGCGTTCTTTGTGCAAAAACACCATGATCACCGCAATATCCTCGGGACCTACGCCGAGAATGCGCGAGGCCTGGCCGAGCGTCCGTGGTTGAATGCGTTTGAGTTTCTCCCGGCTCTCCGCAGAGAGCGAAAGCAGTGCATCATAATTGAGGGACGCCGGGATAGGATGTTCTTCCATCGCCGTCATCTTTTGGATTTGCTCCTGTTGCCGCTGCAAAAACCCCTCATATTTGATCTCTATTTCCACCTGTGTACGAATGCGCCGCCACTGCGCATCCGCGCGGGCATCAAAAAGCGGGTGGTCGCTCACGCGCGCAAAATCGCAGATGGTGATTTCCGGCCGCTTGAGGATTTTGGCGATGGTGTCGGTGTGCTCGAGCGGCGCCGCACCCACCGCCTGCAAAACCGCATTGACCTCTGCGAGGGGCAGGCGCCACTCGCGCAGTTGTTGCAAGGCTTCCGCGGTGGCTTTGCGGCGCTTTTCCAGCGCGGTGTAAGCTTCCGCGCTGATCAATCCCAAGCGATAGCCATACAGCATCAACCTCAAATCGGCATTGTCCTGACGCAGATGCAGGCGGTTTTCCGCCAGGGAGGTGAACATCCGGTATGGCTCGGTGACCTCTTTGGTGACCAGATCGTCGATGAGAACGCCGATGTAGGCTTCCTGGCGGGAGAGAATAAACGGGGGTTCGTCGCGCATTTTTTGCACCGCGTTCACGCCGGCGATAAAACCCTGGGCCGCCGCCTCTTCGTATCCAGAGGTGCCGTTGATCTGTCCCGCAAAATAGAGGCCGGAAATCGCTTTCGTTTCCAGGGTGGCGTACAATTGATTCGGCGGAAAGTAATCATATTCTATGGCATATCCGAGCCGTGTCAAATGGGCTTTTTCGAGCCCGGGAATGGATCTCACCGCCGCTATTTGCACATCTTCAGGGAGACTGGTGGAAAAACCATTGAGATAATATTCATTAGAATCCCGGCCTTCGGGCTCGAGAAAAATCTGATGACTCTCCTTGTCCGCAAAACGATTGATTTTATCTTCTATGGAAGGACAGTAACGTGGCCCCACCCCTTTAATGACACCCTGATACAGGGGGGATCGCGACAAGCCGGTGCGCAGCAGTTCATGCGTGTGCCGGCTCGTGCGCGTCAAGTAGCAGGACTTTTGCTCGATATCGATTCGTTCATGCCGGTGCGAGAAGGGCACCACCTCTGCATCTCCGGGTTGTTCAATCATTGCGGAAAAATCGATACTGCGGCCATCAATACGCGGGGGCGTGCCCGTTTTCAGGCGGCCAACGATAAAGCCTTTTTCGCGCAGAAAGTCGGACAATCCGCTGACCGCCAGATCACCGCTGCGTCCACCGGGGAAATGGCTCATGCCGACATGGATTAATCCATTCAAAAAGGTCCCGGATGCCAGAATGACACTGCGCCCCCGTATGCGCGTGTCTATGTCGGTGAGCACGCCCTGGATTTGATTCTCATGGATCACAAGGCCTTTGATGGCGTGCTGGCGAATGACAAGATGGGGCTGCTCTTCCAGCGTTTGGCGCATGATCTGCGAATAAGCCAGTCTATCATTTTGGGCGCGCGGCGACCATACCGCCGGGCCCTTGGAGCGGTTCAACAGGCGAAACTGAATGCCGGACTTGTCCGCCACCACCCCCATCTCTCCACCCAAAGCATCGATCTCTTTGACCAAATGACCTTTTGCCAGACCCCCGATGGCTGGATTGCAGGACATCTGGGCAATGGAGAAAATGTTCAGGGTGATGAGCAGGGTTGATGCGCCCATGCGCGCTGCTGCCAACGCCGCTTCGCATCCGGCATGTCCCGCGCCCACAACGATGACATCATATTGGTCGTCACTTTTGTGCATCTTGTATTCCCTAAATGGGGTTCCACGTGGAACCTTTTATTTACCTATGCAGAACTGCGAAAATATTTCCTGGAGGATCTCTTCGCTGGTGACTTCGCCAACAATCTCTCCGATGCTGTCCAGCGCCCGGCGCAGATCGAAAGCCACAAATTCGGCCGACAATTGATCGTGTATTGATTCGACCGCCCGGTTTAAATGCTGTGCCACTTGCTGCAGCAGATTGCGGTGCCGGACTCTGGTGATAATGCCCGCCTCTTTTTCGGGCGCACGGCTTTCCATGTAACGCTTGAGTCTGTCGCGCAAATCTTCCAGTCCGGCCCCGGTCTTGCAGGAAACCTGGATGAGATTCTCTGGTTCTATCTGATGCCCAAGTTTGTGCGCCGCAAATTTTGTTTCGAGATCGGATTTATTGAGAATGAAGATGATTTCTTGTGAGGTTGATAGTTTCAATTCGCGCAGGCGCTCGATATCTTCATCCTCGATTTTCTGACTGGCGTCAACAACCCATAAAACCAGATCTGCCTTTTCCACCAGTGCTTTTGTACGAACCACCCCCATTTGCTCTATTTCGTTGGCGCTGTCACGGATGCCCGCGGTATCGGTGATCTTGAACAGCCAATCTTCCACACGCATTGCCTCTTCGATGGAATCGCGGGTTGTGCCTGGCTGGCTGGTGACAATGGCCCGGTCTTGTGCCAATAAACAATTCAATAAGCTGGATTTGCCGACATTGGGTCTACCGGCGATGACGATATGGGCTCCGTCGCGGACTTCTCTGCCATAGTCAAATGTGCTGATCAGGCTTTCGATGTCCTTTTCAAGAACGCACATCTCCTCCATCAAGTGCCGCCGGTCGACAAACTGCTCATCATCCGAAAAATCCAATTCCAGCTCCAGCAGGGCACATTGATGCTTCAGTCTCTCCTTTATCGCTTGAAAGTTCCGCGACAGGTCGCCATCCAGCTGGCTGAGCGCTTGCTGCAAAGAGGTCTTGCTTTCAGCCTGGATGAGATCCGCGACCGCTTCCGCTTGCAGCAAATCCATTTTACCGTTTATATAAGCCCGCTTGGTGAATTCTCCGGCTTCTGCCATGCGGGCACCCTTATCAAGTGCAATGCGGAAAATTTGCGAGATGACATACGTGGATCCATGGCAGTTGATCTCCACCATTTCTTCTCCGGTATAGGAATTCCCCGCCGGAAAGACGTGAAGGATCACCTGATCAATCCTGGCCGTCTGCTCGCTGCTGCGGTCTGCCACCTCAAGGTATCCGAGGTAGCGGCCGGCCTTGTGTTCATTGAGGGGACGATTCCCGGAAAAAACCTCGCGCATGATCGCAATGGCGCGATCTCCCGATAAACGGATGATGGCCAAAGCGGACCTACCGCTGGGCGTTGCCAGGGCGATGATGGTATCGTGTAATGAATGAGGTATCATAAACGTTTTTTAAATAACAATGCCCCGCTTGTCGATGCAATCGGGGCACTAATTTTGATATTCTTCGCGCAAGTTATTTTGTTCCCGTCTTTCCGGCAGACAGGGAGACGCTTCCGGTATCAGCTACAAAGTACTTTTGATGCACTATGGAGATGACATTAAAAAGCGTATAATAGAGATTCAATCCGCTTGGAAACCCATTGAACAGCAGCATCATGAATACAGGCATGATATAAACCATGGCCTTTTGTTTTGGATCTGTGATCGACATCTTTTGCTGCAAGATCATCGTTGCACCCATGAGAATGGGCAAAACATTGACGCTGTCGCCATATAAAGGAATACTGAAAGGGAGTGTAAAAATGGTATCCGGGCCGGAGAGATCCTTGATCCACCAGAAAAAACCCTGCAACCGCAACTCGATCGTGCTGCGAAAAACGATATACAGCGCCCACAAAAGCGGCATTTGCAGCAATATCGGAAGACATCCCCCCATGGGGTTGACGCCTTCTTCTTTATACAATTTCATCGTCTCTTTGTTGAGGCGTTCGGGATCTTTGGCATATTTCTCTTTCAGCTCCGTCATCTTGGGCGCCAGGGCTTGCATTTTTTTCATGGAATGAAAGCTTTTATTGGTCAACGGTAAGGTGATGACCTTGATGATCAGAGCAAAGATGATGAGCACCAATCCGTAGTTGCTCACCACGGTGTGAATCTTTTTGAACATCCATAGCGTGGCAATGCTGAACGGCCGGATGATTTTGGCACCCATATCCATAATTTGCTCCAACCCAACACCGAAAGATTTGAGCAGATCATCATCCATGGGCCCCAGAAAAAGCGTATAGTGATCGACGGTGGTTTCTCTGATAAGGGGCATCGCCAAAGAGACAGAAAACATTTTCAATTTTTGGTTTTTCTTCTCAGGGATGGCCCTTTCCGATCCATTGACCAGCACATACTGTCCCTGCTGCGAACGCGGAATAACTACGTGGGTAAAATATTTTGTCCTCAGCGCCACCCAATCGATGCTTCCGGTTTCCTTCTGTATCTCCGCTTTTGCCTTTTCGATCTTTGTCACCTGGCCACTGGCGGCCACAGCCACCTTGGCATAATACATATCCTCGTCGAGCTTCTTTTCAGTGCTCGCCAAACCAGAGGGCATGGAAATGAGATAGGTCTTATTGGCAATCACAGAGCCCATGTTTTCCAGTGTCACGGTCAGATCAATGGCGTAGCTGTCATTGTGCAGGGTAAATTCTTTTATCAAAGACCGATTGGCGTCGATGGGATAGACAAACCGCAAAACCTGTTGTTCCCTGGAGAGCCGGTATTCGCTTTGCGCGTCCGTTTCAAAAGACCATGAACCCGTGTCCACACTATCGCCTTCGCGGGTGACAAATTGAATTCCATAATTACCCTGCGCTTCTTCAGGAATCATGTTCACCAGAGAGCCATCGCTTTTTTTATACTTTTTCAGGGTCCAACTCTGCAAAATGGCGCCCTTGCTGGAAAAGGAAGCATGATAGAGATCTGTTTCCACAGAGATCTCCTTGAACACAACGCCGTCTCGGCCTTTCCATAGTGAGTTAACCGGTTCCGGGTTCGCGGGTGCAGCTGTTGCGATGACAGGAAGATCGTTGGTTTCGGGGGCCGCCACCGTATCCTCTACAGCCTTGATAACCGGCGGTTTATTTTTTTCCATTTCACGTTGTTTATAGGCCTCTGGAAAAAAAGTCTTTTGATAAAAAGAGGATTGCACGAATATAAAGACCACTCCGATGAGCAGAAAGGCAAAAATTGTTTTCTTATCCAAGTTCATAACAGTTCTCTATTCTACAGGGTCATATCCGCCAGGAAAAAACGGATTACATTTCAGAATTCTGATCATCGCCTTGACAGAACCGCGCATGACACCTTTTTTTTCGATGACTTCCAAGGCGTAATTTGAGCAGCTGGGATAATATCGGCAGGAAGGTGGAAAGATGGGTGAAAGGAATCTCTGATAGCCGCGAATGAGAAATAATAGGGATGTTTTAATAAGGTTGCTTTTCACATTCAATTTCGATTTCTCGATTTGTAGACGGCTGATCTCAGGCGGCTCACTCGGAAAATTGTGCTCTGTTTTGGTCCTTTTCAATCGTGGCCAGCAACTTTACAAATTCATCTTCAAGAAAGAGATGGTCATGTAATAAACACTTTTCCCGAGTAAGAAATATCCATGATCCGGAGAGATTGAATTTGTGATGGTGCAGCCGCCAAAGCTCACGACCCATCCTTTTCAAGCGATTTCTGGTGACCTTTTTCAGACCACTTTTCGTCGTGAAGCCAATCCTGAGTTTTTGTTCTTGTCGTACAGCAACTATAAAGTAATTATTTCTATAGATTTTACCATTTTTAAAGATGTCGGCAAAATCTGTATTTTTTTTTACAAGAAAACTTTTATTTAATTTATTGTTTTCTATCAAATTACTTCTCTAATCACTCATCGCTTACGGACAATTTTTTTCTTCCTTTGGCGCGCCGTCTTTTCTACACGATCCTGACATTCTTGGATGCCATCCGTGAACGAAAGCCATGCTTGTTGGCCCGTTTTCTCCGGCTGGGCTGGAATGTGCGTTTCATTCTTTTCTCCTTTTGTTTTTATAAAAGCTAATATAATTACGAAATTATTACGTAAAAATCAAGTAGAAAATTAATTTGTTGGCGGGTATGCCTTGTCTTGTCTCCTGTAAACAGCCCCTCGCACCTTTTTGCTGGTTGCTGCATGCAACCGGTGGCGTGGAGAAAAAAAGTACTTTTTGCATTGCTATTTCAAGTGCTTTTACTAAATTGTATAGCTCCTGGGCAGGTCTCTATAACATGTGGATAAGTAGTTTTACTTGATCGCTGTTTTTATATCTGGACAACCCAATTGATTTTTGATATGTGGATAACTGCGGGTTACACTATTAATAATTATATGTATTTAATTTGGTTATGTTTTTATTTATACAATTGTATTTTGTTTATAACTTGTACAAATATGTTAATAACTTTTAATTTTCATCTTTTTGGGTTGATTCAGTTTTCATAGAGCAATATGTTGATAGTTTTTATCCGGTAATACCTATTTAGCGGGAGTCCTATGCATTCTGATGCAAATGTGGTGTGGGAACAGGTTTTATCCATTGTCACCACCAAAGTAAGTTCCAACAGCTTTGGAACCTGGTTAAAACCCATTAAACCTCTGAAACTTGATAACAAGGCATTGACCATCCAGGTGCCGAATCAGTTCTCATACGAGTGGCTGGAACAACATTACAGTGTCATGTTGAATCGCGCGCTCTCTCAGATATTGGGATCAGGATGCAAGCTGTTATACTCGATCCGCATGGATGCTCCACAGCCTGCTGAAATTTCCATGCCGGTATCAAAGCCGGCCGCAAAACCGCTCATCTACCATCAGGATAATCTCAACCATCGCTACAATTTTGAGTCCTATGTGGAGGGGGAGTGTAACAAATTTGCCAAAGCCGCTGCGCTCGCCGTCGCCAAATCCCCCGGAAAAACCACCTTCAATCCGTTGGTGATATACGGCGGCGTTGGACTGGGAAAGACCCACTTGATCCAGGCAATTGGAAATTACGCCAAGGAGCATAACAAAAGCACCCGTGTGCTCTATGTGGATAGCGAACGTTTCACCATGGATTTCATCAATTCCATTCAGAAGAACAAAACCACGGATTTCAGCGGTCTGTACCGCAATGTCGATATTCTCTTGATTGACGATATTCAATTCTTTGGCAACAAGGAGAAAACCCAGGACGAATTTTTTCATACTTTTAATGCCCTGCATCAAAAGGGCAAGCAAATTGTTCTATCCTCCGACCGTCCGCCCAAGGAATTGCAGGGTATTGAGGAGCGCCTGGTATCCAGATTTCAATGGGGATTGGTTGTCGATATACAGGCGCCTGATCTGGAAACACGTCAAGCCATTCTGCAGCGCAAGGCGGAAGAGAGCAATATTGAGTTGCCCGGGGAAATTTTTCATTTTATAGCCACACACATCACCTCCAACATCCGCGAACTGGAAGGCGCCATGATCCGCCTCCTGGCCTATGCTTCTCTCAACGGAGAGGATATCAGCCTGGAACTGGCCAAAAGAGTTTTACGGAATGTATGCATTGGCAAATCCAGAGCCATCAGTATTGAACTCATTCAAAAACTCACAGCAGAACATTTTTCCTTTGCGGATGATTTATTGCGTTCAAAAACCAGAAAAAAAGAGATTGCCCAAGCGAGACAAATCAGCATGTATTTGTGCAAACTGTTGACCGATAATTCTCTCAAAACCATTGGACTTCATTTTGGCGGAAGGGATCATTCCACGGTTATTCATGCCATCAATTGCACAGAAGAGATCATGCGGTCGGATGACAGATATCGCGAACATATTGAATCCATTAAAAATAAAATCGAGATTTCTCAATTGTAATTTATGTTGAAAAGATGTTGAAATCGCGTGGAAAAGTCACTTTTTTTTGTTCATAACAGTTGCGTCTTCCACAATTTCCGGTTGGACCTATATCCCGGTGTTAATAATAAGCAACTTTTTCCTCCTTTTTGAACATGCAGTTGTTGATAACAACGGTCTTTTTGAAACTTGTCTAATTTGATATTTTTACGATTAAAAAAAAGAAAAAAATAATTAATTATTTACGATTATCCACATATCCACAGCATCTACTACTACAAATATCTTGATATATTATTTTTATTTATATAATTTAAGGTACAATTTCCTTTAAATACCCAAGGAGGCACAGATGAATTTTTCAGTTTCAAAAAAAGACTTTTTTGAAGCCCTGCAAAAGGTAATCGGCGTTGTCCCGCAAAAGACCACCATTTCTATACTGACCTGCATCTTGATGGATTTGAGAAATGGCATTTTGCATCTGACAGGCACCGATTTGGAGATATCAATTACAACGACCCTCTCTGTCAACAGCGAAGAAGAAGGATCCGTGGCTATTCCCGCAAAGATACTCCTTGAGATCGTTCGTGAACTCCCTGATGTACCATTGCAGATATCTTCAGATGCAGATAACAAGCTTATTATCAAAACCGAAAAAGGTGAATATAAATTAGCCACGCAGCCCAAAGAAGATTTTCCAAAAATCAGTGTTGAAGAAGGCGAACTGGCTTTTCAGTTGGATTCTGAACTGCTCAGTCATATGGCTGAAAAAACCATGTTTGCGGTTTCAAATGATGAACTGCGGCCCGCGTTGACTGGCATTAATATGGAGTTGCTGCCCGGGGAAATGCGTTTTGTCGCCACCGACGGCCACCGGCTCGCCAAAATAACCACGGGAAATATTCTGCTCGGCGACGATGTCAGGCGTAATTTGATCATTCCGACTAAAACCTTGCATCTCTTGTTGCGTAATATGCAAAGCGCAGAAAAATGTGGCATTCAGATCGGGGAAGATCATATTGTTTTCAGTCTGCAAAATGCCATCATCTATTCAAAACTGATAAGCGGCACCTATCCCAATTATGAGCGCGTCCTGCCAAAAGATAATGATAAATATTTGCAGATCAACCGGGAATTGTTGATCTCTTCGCTGCGTCGCGTCTCCATCTTTTCCAGTTCATTGACGCGCCAGGTGAGATTGATTGTCAGCAACACGGAAGTGACCATTCGCTCTGAAGATATCGAATTTGGCGCTGAGGCCAAAGAAGTCATTCCGGCAAAATTCAGCGATTCCTGGCTCCAGATCGGATATAATTCGATTTATCTGATGGATGTTTTGCGCCATTTGGTCGGTGAGGAGATCATTTTTGAGTTAAAGGATGGTACCAGTGCTGCGATCATTCGTCAGGTAGAAAAAGATGAAAAAGAGGATGTGCTCATGTTGCTCATGCCCATCCGCATCAATGAAGAAAACGATAATGCCAATCCACCTCAGGAATCTGAGTATTCCTATTCTGCTGAATAGAAAATGGACTCAAATATGCATTTGAGTTCATTATGCATTGATTCTTTCAGAAATATTGAAAAACAACATTTCCAGTTTAATTCGGAAAAAAACTACTTTTTTGGAGATAATGCCCAGGGCAAAACCAATTTATTAGAAGCCATCTATTTATTGTGTTTGTGCAAATCCTTCCGTTCAGCGGTAGATCAGGAAATGATCCAGATGGGCAAAGAGGAATACAAGCTGAACGGCCGTTTTATGGATGCACAAAATATCGAGCACGAGGTCCTTTTTCATTATGGCCAAAGAGAGGGGAAACACATATCGCTGGATGGCAAGCCTATCTACCAATACTCCAGCCTTGTAGGCCAATTTCCAGTTGTCATTCTCTCGGTGGCCGATTATGACATCACGCATGGGCCGCCGCAGCAACGGCGGCGATTCATAAATATACTCTCCTCCCAATGTTCTCCCCGATATTTGAGTGATCTCAAGGAGTATGAACGGATCGTTAAACAGCGCAATAAAGTGTTGGGTTCGATTCAATCCGGAAAACGGTACGCGGAATCGGAGTTGGAGGTTTGGGATGAGCAATTGCTGCAAAAAGGCGCTGCGGTGATCATGTTCAGACATCAAATCGTCGTTGAACTCAACCAGTTGATTCAAAACTATTATAGGATAATCGCCTGGGGCAGCCCAGATATCTTTTCCGTCACCTATCAACCCCGCATCGACATTTTGCATCCTGGTGATGTGGTGGATCAATTCAGGATGGCCCTGCAAAGGTCACACAAATTGGAAAAGATGCGTGGCATGACGTTAGTGGGTCCGCATCGTGATGATTTTGTTTTTAAAATTGGTGAACGTCCCCTGAGAAATTATGGATCCCGCGGCGAGCACAAGAGTGCGCTGATAAGCCTCAAAGCGGCGGAAGCCACCTTGCTTCGGCAGCGGCTGCAGGTTTCTCCTCTTTTGCTGCTCGATGATCTCTATGCGGAGTTGGATCGAATACGCGGAGAAAAGGTAATGGATATTTTTTCCGATGGCAGTCAGTGTTTTATCACTGCAACGTCATTCGATTATGCCGCGCTGCAGACGACGCAGGCTATAAATGATCAGAAGACCCAATTTTTTGTGAAACAGGGAATTTTTACTTTAAAAAATAATGGCTCGTGACCGCACACAACATATCTCCATCGGATTGAATCAAATATTGAAAAAATCCGGCATGGATAAAAAACTAAAGGAACAGCGCATCCTGGACGATTGGATGCAATTGGTGGGCGATAATGTCGGCAAAGTGTCAAAGCCGGAACGGATCACGGATAAGGTTCTATTTGTCCGCGTGAAATCCATGACCTGGCGAACGGAACTCCTCTTTCAACAAAAAGCCATCCTGCAGCGCATCACCGAGCATGTTGGCAAAGATATCGTCAATGATATTCGCTTCATATCATAGAAAATAACCGGTGTTTTATGGAAAAAAAGAAAACAAAACAAGAAGTATACGACGCCAGTAAAATTCAGGTATTAAAAGGATTGGAGGCGGTGCGGCTACGCCCTGCCATGTACATCGGCGATGTCTCTGTCCGCGGGCTGCACCATCTTGTCAATGAAGTCGTCGATAACAGCATCGATGAGGCTTTGGCTGGTTTTTGTACAGAAATAGATGTGACCATTAACAAGGATGGGTCGGTAACGGTTGAAGATAATGGCCGCGGCATTCCTGTTGACATCCATCCGGATCAGAAGCGCTCGGCCCTCGAAGTGGTTATGACCGTCCTTCATGCGGGTGGAAAATTTGATAAAAAATCGTACAAAGTATCGGGCGGATTGCACGGCGTAGGCATATCTGTCGTCAACGCTCTTTCCGAGTGGCTTGTGGTGGAGGTTGCGCGCGATGGCAAAGTTCACCGGCAAAAATATCATATCGGTGTGCCTGAGGCACCGGTAAAAATAGTGGGCAAGCGTAAAAGCACCGGCACAAGAACCACTTTTATGCCGGACGGAGAAATTTTTAAGAAACGAAAATTCAGTTTTGAAATTCTCTCCGAACGGCTGCGCGAACTCGCGTTTCTCAATGCTGATTTAAAAATAAACATCAGCGATGAAAACACGGGAAAGAGCAACAAATTTCGATATAAAGGAGGATTGGTGGCTTTCATCGATTATCTGGATCAAAGCCACACCACAATCACGAAAAAACCCATCTATCTTTGCGGCGAAAAGGAAGCCATTCCGGTTGAAATTGCCTTTTCCTATAATGACTCGTATAATGAGAGCATCTATTCGTATGTGAATAATATTCATACCATCGAAGGCGGCACGCATCTGGTGGGATTCAAGGCCGCGTTGACCCGGACATTGAATAGCTTTGCCACGAAAAACAAACTGTTGAAAAACGGGGACAGCAGCCTCAGCGGTGATGATGTGCGCGAAGGACTCACCGCCGTGATCAGCGTCAAGGTGAGCGAACCGCAATTTGAGGGGCAAACCAAAACGCGCCTGGGCAACAGCGAAGTCAAGGGCATCGTCGAGACCATTGTCAATGAGCAGTTATTAAAATATCTGGAACAGAACACCTCGGTTGGCAAGCGCATCGTCGAAAAATGCAAGGTGGCCGCACGTTCTCGCGAGGCTGCGCGCAAAGCGCGGGAATTGACCCGGCGCAAATCAGCGCTCGAAAACGAGAGTCTGCCGGGCAAACTGGCGGATTGTTCCTGGGCGGAACCGGAGAAAACCGAACTCTTCATCGTCGAGGGCGATTCGGCAGGTGGAAGCGCCAAACAGGGGCGGGACCGTCGTTTTCAGGCGATTTTGCCCTTGCGCGGAAAGATATTGAATGTGGAGAAAGCGCGGCTCGATAAAATGCTCTCCAATGAAGAAATCCGCACGATTGTAGCGGCGCTGGGGACCGGAATTGGCCGCGAGGAGTTTCAGGTCGATCGCATTCGCTATTTCAAAATTATTATCATGACCGATGCGGACGTGGATGGTTCTCATATCCGTACCCTGTTATTGACCTTTTTCTTCCGCCATATGCGTCCGGTCATCGAACAGGGACACCTCTATATCGCCCAACCGCCGCTTTATCGCGCCGCGCGCGGCAGTGAGGAATTCTATGTCTATGATGACGAAGGACTGGAGAAAATCCAGGAGAAATACAAGAATCAAAATAAAAATCTTGCCATTCAACGCTATAAAGGCTTGGGAGAAATGAACCCAAGTCAATTATGGAAGACGACCATGGATCCGCAGAACAGAACCCTGCTTCAGGTGACCATCGAAGAAGCGTTTGAGGCTGATCACGTTTTCTCCATGCTCATGGGCGATGATGTGGAAGAGAGACGAAAATTCATTGAGGAAAATGCCCGATACGTCCGCAATCTGGATGTGTGAGATGCGACCACTCAAACCGTAGATAAAGCATATGAGCGAAACAAACGAAAAAATAGTACCTGTTCTCATTGAACAAGAAATGCGCAGTTCCTATATCGATTATTCGATGTCGGTGATTGTGGCGCGCGCGCTCCCGGATGTGCGGGATGGTTTAAAACCGGTGCATCGGCGTGTATTGTATGGCATGCTGGATTTGGGATTGCGCCCCACTTCCGCATATAAAAAAAGCGCCCGCATCGTGGGTGAAGTTTTGGGTAAATATCATCCTCATGGCGATTCCGCTGTGTATGATGCCATGGTGAGAATGGTGCAGGATTTTTCCTTGCGCTATCCCCTGGTGGATGGACAAGGTAATTTCGGCTCCATTGATGGGGATGCTGCTGCGGCCATGCGTTACACTGAGGCGCGGCTGTCGCCCATTGCGGAAGAGGTCATTCGTGATATTGAGAAAGACACGGTTGACTTTGTGCCGAATTTTGATGATTCTCTCAAAGAACCTTCCGTAATGCCATCCCTCTTGCCGACACTGCTGGTCAACGGAGCGGCAGGTATTGCGGTCGGCATGGCCACCAACATTCCTCCGCACAACCTGCGCGAGGTCGTTGACTCCTTGACGGCGTTGATTGATAAACCCGATCTCAAGCCTGAAGATATCCGCAAATATCTCAAAGGTCCGGATTTTCCGACCGGCGCGATCATTTCAGGCGATGAAGAGATCAACACCTATTTTAAAACCGGACGCGGCAAACTCTCGGTTCGCGCGCGCGTGCACGTTGAGGAAGTGAGCGGCGGCCGCCAACGGATCGTGGTGACAGAGATCCCCTATCAGGTGAACAAAACCTCATTGATCGAGCGCGTGGCGGAGATGGTGCGGGAGAAAAAGATCGATGGCATCTATGATATCCGCGACGAGTCTGACCGTGACGGCATGCGCATTGTGTTTGAATTGAGAAAAGAAGCGGATGCCGAAGCCGTGCTCAAGGACCTGTTCCGCCATACCCAGATGCAGACTACGTTTGGCGTCATCATGCTCGCCCTGGTGGATGGCCAACCCAAGGTGATGAACATCAAGCAATTTCTGACGGAATTTCTCAAATTCCGACATGAAGTGATTTTGCGAAGGACCAAATTCGAATTAGAAAAGGCAGAACAGCGCGCGCATATTCTCGAAGGTTTAAAGATAGCGCTCGATAACATTGATGCCGTTATCGCTTTGATCAAAAAATCCAAAGATGTTGATTCCGCGCGAAAAGGGCTCATGAAGAATTTCAAATTGTCTGAAATTCAGGCCCAGGCGATTCTGGATATGCGGTTGCAGCGGCTCACCGGACTGGAACGGCGCAAAATTGAGGACGAGTATAAAGAGCTAATAAAATTGATCGAAAAATTGCGGTCACTGCTGCAGAGCAAATCCCTGCGCATGCAATTGATCAAAACCGAATTGCTCACTCTCAAAGAAAAATATGGCGACAACCGGCGTACGCAGATTGTGACAAAATCCAGCGATGGCGAATCTTCTTTGAAAGAGATGGTATCAGAAGAAGAGTTCATCATCGCCGTGACACGAAATGGCCAAATCGGACGTTTTGCGCTTTCAGACTATGATGCAGAAACTGTGCAAAGTATGTTGAATGGGAAGGATTACATCCGTTTTGTTTTCAATTCCATCAACAGCCATCCGTTGCTCTTTTTCTGTGAATCGGGCAAGGCGTTTATCTCGCGGACCAGTTTTATTCCCTTTGTCAGCGGCGATGTGAAAGGCGTTTCCATCAGCCGCCTCCTGCAAATAAGCAGCGAAGAGCGGGTCGTCGCTTGTTATGAAGTTGAAAAGTTGGCGGAAGACCACTATGCCTTCCTGACAACCCACTCCGGACTGGTCAAAAAAGTCGCACTCTCTGAATTGTCGCGCACCAAAGCAGGCGGGCTCACGGTCATCGCCATGCGTGATCAGGATACGCTGGTATCGGCGCTCTTGACGGACGGCAAGAAAGAGATCTTCATCGCGACGGCGGAAGGCAAGTGTATTCGTTTTTCGGAAGAAGATGTCCGGGATATGGGTGCTGCTGCCGGCGGTATAAAAGGGATAACCCTGGAGAACAAAGACCGGGTTATCGCCGTCTCGACGATAGCGAAAAAGGACACGCACAATCTCTCCATCACCGCCCTCGGTTTCGGAAAACGCAGTGACTGGGGTGAATACAGCGCCATAAAACGCGGCGGCAAGGGTGTGGTAAACTACAAATGTTCTGAGAAGGTGGGGAGTGTTGTTTCTGTGATAGAGGTACGCAACAATGAACAAGTCTTTTTGGCAACCAGAAAAGGCAAGCTGAAACGCGCAAAGGTGAAAGATATAAAGGTGATGGGGCGCGCTACGCAAGGCATGGCCGTGGCCAACATCCTTAAAGGCGACGAAATTGTTGAAGTTTTTGTGAACCCCGAGCTGCAGATTAAAAAAAGCAAATAATCATTTTAAATCAAAGGGTCTATTCTGAAAAGCCGCAACCACGAAGTTACACGAATTGTCTCATAAAAGTCAGGATGTTTGTTGTTGGCGTGATCAGCAAACTGAGTGGTTCTTGGCGTGGACTCATCAATAGCAGGAATGGAGGATCTATGAAGCAAACCTGGATTATCCGTCCTCGATCCGTTTTCTTGTTTATCTCTTGTCTGCTTTTTGCCGTTCTCATCGTCCAGGCGGGATTTTCTCTTGAGGATGCTGCAAAAAAAGGATTGGTGACATACGTCGAGGGAATGGCCAAAAAGCAGAAGCTGCAAGACGTGGACTGGCTCAGCGTGGCGGAGAATACGCCGGTGATATCGGGAGAGCGCGTGCGGACGTTCTCCGAATCTCGCGCGGAACTGGAGCTGGCGAAGATGGACCGCATCCGCATGGCGCCGAAAACGACCATCGATATTCTCAAACTCTATGAAGAGTCCAAGGAGCAGGTTCGGGAATCGACCGTGTTGCTGCAGTCCGGGGATATTTGGGCGAATATCGCGAAAAAAGATGAAAAAGTAAAATTTTCCATCAACACCCCGGTCGCGGCAGCTGCGATCACGGGGACCACCTTGCGCCTGAGTGCCGATGCGGATTCCACGGCCGAGCTGAAAGTTTACACGGGAGAAGTGGTTATCAGCAATGTGCCTGCGGACAGCGTCAAGACGGTGAAAAAAGCGAGTCTGCAGCCTTATCAGGTGGAAGGTCCCAAACAGATTGCAGGCCCTCGTGAAGTCTCGATGCAAGAATGGACGCTGATTGTTAAAAGCATGCAAAAAGTCAGAGTGAACAAACACGGTCAGATACAGCAGACGGGGTCTTTCAGCAGCAGTGATCCGGATGAGCAAAGCGATTGGGTGAAATGGAACCAGGAGATGGATCGCCGCCCATAGACGTTAAAAATCAAAGCCCGCATTGAAATAGATTCTATCATTTCCGTTACTGGCGCGGCCATAGGCAAAAGAGATGGGTCCAAGCGGCGTGCTCAGAGCCAGCGCCGCGCCTTTTCCGGAAATAAAATCCTCCGCTTTTACTTCCACAGAGTTTTTCCATACAGAGCCAAAATCGACGCGCACAGAGAGATAAAACTGGAGGTAGCTTTTCCAGGGAATATTATACATATATTCCAGGCTTCCCAGGATCAGGTTGCGTCCTTGCCATTCACCATCGCGAAGGCCGTAGAAGGTGTTGATACCACCGATGCGATACTGTTCTGAAAAGGGGGTTGTCAGGTCGGAGGTGCCCCAATAAAGTCGCGGAGAAATTGTACTTCTCCTCATCCAGGGATAAAAGGCGGTGAGCTGATTTTGCACTTTAAAATAGGAAATATCAGCGCCCAGGAATTTGCCCGAGGACACTTCATAGGAAAATGTATGAAACTTGCCGCGGGTTGGAAAGGGCACACGATCTCGCGTATCGATGACAGAATGCAGTCCCAGGGTATTGATGAGCAGATCACCCGGGTCGTAACCGGATCCGGAGATGCTCTGAATATGGATTTTCTCCAGGCGCATCTGACCGGACAGGGTGCCAAGTCGGGCGATTTGGGTGCCCAGGTTCATGTTGAGGCCACTGGTGCGGCGTTCATATTCACCCAACCCCGCAAAATTTTCATAATAAAAAATCTTGTTCACTTCTTGCTTGAGGGTGAACTGGCTTGTCAGGTATGTCTTGAATATCCGGTTGGCATTCAGCTGCAAGGCAATTTTGTGATCGCGTTGGCCATATTGTCCATGCAGGGTTAAATCATTGGCGGTTCCAAAAAGATTTTCATCCGCAATTTCTATGAAGGCCTTGCCTCTGCGTTCATCGCTGAAATGGGCGCCAAAGCGGGTCACCATGTGTTTTTTCTCTTTGAGCCGGACCGAGATATCCCAGCCATTTTCACCCGGCTGCGGCAGTAAGGTCACCGCGTCAAACAGACCAGTTCCAAAGAGATTATTGATGGCGGTGGTTGCGATATCTCGTCGAAAAAGAGAGCCCTTTTTCAGGGTGAATTCTCGATCCAGTACGAATTGTTTGGTACGCTGCTGCCCTTCAAAACGGACACTTGTTATGACGCCCTCATTGATGTAGATATGGGCATTTCCGGTCTGTTCATTGTATACCGCGCGATGAATTTCCGCCAGAGAGTAGCCAAAATCACGATAGGTTTTTATAATATTTTGAAACGCAATTTTGCTGATGTGGCGATTGATCAGTTGGCCCAACAGCGGTGAAAAGGGTTTGACCAGGAATGAATCCGGCAAAACCGTATTGCCGTAAAAGAGAACCCCGGTTAAGCGCGGATTGGGCGTCAATGTATATACCAACGTAGTGTCGCGATCGATTATTTGCACCGACGCACGCACATCCTTGAAATACCCGGTATCCCACAAGATGGACATTTGTTCCTGGATGTCATGCTCGCAGAGAATTTGCGGGGTGCTGAGATTGATGATGTTCTCCAGAGCGATCTCGGTCGCGGGCTGCGACATTATTTTGCTGATGGTATAGCGGGGTGTGGATGCGAATTTTATCTGCTGAAATTCTTGTGATTTTTTACGCAAAGCCGGGATGATGGCGTGCGTCCTTTTTCTGCCTTCTTCATACAGGGTTTGAATCTCATCAATCCTGGTGGACGTGGCTGAAAAGTCGCTGAAACTGATCGATAAATCGGCGCGCTGCAATTGACGAAAATTGTGATCTTGCTGCATGATGGTGGTAACTTGATCCGCCATTTCCCACGGTGCGCGCATATTTTCACGGTCACGCAAGTTTGCGGTGCAGTTGATGGCAAAAACAATATCGGCGCCAAAAGCGCGGGTTTCATCAACCGGGATGTTATCTTTCAATCCTCCGTCCACCAGAAGATAGCCGTCATATTCCACGGGGAAGAGAAGCAACGGGATGGCGATGGATCCGCGCATGGCTTCGATCAAATGGCCTTTTTCCAGGACAATTTTTTGACCGGAAAGCAGGTCGGTGGCGATAATTTTTAAAGGTACCCGTAAACGGCTGAAATCGTGGCTGTGCAGCGGGGCATCCAGGAGCAAATCAGTCAGTTTTTCGGTCAATGTCTGTCCCGGGGTAACGCCTTCCGGAAGCGAAAACTTGAAATCCTCGATGCGCGCCTGCAAAAAAGCGCGCGAGCGTTTCTGTTTTTCCGCCAAAAACAGGGTGGCGCGGCTCGGCGTGTCTTTGAGAAGTTCATTGATATTCAATTTTTGGATGGAGGACCAGATTTCATCCGGGCTATACCCCGAGGCGTAAAGCCCGCCGATGATCGCGCCGATAGAGGTTCCAGTAATATAGTCTATGGGAACCCTGTTTTCTTCCAGGGCCTTCAAGGCCCCGACCATGGCGATGCCTCGTACGCCGCCACCACTCAAGGCCAATCCCAGCTTGGGGCGGCGAATCTGCTTCTCCGGAATCAGACTGAATGGCTCGTTGCGTTCTTCCAGGTCAAGCTGAAACTCAGCCAGCACAACCGGATGAACGGGCGCGGAAGGATGAACCACGGAAGCGAGTGACAGCAAGAAGTATAATAGGCCGCACCAATGCCAGGTGGCGTGATTCCTGGTTGTGGCCTCTGTGCGCGCATAACTCTTGTGTCGTGGCAAAAAAAGCATGGGGAAGCATCCTTTTGTAGCAAGGAAGGGATATAAAGAAGGTGCAGCGCATTTTACAGGACGGGATCTCGTAAAATGGGATGCACCTCAGTCTCTGGACACGCTCTAGCTATCTAAATATATCAAAGCGCGCCAGTAAAAGCAATAGCAAAAACCAGAAGAATGAAAAGAGATTGACAACCGTGCGCCTATTTCGTATTTTAATAAGTGATTGTTTGCTGATAACTCATAACAGGATGGGATTTTTGCGGTGAGAAGCAGAACGCGGCAATTGGCGTTTATGGGGCTGTTTACGGCGTTGACAGCGCTCGGCTCCTTCATGAGAATCCCCTTTTTTCCTGTTCCATTGACCTTACAGAGTTTTTTCCCGTTGCTGGCCGGCTGTTTTTTCTCACCCATGGCCGCTGCGGCCACCCAGATCGCCTATCTCTGTTTGGGCCTGGCCGGCTTGCCGGTATTTAACCAGGGAGGCGGAATCATGTATGTCCTGCACCCCACCTTTGGCTATTTACTGGCGATGCCCGTTACAGCAGCCCTGGTTTCTTTTTGGGTCAGACGTGACCCTCGTCAGGCTGGCTTCGGCCGGATTTTCAGGATTACTTTCTCGTGCGGACTTTTTTTATTGCTGATCGGCAGTTTGTGGCTCTATGTGATTTTTTCATGGGTTTCGGATGCTGAGATGACGCCCATGAAGACCATCTGGTTAGGCATGATCATTTTCATCCCAGCGGAGTTGCTTAAAGCAATCGCCGCTTCGTTTCTGACTATTAAAATACAACATAGAATAAAGATTCAGACAGGAGGTGCAGGATGACCAAATTGGTAATTGGTTTGGATGGTGGCGGCACCAAAACGCTGGGAGTCCTTGTTTCCAGTGAAGGGAAAATCTTGGCGCGGGAAACCGGAGAATCCTCGAATATTCAGGCCATTGGCGCCGAGAAGCTGGGGATCGTCCTGCGCGCCCTGGTCGAAAAACTGGCGGCTGCTGCCGGTGTTACGCTCCAGGATATTGATCATTTGTATGCAGGATTGGCCGGAGCGGGCCGGCCGGCAGACCGTGAAACCATTTCGAAAATGGTCACGGAGAACGGTTTGGCGAAAAACCACACAATCGATACCGATGCCGCCGCTGCGCTCGCGGGCGCATTTGCGGGGGGGCCCGGCGTCATTGTGATCTCCGGCACCGGTGCCATCTGTTTTGGGAAAGATGCGTCCGGCACGCTGTACCGTTGCGGCGGCTGGGGTTATTTACTCGGCGATGAAGGAAGCGGCTATTATATTGGCCAGCAAGCCTTGATCGCTGCGCTGAAAGATTTGGATGGACGCGGGCCCAAAACCGTGCTGCGCGAATTGTATGAAAACCGCTACGGACTCAGCAGCATCGATGTGATCATTTCACAAATTTATTCCGGAAAGATCGATCGCACCGAAATAGCCAGCAATGCTCCCTTTGTCTTTGAAGCCGCGGAGAAAGGGGATATAGCGGCCCGGCAAATAGTCGAAAGCGCCGGCCGGGAGATCGGCAAGCAGGTCGCTGCCACAGCCAAACGCATGGGATGCGAGCAAGGCGAGGTCGAGGTCGCCTTGATCGGCAGCGTGTTCAAGCAACGCGATACTCTCATGCCCTTCATGAAAGACGAGGCCCTAAAGGTGGCCGCGCAGGCGCGCTTTATCGATCCCCGCTTTGAGCCGGCCATCGGGTCCGCTATTCTCGGACTTTTAAAAGAACAAATATCCATTACGGATAAACTGCTCGCGGAACTTGAAAAGAGCCTGGCGTCCTGAGCCTTTTTGCATAATGAAAAAAGCCCCCATTGGGGGCTTTTTTTTATTTTTTTGTCGTGGACCAGGAGCGTAAAAATTGCAGCACTTTTTCCGGATCGTGTCCCTTGAGTTGGTGATCTTTGGGGAATTCCAACGATCCGGTCTCCTGGGAACAGAGCTGAAGACCGTCCGAATCAAGAACGACCAGCGCGGGAAGTCCAAGTTTGTTGGGATGGCCGTACTTTTCATCCACATCCATGTTGTGGTCTCTCTTGCCAAGATCAACCAGGACCAATTCAAAATGGGTTTGTAAATACTCTTTTATGACTGCATTGGTCTCGAATAAATGGTGCAAGCGCTGGCACCAGGGGCACCAGTTGCCGCCAAATATCAGAAGAATTCTTTTCTGGCCTGCTTGAGCACGCGAGATGGCGGCGGCTATATCCTCTTTTGCATCCGCATGGACATCATAGATATCCTTGAATTCAAAGTTATCCTTGTAATGCGATTTCTCCGGGGCTTTTTTACATCCTGACAGATTTACAATCAAGATAGATATGAATACAATGCACAGGAGTTTCTTCATAACGGCCTTTCACGGTTTATTTTACGATGGACACTATTTGCTTTGTTTCGATTGGCAGCGCCAGGTTTCCAAAGGGCGTATCCAGATCCGCACCGCCGCTGATATTACACTCTATGGATCCGCCCCCCAGCGCCGTTTTAAGGGAGGAGGCTGCGCTGAGGAAATCGAGTTTGATGGGCAGCCGGATTTCACCCGTGCCCTTGGAGGGAACGGCTGCGGCTTGGCTGGTTTCGCCCGTCGCGACGGACTGCCCCGCCAATTGAATGGCATAGTTGAGCTTGCCAAGATTAAACCCGAAAGTGTTCGGATTCTTCAACCGCATCACCAAATTCAGATCAATGCCCGTCAAATTCAATTTATTGACTTTGAGACCCTGCAGGGATACTTCCGGGATACGGATATTGGGCAGTGAACCCGATTTCGAAAAAGGCACCGTAAGATTGGAAAAGATGCCGGATGGCGTGATCGAGCCGCTCAACTGATAGGCGAGCGAATCGAGGGATTTGGTGTTCTGGATCAGTGAATAGATTTCCTTGAATTGCAGGGTGAGGGGGATGTGCACATGGCTCTCTCCCTGCGCGGCCACGCTGACCCCTTTGGTTTCATTGCCGGATAAAAGCTCTTTATCCTGCAAGGCAAAGCGGTAGGTATAACCACTCAAATTCATGCCAAAGCCATTGGGGTTGTGAACCTGGAGATCAAAGTCCAGCGTGACTGATTGAAAATTGATGTTATCCAGTTTGACCCCGGCAATCTTTACTGACGGGGACTGTACCAGTTGCTGTAAACTCTGACAAGACAGAAAAATGAAGAAAAAAGCCAACGCAGTGAAAACAAGCGCAATTTTCGGTTTCATGTTTATTCTCCCGGTTTATGGACTTGCTGTATAATCGATACGCTCGCACTGGCGCCGATGCGGCTGGCGCCGGCGTGGATCATCTCCAGAGCCGTCGCCAAATCTCGGATTCCTCCGGAGGCTTTGACGCCGATTTTTGCACCGACGGTCTGCCGCATCAGACGAATATGATCCGCCTTTGCCCCGGCGGCCGCAAACCCCGTGGAGGTCTTGACATATCCCGCGCCGGCCGCTACTGCCAGCTCGCAAGCCCGGATGATTTCATCATCCCTGAGCAGGCAGGTCTCGAGGATGACTTTAACGAGGTGGGGGGCTGAAGCCGCGACCACCGCGGCCACATCTTCCTGCATCTTTGCAAAATGGCCGGATTTGAAACGGCCGATGCACATGACCATGTCGATTTCCGTGGCCCCCTGAGAAATCGCCAGTTTTGCTTCTTCAACCTTGATGCTGGTCTGCGATGCGCCGAGCGGGAAACCGAGGACAGTGCAAACCGGTATTTTTTCGTCGCGAAGCTGTCCGGCACAACAGGGAACCCAGACCGGATTCACGCAAACCGAGGCGAAACGATAGTCCACGGCTTCCCGGCATAGCGCATGAATCTGTGATTCTGTTGCATCTGCCTTGAGTAACGTGTGGTCGATCATGGCCGCTAATTGTTGTGGATCTAATTGTTCTGCAAATGATTTTGAAAACAGATTCATATCAGCCAGGACTCCACCTGTTTCAGGGTAAAGGATTTTAATCTGTTTGCGTGTGCGAAGAGAAGGGGTAAAATTTCCTGCGTTCTGATAACACCCAGGGCACCTGCCGCGCAGGCGATTTCGTCAAAGCTTTGCACCAGATCGTAGCGGCCGGTTTTAGCATGGACCATCAAGGGGACCGGATGCCAGGTTATATTTCCATGCGTCGTCGGGCAGGAATAATCTCCGGTGACAGCCAGAACATCCGGATTCAAGGCGGTGAGCTGCGGGACCAGAGCGTCCAACTCCTCAAGGGCCTTGATCTTTTCATAATAACCGCCCTGACGGCTCATCCGCTCCGTTTCATTCACATGAACCAGAATAAAATCGTAATCAGGGTAACAGCTGCACGCAGCCTGCATGGTTGCGACGGTGCCCTGAGCGCCGTCAACTACATCAAAATCGCAGGCGCGACAGATCTCCTGATAACGGGTATTTTCCGTGATCGCACAGGCCTTGATGGAAAAGTGCTCTTTCCAGGAACGCGGACCCTGGTCGCGGCTGTGCAGTAAGACCTGTAATGCAACCTCCTCGGCCGGCGTCATCCCGGGCGCAGCAATCTGATGTAATCCGGTAATGGATTTCCGCGCCAAAGCATTCAGATGCGGGCGGTGCGACTGCTGTAATTCTGTGAGCATGTTGGGGCCGGACTGAATGCCCCCAACACCACCTATCAGAAGAAGTAGTATTTTTGTGTTCTGTTCCCCGGTGATCAACGGCAAATCACGGTCTTGCATATTTATGCTTCCAAGAGAAAGAGTTCTATTTTGATAACAAGATAAACTATTTCATTCTTTTTATCAATCAAAATCAGTGAGCGTGATGAAATATGATGCGCAGCAGGATTTTATTTCTTATATTTATAGGATATTTCTACCTGACTGAACAAAATAAAGGAATTCAGGATGTCTCTAATTTTAAAAAAATTAAACTCTTTTTCCGGCCGCCCCGGGCCGCTGTTGCTGATCATCATGGACGGGGTCGGACTTGGAAAACAGGATGACGGGAATGCCGTTTATTTGGCGCAAACGCCCACACTGGATAAGCTCCTGCAAAGCCCGCTGGTGGCTAAATTAAAGGCCCATGGTACCGCGGTCGGATTGCCATCGGATGAGGATATGGGCAACAGCGAAGTAGGGCACAACGCCATTGGCGCAGGCCGGGTTTTTTCACAGGGCGCCAAGCTGGTGGAAGGCTCTATCCAAACCGGAAAAATCTTTTCTTCAGATATCTGGAATGAACTGGTGGCCCGGGGGTGTAACGGCCGCACACTGCATTTCATCGGCCTTCTTTCCGATGGCAATGTGCATTCGCACATTAAACAGCTCTTCGCACTGTTGCATGCGTGTGCCAAAAGCCGCGTTCACACGGTTCGACTCCATGTCCTGCTCGATGGCAGAGATGTCGGAGAGAAAACCGCACTGACCTATATCGCACAAACCGAGGCGGTTCTCGACAAGATCAACAGCGAATCCGGGTTTGATTATCGTATCGCTTCAGGCGGCGGCCGCATGGTGACAACCATGGATCGCTATAATGCGGATTGGTCGGTAGTGGCGCGGGGTTGGCAGGCGCATGTCCTGGGACAAGGACGCGGGTTCCGTTCTGCGGCAGAAGCGGTTGAGACGATGTATGCGGAAGACGAAAAAATCACCGATCAATATCTGCCGGCATTCGTGATTGTCGACGAAAAAGAAAGTCCCATAGGTGCCATCAAGGATGGGGACGGCGTTATCAATTTTAATTTTCGCGGCGATCGCGCCATGGAAATTTCCCGGGCTTTTGAAGAAAAAGAGTTTCATGAATTCGACCGGCAAGTGAGGCCGGAGGTCCTCTATGCGGGCATGATGGAGTACGATGGCGATCTGCATATTCCGAAGAATTATCTGGTCTCCCCCCCGGAGATCGATCGCGTACTGTCCGAGTATCTATGCGCCTCCGGAGTGACCTCCTTTGCCCTGTCCGAAACCCAAAAATACGGGCATGTGACCTATTTCTGGAACGGCAACCGATCCGGCTATATTGATGAAAAACTGGAAACATTTGTTGAAATTCCCTCTGACCGGATTGAATTTGACAAAGCGCCCAAAATGAAAGCGCGGGAGATTGCCGACAAAGCCGAGGAATTGCTGCGTAAGGGCGGGTATCGCTTTGGCCGGGTCAATTTTGCCAATGGCGACATGGTTGGACACACCGGAAATATGGAAGCGACCATCACAGCGGTGGAAACTGTGGATCAATGCGTCGCCAGGTTGATAAACGTGGTGACGGAGTTGCAAGGCCTTGTGGTGGTGACGGCGGATCATGGCAATGCCGACGAGATGTTCACCGTGAAGGGCGGAAAAAAATCCACCAAAACAGCGCATACGCTCAATCCAGTACCCTTTATCATTGTTGATCCGCTCTTCAGTGATGAGTACAAAATGGCGAATATGCCGCATCCGGGGTTGAGCAATATTGCCGCCACACTCCTCAATTTACTGGGTTACCAATCTCCCCGGGAATATGATGCTTCGTTGATAGAATTCAAATAGCCTGAATTATTCACCGCAAAGGGCGCAGCGGTACGCAAAGAAAAGAAAAACATGAAAATGGCATTGATAACAACTTTGATGGCTGAGATCAAAATCAAATCAAAAATTTTTCGATTTTTGTAATAAAAACAGCTTGGCGGCCTCGGCGCGCCCGGCGGTTTATGAACAGAACAGGATAGATGGGTGGGGTTTTTTCTCGGAGGTTTTTTGCAAGGACTCGCACATTTTATCATAAACGACAGTGATGAAATCCTCGCGGCCTGGACGCCGCGCATTCGACAATTGCTGCCGGAACCGGCCAGGGAATTGGCGCCGACACTCGCCCAGCAGTTATGGACCGCGCTGACCATTTTCATCGTTGATGATGATCTGGATGCCGCGGTGCATCATCTCGAGCGAATTGGTCAGGAGATCCTCTTCGAAATCCCGGATGCGCTGTCTGTGATCACCAAAGCCCTGTTGTTGAGCCGTTACATTTTATTGCCGGCGATGATAAAACACAACGGCGGTTCAAGCAATAGTCTGCAGACCTTCAGCGATATCAACGACCAGTTCGAACCCCTGCTTCTGCGCCTGAGTACTTTGCGGAAAGGGCCGGAACCCCCGGAGCAGAAAACCCTTTCCGGGGATTTTATCAAGGCCGCGGAATTGGGCCTGTTAAGGATCGATTTTGCCGGCATCGGCCTATTTGTTGTCGATGCGCAGAACAACGTGCTCTACTGGGGCGAAAGTCTAACCCCCATGTATGGTATCTCGGCGGCGGAGATGGTGGGGCAAAATCTGACCACACGCATGGCGGTTTCGGAAAAAATGGGCGGCGTGCAACGTGCGATCCGGGACGCGTTGTTAAATGGCGAGGAAGTGGAATTATGGGAGGATGTGCACCGCTCGGTTACCAATAAAGAGCTGATGGTGGACTGTAAAATAGCCCCGGTCCGGGATTCCGAGCGGCGGATTATCGGCGCGAGCGTTCTGGTCCATGATATCACCGAACGCCGTGAGCGCGAACGCGCCTTGCAGAAATACGAGCGCTACTTTGAAAATATCCTTCATGATGCGGCGGACGCCATCATTATCCTGGACGCGCAGGATCGCATCGTGATGTGGAACAAAGCCGCGGAGGCCATCTATGGTTGGCGCAAAGAAGAGGTCGTGGGAAAACCCGTCGGTTTCATTGTGCCTGACGATTCTGATTCACGCAAGGAGATCGATTGGATTAATGCGGAAGTGCGCAAGAAGGGATATGTACGAAATTTTCGTACACATCGATTGACGCGTGAGGGCAAAAAGGTTACCATTGAAGTGAGCAGGACGGCCATCAAGGATGAAACGGGACAATTTATCGGCAGCAGCGTCATCAGCCGCGACATGACGCAGAATGAACAGCTGCGCAATCAATTGGTGCATTCGGAAAAATTATCCGCGGTTGGGACGCTCGCCGCAGGCATCGCCCATGAAATCGGAACCCCTCTCACCGCCATCTCCTCTCTTTCGCAACTCCTCAGGGCAAAGAGCAATGATCCCTTTTTCACCGAGAAAATTGCTTTGATCCAGCAATCGATCGACCGGATCAGCCGTATTGTCCGCACCCTGGTCGATTTTTCCAGACCGATCAAACAGAAAATTGAAAACGTATATCTCAACAGCGTCATTGAAGACGTGGTTCACATCATCAAATATGACCGCCGCTTGAAGTACCGGGATGTGAAAGCCGAATTGACGCCGCAGATTCCCCAGGTTCGTGCTAGCTTTGATCAGTTGTTGCAGGTTTTTATTAATATCTGTCTCAACGCGGCGGATGCCATGGAGCAGATCAGCGAAGGAAAGTTACTCATCCGAACCTGGTGCGACGATGAGATGGTCTATGCTTCTGTGAGCGATAATGGCACCGGCATTTCCCCGGAGCACCTGCCGCATATTTTTGAACCATTTTTTACCACCAAGGCGGAAGGCAAAGGGACCGGGCTGGGGTTATGGGTGAGCTATAATATCGTGAAAGCGTATTCAGGGGAGTTGTCCGTAACCAGCGCCCCCGGTGAGGGAACCACTTTTATAGTATCACTTCCGGTTCTGGCGGAAGTGAAGGCGGAGTGAGGGCGACATGGGAAATCGTGTCTTGCTGGTCGACGACGATGATATCACCCGCGAGTCTCTCGCGGCGGTGCTGAAAAATCATGGATTTTTTTGTGACCAGGCTGCCAACGGTCTGATCGCCTTGCAACAGATGCAGACCCAGAGCTATGATGTGATCCTGACGGATATCGAGATGCCGGTCATGAATGGCATGCAATTGATGGAAAAAAGCGCTGAATTGGATCTGCGCGGATCTTTCATCATCATCACCGCCTATGCTTCGGTGGATACCGCCATTGAGGCGCTGCGAAAAGGGGCCTATGACTATCTTCTCAAGCCGCTGAATTTTGAAGATGTGGCTGTGAAGGTGGATAAATTGATTGAGCACAAGGCGCTGGTCCAGGAAAATCAGTCTCTGCGGCAGGAAATTCACGCCCAATATGACTTTTCCAATATCGTGGGAAAAAGTACTGCCATCCGCAAGGTCTTTGATACCATCCGTAAAGTATCAGATAGCGACAGTCATGTTCTCATCAGCGGAAACAGCGGGACTGGCAAGGAGCTGGTCGCCAAGGCGATCCATTATAACAGCCCGAGAAGAAAAGGCCGCTTTGTTGCCATCAACTGCGGCGCGGTGACCGAGACCTTGTTTGAAAGTGAAATATTCGGACACAAAAAAGGAAGTTTTACCGGCGCGGTGGCCGACAAGGATGGATTGTTCAAGGTGGCGCACAACGGGACGCTCTTTCTGGACGAGATCAGCGAGATGTCGTTGACGGCGCAGGCCAAATTATTGCGCGCGCTGGAGAACAAGGAAATTCTGCCCGTAGGCGCTACGGTGCCGCTTTTGGTCAATGCGCGCGTCATCGCAGCGACCAACCGGATACTGCTGCAGGAAGTGCAGCAGGGGCGCTTTCGCGAAGATCTTTATTACCGCCTGAACGTGATAGATATTCATCTGCCGTCTCTCCAGGAACGGCGAGCGGATATTCCGTTGCTGGTACAACATTTTATTGAAAAGTACAATCGCCAGATGAACCGCCAGGTGAAAAAAGTCGCCCCCGAAGTGATGGAGATGATGTGCAACCGCAGCTGGAAAGGGGAAGTGCGGGAGTTGGAGAATTTTATTGAGCGGTTGATGATATTTGCCGAGGGGGATACTATTCGCACGGCCGATGTGCCTGTCGAGTTTTCCGCCCCCATTGAGCGCATGGAAAAATATGCAGACAAAGCCACCTTGAGGAGTGCGGTGGCTGCTTTTGAGCGGGATTATATCCGCGCGCAGTTGGCCAAGCACGAAAATCATCGCGGCCTGGCGGCCAAGGCCATGGGGATTGGGGAAGCCACGCTCTATCGCAAGATGAAAGAGTTGGGGCTGCAGGGATCCGGCTGAACCGCCTTCACCCCCCAATTATTTTTATGATGATGCGCTTTCTTCGTTGTCCATCAAACTCCGCGTAATAAATCTGTTGCCAGGGGCCTAAATCCAAACGACCATCAGTGACCGGGACAATCACCTCGTGATGCATAAGAAGGCTTTTGAGGTGGGCATCTCCGTTGACTTCTCCGGTGCGATGATGTTTATAGTCGGACTTTTTCGGCGCCAAGGTTTCCAGCCAGGATTCAATATCCTCTATCAAGCCCGATTCAGCATCATTCACATATACCGCGGCGGTGATGTGCATGGCAGAGATCAATGCCATGCCTTCTTGAATTTTGCTTTTTTGCAGTGCCAGTTCGACCTGGTGGGAGATATTGATAAATTCCCGTTGTTTGCTGGTGTTGAACCAGATATATTCAGTATACGATTTCATGGAGTTTCTGTCAAAACCGCAACTAAAACTGATCACCGAGAATCAGCGCTTCCCGTTCAAAGAGGGCCTGATTAAAGTTATCGATAAAGTCCGCGATATGGAGGAAGTGATCTTCAAAGAAGGTTTTTTCCATTTTTTGCTGCATCAAGGCTGCGAGTTCTTCCGCAATACCGCTTAACCCCCCCAGCATGGCGGTCTCCCGTTTATAGATGTTTTCCAATCGTTTATCAGAGATTTTTTCGAGCGAAAAGAAGGATTTGCCCGCATAGGTTGGCGCCCGCAGGCTCTGGCTGATGGTGGAGAGCTTGCGGCGTGTGGACTGTGACAAATCCGTGAGACGCCGCTTGTCTTCGTCGACGTGCGCCGCCGGCAGACCATTCAGCTGTTGCAGAATTTCGTCAATTTTTTCAATCATGCAAAGCCGAATTTGCTGATCAGAGTTTTTACGCCGCGCGCTGCTATCATAACCATGGTATTCATGGACCACTTGCGAGAGCATCTTGGGCGTTTCAGAAGACGATGATGGCAAGACCATCTCAGTCACTCCTTGATGTTGAAATGAAATCACAGACCCGCATAACAAGGCCTGCAGCCAAAAACAAAAAAGCACTACCCATGGAAAAAGCCGGATTATTCTGGATTATATATAGACCAAAGGCATATCGAGGAATAGAGGGCCATCTTGCTGGGCGGAGACGCTGGATAGATATAATAAAAAACCGGCCACAAGATGGTATCATGAAATAAATGGCCAATAACAGGCCATGGTTGATTGATGGTATGGTATATAAATATATACTTAAACGACCTGAAAGTCAATAGATTTTTGCATCAACGTGCGGTTCCGTGATGGGGGTCACCCTTTGATGACGCCGGCGGGGTGAAGTTTCGCGATCTTTTTAGCCAGGCCTGCACCAGCCACGGCGTCCACAACCTGGGCGACATCTTTATAAGCTTCGGGAAGTTCCTCGGCCATCGTCTCATGACTGGAGGCGCGGGCGATTATGCCCCGGTCTGCAAGTTCACGCGCCAGAGCTCGTCCGCGGGCGGTTTTTAAGGCCTGGGTTCTGCTCATGAGCCGTCCAGCCCCGTGGCAGGCGGAGCCGAAGGTTTCCTGCATGGCTCTTTCAGTGCCGGTGAGAACGTACGAATACCGCCCCATGTCACCGGGGATGAGGACCGGCTGCCCGATTTCCCGGTATGCGGCGGGGATTTCGCTGTGATGCGGGCCAAAGGCGCGGGTCGCTCCTTTGCGATGAACACATAAGGGCCGCTTGACACCGTCTACGACATGTGTTTCAATTTTGGCGATGTTATGTGCCACCTCGTACACAACCTGCATATTCAGTGCCTGCACCCCGATGCCTAGGGCGCGCATCATGGCTTCACGAACCCAGTGTGTGATCATCTGGCGGTTGGCAAAGGCAAAATTGACAGCGCTGGCCATGGCGGCCAAATACTGTACACCCTCATCAGATTTAACCGGGGCGCAACAGAGTTGACGATCCGGCAATTCAATGCCGTATTTCTGACTCGCGCGAAGCATCACTCTGATGGTGTCTTCACAGACTTGATGTCCCAGACCTCTGGATCCGGTATGTATGGTGATCGTGACCTGGTTTTTATGCAGCCCCATCGCTGTTGCCGCCGGTTCGTCAAAGATCTCTTTGACTATGCCAATTTCCACAAAATGATTACCGGATCCCAGTGTGCCCAATTGGGCGCGTCCCCGTTCGAGGGCATGCTGGCTGACGAATTCCGGATCTGCAGAGGCCATGACGCCGTTTTCTTCGATTTTATCCAGATCTTCGCCATAGCCATATCCGTTTTCCACCGCCCAGGCCGCCCCCTGACGAAGGACCCTTTTTTCTTCTTTTTCGCTCAATTTGATCGGGCCGGTTGACCCAACGCCGCTCGGAACCGCGCGAAACAAGGCGTCTACCAGAGGTTGCAGTTTGGGTTTAATATCTTCCAGGCACAGATCCGTTCGCAACAGGCGGACGCCGCAGTTGATGTCATAACCGACACCGCCGGGAGATATGACGCCGTCATCCAGGTCGAATGCGGCGACACCCCCTATTGGAAATCCGTAACCCCAATGGATATCCGGCATGGCATAGGAGTATCCCACGATTCCGGGCAGCCAGGCGACATGGGCGGCCTGCTCCGCCGCATGGTCTTTGAGAATATCTTTGAGCATTTTTTCCGAAGCATAGATGCGAGCAGGAACCCGCATCTTTCCCGTGCGGGGGATCTCAAACAGGTAATCATGAATCCGCTGCATATTCTCTTGCATGAGGGGGTCTCTCAAAGATCAAAAAAGAGCAAAGCGCGCCATTTTCCGGGGGATTCCTGTTGCGCCATGATTTTGTGGTAGGTAATGGCTTTTATTTCCGTGTGGATAGCGTGCCGCAGAGGATTTATTGTTTCCCCCGCGACCTGGGCGGAGAGGCTGCCAGCCGTCCATTCAAAATGAACCACTTCAGCGAATAGATACTGATGTACCTGAAAGAGGTAATTTAATTCCGAGAGCCAGTTGACCAACAGCTCCGCCGTGTCATCGCCGCACACGTGAATGTCCTGTTTTTCTTGTGCGGCAATGACGCACTGCGGGCAAATCAGATGGAACATGCCCCGTGCTGCCGTTTGCAGCAAATCCCGAAAAGACAGGGCTTCGATTTCAAGCCCTGCATCTGCGGTATGATCCACGATCGTATAGCGGCCCATGGCCCTCTCATTCAAACGTTTGCTGCAACGTTCCGTCACCCGTCTGCCAGAAAGGCAACCATAACAGGGCGGTGAAACGGACATCAATGTCGCTCTTTTTGGGGCGCATCGCGGAGACTTCCAAACGCTGTTGCATGGGATCGGTTTGCTGATCGATGAGCGCGATTTCCTGATCCAATTCCGTCTGTAAATCCGTGAGCCGTTGCTGCAGGACTTCCAGGCTTTCTTCGGCGTTATTGATATCGCCGCGTTCCTTGGCCGAGCGCATCCCGCTGCGCATGGCGCTGCCGGCGCGATTCAGGGTGGTTGCAGAGATGGTTTTTCGTCCAAACAGAGCGCCCAGCAGGGTGGTACCCACGGTGACCGCCGTTTGCACCGATTGGGAACGAAAATCGGATTTTTCTTTCGCCAGCTTCTGTTCCGCGCGCATGATCCGGTCCTGCAGGGCCGCGGTCTTCGATGCATACCGTTTGCGCAAGTCGTCCACCGCGGCATCCCGTTTTTCCCGGGCCATTTGCGAGATGCGGATGCGAAAGTCGCGCTCGCTCTCACCGGGGTTGGAAGATAATTTTAAACTGGTGCTTTTATAGCTTTCGATCTGGGCGGTACGGAAGAGCTTGTCAGCATACGCTGCCGTCCATAATTTAATACTGTCAGGCTTCACGGCCGCAGCCGGCAAATGATCAAACGAGGCGCCTTCGGCGGGTGTTTTTTCCAGGTCGCCATCCGAAAGGGCGGTATCTCTTGCCTGGTCCCAATCCACGGCGACCGCGCCATCGACGATGGGGGTCCATTGAGAATATCGCTGACTGGCATCAGCGCCAAAATGAACATCGGCGATGCCCAAAACAACCGGGCGATAGAGCAGCGTCGCCTGCGCGATTTTATGGCCGCGGACAGGAGCAAAGTACTCCTTGATTTGCGGAGGAATCGCCGGCCGCAATTGTTTGCCGGAAGGGATGGACGACGGCCCGGAAGATTTTACAGACGCAGGATTTGCAGCGTTTTTACTCAGCTGCTTTATCTGTGCCAGCGTTAATGGGCCGCGCAGATAGGAGAGCGCCCAGCGCGTCTGAAAAATCACGGGTTCTTTTTCATGGATGTTCTTCATCAGGAAGACGCGTTTTCCCAGGGATGCGATGGATTTGCTCAAAGAGGGATCGAGGTCCCCGGCACTGGAACGCAAACCCTCCACAACTTTTTCAATATCCTGCTGCGTCTGCAGACGGCCGATGAACCAGGTGCCGGTGTTGGAAAGCGCTTTGTAATCGAGATCGACCGGGTTCTGCGTGGCCAGCATGACACCGACACCAAAGGCGCGCGCCTGTTTGAGCATGATCATGATGGGTTTTTTCGATGGCGGGGCAGCCACTGGCGGTAGATATCCCGCAACTTCATCCATGTACAAGAGCGCGCGCAGGCTGGTAGTTCCCGGCTGGCTGCGCATCCAGGAGACGATTTGGTTCAACAGCAGGGTGACAAAAAACATCCGCTCAGAATCGCTCAAGTGAGCAATATAAAATATGGAAATGCGCGGTTTGCCGTTTTTACCATACAGCAGCGTCCCGATATCGAGCGCTTCCCCCGAGAGCCAGGTGGAAAACCCCGGAGCAGCGAGAAGATTATTGAGCGCGATGGCCAATTCAAAACGCTCTTTGGCCGGATAAAATGAATCGACGGCAAAGGCGCCCACTCTGTCAAAAGGCGGGGTCTGGATGGCACTGATCAACGAAGCGAGGTCGAGATTTTGGCCGTTTTGCCAGAAATGATAAAAAATATTCGAGATCAGGATGTGATCACGGCTTTTTATGGGATCCGCATCAATGCCAATCAAACCCAGCAACCCGGTCACGGTGGTTGATATGAGATCGCCAACGGCTTCGCGATCCTGAATGATCTCTTCGCTTGGGCAGACGAAACTGTTGAGAATGGAGACGGGAACGCCCGCGGTGCTGCCGGGTGTGAAGATGGTGAAATCAGCGGCATCCCGTAATCGTTGAATGCGCGCGCCATCTTGACCCCATTGCGCCAGACCGTTTTTCCAGGCATCGGCTTGTGCGGCGGCAAAATCTTCAGGGCTGAGCCCCTGTTGCCGGGCCTCATCCGCATTGATCCAGGGCGCGAACTCGGCCGCGGAGAGACCGGGAAACGAGAGCATGAGATTGGTCATATCCCCTTTGGGATCGATGATCAAAGCCGGGATGTTATCAATGGCGGCTTCCTCCAGCAGGGAAATGCACAACCCGGTCTTGCCGCTTCCGGTCATGCCGACGCAAACCCCGTGGGTCACCAGATCTTTGGAATCGTAAAGAATCATATCGTCAAGAACCTGTTTCCTGGCGGGGTCGTATGTTTTGCCCAGATAAAACATACCGAGTTTTTCAAAATCAGCCATAACAATCCTCTTATTAGTTGACGATTATTTCGTTCCCAGGCGAGCGAATTCCGCTTTAAGGGCGGCAACCCGGCTTTCAGCCTCTTCTTCGCTGGGCGCTTCTGCGATCACGCGCACGATGGGTTCCGTATTGGAGGCGCGAATATGAACCCAGGATTTTTCAAACAGGAACTTGAGTCCATCGGTCACATCAATATTTTCTGAACGATGCGCTTCGGTCAACCGGGCCACCATAGCTTTGGCATCAACACCGAAGGGCAGGGTGATTTTATCTTTTACCATGACATACTGCGGCAGGTCCGCATGGACCCGAGAAACCGGTTTTGATTTTTCCACCAGATACTGCAAAATCAGCGCGATGCCAACAATGGCGTCGCGACCCAGATGGAGCGGCGGATAGATCACCCCGCCATTACCTTCTCCCGCCATCAGGGCCTTGATCTGACGCGCTTTCGTCGCCACATGAATCTCTCCCACGGCTGTGCGATGGACCCGGACGCCATATTTATGCGCGATATCGTTGATGGCCAGAGAAGTGGAGGCGTTGACCGCGACATCACCGGGTGTATGCGATAGGACAAAATCCGTGGCCATGGCCAGGGTGTATTCTTCTCCCAAAGGTACGCCCTCTTCAGATACCAACGCCAGGCGATCGACATCGGGATCCACGGCGATACCGAGATCAGCCCCATGTTTGACAACTGCGGCACAGAGGTCTTTCAAGTTTGCGGGTAGCGGTTCCGGGCTTCTCGGAAATCGGCCATGCGGTTCCAGATTCAAATAGATCACTTCGCAGCCGAGATCCTGCAGAAACTCCGGCAAGATCGTGCCGCCTGCGCCGTTGCAGGGATCGGCGACGATTTTGAAATGGCGCTTGCGGATGGCCGCCACGTCAATGAGTGCCAGCTTTTTAACGCAGGCGATGTGATAGTCGGCAGCGTTTTCGTCACGAATGACCTTGCCGATTGTATCCCAGGCGGCAAAAGAATAGCGGTCCTGCTGAACGCGTTCGAGAATATGGGCGCCTTCCTCAGGACTCAGGAACAAGCCATCCGGAGCCAATAGTTTTAATGCATTCCATTCCCGCGGATTATGACTGGCGGTGATGATGATGCCGCCCTTATTTTCAGGCTTTTCAGTTGCCATGGCGGTAGTGGGCGTGGTCGTCATGCCGATATCCACCACATCACAGCCAACCGCCATTAATCCCGACCATACTGCGAACTTGATCAAATCACCGCTGACGCGGGAGTCTCTTCCGACAACGATGCGTCCCGGGCCAAAGTGACTGCCGTAAGCCTGGGCGAACCGCAGTGCCACATCCGGCGTGAGACCGTCACCGACGATCCCGCGCACGCCCGAGACGGAAATCATGAGGTTCTTTAATTCGGCCAAGATAGATCCTCTTTAAAGTTAATGAGTCGTCTTGATTAAGCTTAAATATTCGCATGAATGCCATTGATTTTTTGCCGCCGCCGCAGGGCATAGAGGCGCATGTGATCTTTGGCATTGTCGTTGACATCGATGGTCACCTGATCGATCATGTGGTCTGTGCCGCCGGAATGGCGCACGACTTTATAGATTGGATCCCAGACGCGGCCGATGCGATACACTTCCGCGCACTTGTTGACCAGTTCATAGTCTTCACCATAGTTGCGCGAATAGGGCGCATCGTTCATGCCAAACCAGCCCAATTCCTGAAGCACTTTGATCTTGATGGATCGCGGAGCACCGGCGCCGCCGATGCGCAATAGGTTATTGCGGCCGTTTTCTTCGCTCCACTCATCGTGCGTGACGATGAATGGTTTGCCATTTACCAGGACCGGTTCAACCTGGCCGTCAGCCTTTTTTTCAAAAACCTGATAAGAGCCGATCACCATGCCTGTGCGATCATCTTCATCATAGACCTTGAGGATTTTTTCCACCGCATCCGGAAAGAGGAGATCATCCGAATCGAGCTGAACATAGTATTTCGCTTTTGAGGACTGCAAGGCGTCGTTGAAACACAAGCCGAGCACGTTCATGTCATGGACGAGGAGACGGACGGGCGGTTTGGCCACATCATATTTGTCACCCCCGGCCATATATCGTTTCACCGCGGCGACGGTTGGGTCGGACTCGCCGCCATTGCAGACCACGACGATTTCGATGTTTTGCACGGTCTGCGCCTGAACCGACTCGATGGCGGCACAGATGAATTCCGGCCGGTTGAAGACCGGAATCACCACAGACACCAGACATTTTTTAAAAGCGAGTTCTTCCTCTGCGGAATAGGTCACTTTATGATAATTTTGACCCGGCGCCAGATAGGCTTTAATGCGTTTAAGATGTTCAGTCACAATGGTTTCTGCTTCAATCTGAACGTCCTTACCCGCCTTCAGATAGGCGAAAACATCCAGCCCTTTGGCGACGGCGTAAGCGACGTAGGGAACGCCGTTGAAGCGGTTGCTGATATGCATGATCTTGCCAGTTTCGAAAGCTTTGAGTCGAAGGTCATACATCGGATTGAAAGCGTATTTTTCATCGCAGCCGGCAATTGATTTGATAAAAGTATGATTGAAAAGCAGGCAGTAGCCCATTTCCCAGCTATCGGTGAGGCGTCCGGCATGCCATTCGAGGAGTTTGCGCTCCTTGCGAACGTCGTTGTCCATCAGATCATAATCGGTGTAGAGCAGAGCGGTTTCTGGATGGCGGTCCATGGCCATGACATAAAAGCGCGTGGCGGAGCGTTTGAATTCGAGGGCATTGGTCAGGTTGTTGCAGATGAGCACATACTGGCCGCGGGCTTGCTTCAGGGCGGCGTTGAGCGCTTTGGCTTTGTTTTCCAGGCTCACGGTTACATAGTCAAAATTATATTTTTCAGCCATTTTTTCAATAGCGTGATTTTCTCCGAAGAAGATGACCTGAAAATTCCGCGCATATTGATTTTGCAGGGAATCGATCATGCGATGAAGCGCTTCTTCAGAATAAGGCAGCTGTGCCGGAGCATAGAACAGCAATGACAGGCGAATATCATTCATATTGTACTCCTTGGTTAAGATGTTGCTTTTAAAATTTCAATTGTTTAATATAGCCAACCTAACATAATGTTTCAATCTTTTTTTGAAGGACAGACATTCGCGCTGGCATGACAAAACCGCAGGAACCAGGTGTTCCAGCCGGGAAAAAATACCTGGGGCAGGAGGGCAACAGGGGGCCGGGAAGTGTGCCCCGCTGGCGCCCATGGTTCCGCACCCGGGCGTTTTTAATATTGTAAATATTGCAATTAAAGGAACTTCTTTCCTGGCGTTTGCCAGGAAAATTGGTACAATAATTGCAATTTTTGTGATTCCATTTCCAGGTTGAACATCAAGGGCAGAACGAGATGAAAAATAAAGCAAAAAAGCAGGAAAAAAAGAAAAATCAAACGGGCTCGCGGGATTGGTATGCTTTGATCCTGTTCACCGTGATCCTGATGGCCGTGCTTTTGCTATATGGCCGGACGGTAGAGTATGATTATACCTACCTCGATGATAATGAGCTCATCTTGAAGAATCAGCATATATTGCGTCATCTGGGGAATCTGGCTTATGCCTTCCAGGAGGATGTATTTTTCTCTTTCAGTGACGCCTATTACCGGCCCATGTTGACAACCTCTTTTCTGATTGATGGCCAATTCGGCGTGCACACGTTGGTTCCATTTCATGTGAGCAACCTGATCATCCATGTCCTCTGTGCCTGGCTGGTGTTTGTGCTGCTGCGCAAACTGACCCAGAACCGCCATATGGCGGGATTCTTTGCCGTGCTCTTCGCCGTTCATCCTGTGCTCAGTCAGGCGGTCGCCTGGGTTCCCGGAAGGAACGATTCACTGCTGGCGCTGTTCGTTTTGGCCGCATTCCTTTCCTTGTTGGTGTATATGGAGAAAAAGGGCTGGTTTTTTTATTTATCGCATATGTTCTTTTTTGTCCTGGCCCTTTTCACCAAGGAAACCGTTCTTCTCTTTGTCTTCGTCTGTATGGCCTATTTGCTGTTGATCGTTCGTCCGCAAAATGTCTGGCGGATCATCATGAAATTGGGTCTTGGCTGGAGTTTGGCAACCGGCCTTTATCTGATCATGCGCTCCATCGCCATGGTCCATCCCATTCAATATAGCTTTCGGGAGATGTTTTTATCCACCTGGATCAGCCTGCCCGCCTTGTTACAGTTTTTGGGAAAAATCTTTTTCCCCTTCAACCTCTCTGTTTTGCCGACCATGTTGGATACGACCTATCTTTATGGGATCGGCGTGGTGCTGCTCTTAACGCTCGCTTGCTGGTACAAGCGCAAAACCCTGGATTGGCGGATGGTCGCGCTGGGCGGGGTTTGGTTTTTGATGTTCATCATCCCCTCTTTCATCCGGCCCAATGCGGATATCATGGTTAACTTTCTGGAGCATCGCACCTATCTTCCCATCATCGGGATTTTCCTGATCGCCGGCGGATTGCTCAGGGGCGCCGCGGTTACGTCACGAGTATTTATAATTGCGGCAGCCAGCGTTATTCTCTTGATGTCCATCGTAAACTGGTTTCATGTGCCCCATTTTCAGAACCGGCTTGTTTTCTGGAACAATGCCGCAAGCAATTCTCCAAACTCCCCGTTAGCCCAGCGCAACCTCGGGGCTATGCTTTATCTCGATGGGGATAAAGACCGCGCCGCGCATTATTTTCGCAAAGCGCTTGCGCTGAATCCGTTTGAACCCATGGCGAATATGAATCTGGGACTCATTGCCATGGATCAAAATAATCTGGCGCTCGCCGAGTCGCTCTTTGTCCGCGAGGCAACGATCAACCCTTATTATGCCAACGCCTATTTCAATTTGGGAATATTGCATTATAAAAAAGGGCAAGCGGATCAGGCGGCCGCGGCCTGGGAACGAACCCTGCAACTCGACGCCAATTTTGAGGCGGCGTACATCAATTTAATCGTTCTTCTGTATGAGAACCAGCGGATAGAACCAGCAAAAGCGTATATGAGGATACTGCGCAGCAGAAATATGGCGATTCCAGCAGAGCTGATCCGTCTTGTTGGTTTTTAACCGCCAGGATGCCGGATGAGGAACAGAATGCGCGCATTGCTGACCAGATATCGAAGTAAATTTTTCTCTCTCGCCCTTTTTACCCTGCTCACGGTTATCCTGTATGGGCCAAGCCTGTGGTATGATTATACCTACATGGATGACCATCAATTATTACTCAAAAATTGGCAAATCCTGAATGATCTGTCGCGGATGGACCAGGTTTTCAAGGAGGACGTTTTCTTTGATGAGGAGGACGCCTATTACCGGCCACTCCTGGCGCTTTCCTTGATGGTGGACGCACAACTGGGAGGGACAGGATTATTCTTTTTTCATCTCACTAATTTACTGCTGCACATTATCTGCTGTTTTCTGGTTTTTATGTTGCTGGAACGATTACGGGTTGCTCCGGTTAACGCCGTGTTGTTGGGTGCTGTTTTTTGTGTTCATCCGTTGCTGGTCCAGGCGGTGGCCTGGGTGCCCGGACGCAATGATACGCTGCTGGCCCTGTTTGTGCTGGCCTCTTTCCATTTTTTATGGTCCTTCGTACAAGTGCAAAAAGGACGTTATGCCGCCGGGCATCTCATATTTTTTACGGCGGCCCTGTTCACCAAAGAGACGGTGATTCTGTTTTTAGGCGTGTGTCTCATGGCCATTTTTCTATTTAAAAGCAGGCGTCTCACCCTGGCGGATTGGGGCCTGTTGGGCGGAGGCTGGTTTTCCGCCTGCGCACTCTATGTGTTGATGCGGCAACAGGCCATGGTTCACCCGGTGCCTGTCGACTATGTCTACCTCGGCAAATCCTTTGTCCTCGGGATTCCCGGTTTGTTGCAATACGTTGGGAAAATGATACTGCCCATCCGGCTTTCCGTGCTTCCCGTAATCCGTGATAGCGGCATTCTGGGGCCGTTTCTGGGAATTCTCATCCTGGTCCTCCTGATGGTATGGCGGTGGTCCAGGATGCAGCGTCGTTTTACGCTTTTCAGTTTGCTGTGGATGGTACTTTTTTTAACGCCGGCGATTTTGCGGCCCAACCCGGGCATCATGATCAACTTTCTCGAACATCGCACCTATCTGCCCCTGATTGGCGTATTGATGATGGTCGGCCAAATGCAGCTATGGCCGCCGCGGTTTTCTTCACGACATCATGTATTGCTGGTTGTTTTTTTGCTGTTTTTTGTCCGTTCATGGCTGCACCGCGATGTATTTGAGGACAAAAAGAATTTTTGGGAGAATGCAGCGAGGACTTCACCGAGTGCGGCACTGGCGCAGTTCAATCTGGGGGTGGTTTATTATGATCTGGGTGATAAAGAGCGCGCCGCGACTCAGTTCCAAAAGTCCCTGCAACTCGATCCGCGGGATATTCCTTCCATGGTCAATCTCGGGACGCTGGCCATGGAAAAAGGTGCTTATGCAGAGGCGGAGGCGCGCCTGCTATCGGCTATCGCGCTGAATGAAAAATATGGCTATGCCCATGACCAGTTGGCGGAACTGTACGCAAAGATGGGGCGGCAGGACGCGGCAAGAGAGGCCAGGCTCAGAGCCCGGGCCAATGGATATGAAGCACCCTGACGCAAAGATTTGATGTATCTGGCGAGAAGGACCCTGATCCGGTGTCAACAAATGGTATAATCCTGATTCAATTCACCCATGAGGTGCGGGCAAATAATCACTGCGGGCAAGTTTACACAGAATCCGGGAGGGATGTGATGGGCAGATAACTTGTTGTTGACTTTGTGGCTGCAAATAATTATTTTTGCAAAAATCGTTACATGTTCTGCACAATCCCGTGAGCCGGAGGGCCGTTTATGCTTAAAGTCCTCGCCATCATTCTTGGTGGCGGACGGGGTACTCGATTATACCCACTCACAAAACTACGCGCTAAACCGGCCGTACCTTTGGCAGGAAAATATCGCCTGATTGATATTCCCGTCAGCAATTGTATCAATTCCGGCATTCAAAAAATCTATGTTTTAACGCAGTTTAATTCCGCATCTCTGAACCGTCACATCGCCCAGACGTATCATTTTTCGCCGTTGAGTGAGGGTTTTGTTGAAATACTGGCGGCGCAGCAAACGCCGGAAAATTCCGATTGGTTTCAAGGCACGGCAGATGCCGTGCGACAATATGTGACCACCTTCATCGAACACAAGGTGGATGAGTTTTTGCTCCTCTCTGGCGATCATCTTTACCATATGGATTACCGGCCGTTCATTCAATATCATCGCCAAAGCGGCGCCGATTTGACGATTTCTGTTTTGCCCGTGTCACAGGCCAATGCTTCCGAATTTGGTATTTTGAGAATTAACCGCGAGGGCGATGTTGAGGAATTCCGCGAGAAGCCCCGGGGGGCGCAGCTGCTGGAGATGCAGACCCAACCGGGCATCCCGGGCCTTGATGAAGAGATCTTGAGTAGCAAACCATACATCGCGTCGATGGGGATTTACGTTTTTAAAAAAGAGGCCTTGATCCGCTTGTTGAAAGAGAAGGCCCATTTCACCGATTTCAGCAAGGAGATGATTCCTTCCGCTGTGAAGGATTTGCGCATCAAAGCATATCTGTTCAAAGATTATTGGGAAGATATTGGTACCATTGAAGCGTTTTATAATGCGAATATGCAACTCCTGTCTCAACCGGTGCCGACATTTGATTTTTACGATGTAAACCATCCTGTTTACACGCGGCCGCGTTTTCTGCCTCCGAGCCTGATCTCAGACAGTCACATTGTGGAATCCATGGTATGTGATGGCTGTACGGTCACCGGCGCCCGGATCAAACACTCCATTATTGGCATCCGCAGTCGCATCGATAAGGGCACCTTGCTGGAGGATTGCCTGATCATGGGTGCTGATTATTACCAATCCCGGGATGAGATCGCCCAAAACAGGGAGCAGGCACTGCCGCCAATAGGCATCGGGCCGGATACTGTTATCAAAAGAGCCATTGTTGACAAAAATGCCCGAATCGGGAAAAGCGTGACCATCCTCAATCGCGAGAGGATTCAAGAGGCATCCAGAGAAAAGGAGGGCATCTGGATCAGCAAAGGCATTGTCATCATCATGAAAGGCGCCATAGTCCGCGATGGAACCGCCATTTAAAGGTACTGTTTGTGAATTATGCAAGCGAGAGATTCTAACGAATTGCTGTCTATGATGGCACCGCAAAAATATTACAGGAGCAAATTGTAATCATGCTCGAAAAGACTTCCATGACAGATGTGATATCTTTTATCCAGGATATTCCAAAAAAATTGGGGGGCGTCTTTTCCCCGCAACGGCCTATTTACATCGCTCAGGTCCCCGGACGTCTCGATATCATTGGCGGTATTTGTGCCTCCTGTGGAGGAACGGTGGTGCAATCCCCGCTCGCGCAGGGCGTTATGATTGCGATACAATGGCGCAGTGATCAACGCATTTTGATGCGGAATTTAAACCTGAACAAGGAACGGATACTCACCATTGAGTACCGGCTCGACGAGGTGCTGCGCGCCGCGGGCGAACAGGATTGGATTTCCCTGCAAACCCTGTTTTCCGCACCGGAGAAACGCTGGAGCGGCCATGTGTTGGGCGCCATCGCGCAGCTCTGCGCCCGCTATCCCCTGCAAAAGGGCTGGCCCGGATTCAATGTCGCCATAAGCAGTTCGCTTCCAGTTGGCGCAGGATTGGGTTCCTCGGCGGCGCTGCAGGCCGGGCTGATTTTGACCCTGAGGGAGGCCTTGAACCTGCCGTTTGACGCATCAGAAACCGCCAGTATCGCGGCTGCCATCGAGACAGAGGTTATGCAGCAGCCGGGTCATCCAGCAGACTATAGCGCGATTTTGCATGGTCAGAAGAATAAGCTGATGGTCCTCCATTGCCAGGAAAACAGCGCCCCCCGGTTTCTCGATCTGCCAAACGGTCTTCAGTGGGCGACCCTGGACTCTGGAATTCGTAAACCGGCGGAATGGCAGAAACAGAGGGAGTTTCAGGCGGCGCTCCATATGGGCAGCAGCCTCTTGCATGAATTGATCCGGGCCGGCGCGCCTGTCTCCGAGGGCGATGTCGAAAGGACGGGCGTTTCCCGGCAAGTGTGGCAAAGTCATTTTAAAAAAAGAATTCCCTATCGAAGAACGGGGGAGGAGTTCCTTGGCAGTCCGCATGTCAAGATGCCAGCCGGGGTCCCCATTGATCCGCAAAAGAAATATATGCCCCGTTCGGCCGTAGAATATCTGATCGAGGAAAATGAACGCGCACGGGCGTTTGTAAGCCTTTTTGAAGAGAGGCCGCCCGATTCCACAGAACAAGCGTGGATTGAAGCGGGGGCGTTGCTCTTCGCCTCCCATGATCACTATTGCAAAATGAGTGGTTTGGTTTGCCCTGAGGCGGATTGGCTGGTGGAACAAGCCCGAGCACTGGGATCAGAACGAGGTATCTATGGCGCGCGCGCCATGCCTGGCGGGATGGGAAGTTCTATCGTAATCCTTGCGGCCGCTAACGCCAATGATACGCTGCAAAACCTTGTTTCACAATATCAGGATCGATTCGGCCGGCCGGCAAGTTTGCTGCGAGGCAGCGCTGCCGGGTGTTTGCAGTCGGGTGTTGTGACGACACAATTCGATTAGGGAAGCAGGTTTATGATCTGCGTGCAAAACATACTTGTGCAAAGGGGTAAATATTGATGCGTATAAAGATACGCTATATAGATGGCGACCGGCTCAAGCGGTCCATCATTGCCTCCGCGGGAAGAATCAGCGAAATGCGGGAAGCGCTCAATAATATCAATGTTTTTCCCGTAGCGGACGCGGACACTGGCACCAATATGGCCATGACCATGCAAAGCATCGTTACCAGTGCGCAGTCCTGCCCCTATTCCTCGCTTGCACAAGTATGCAATTGCATTTCTGAGGGCGCGCTCAACGGCGCGCGCGGGAACTCGGGCGCCATTCTGGCGCAGTTTTTTCAGGGCCTTTCAGAGGGCGCGGGCGGACGCGAACGACTATCCCCCGAAGAATTCGCCGATGCGGTCACCCTCGCCGTCACGCGGGCGCGCGAAGCGCTGGCCAATCCGAGAGAAGGGACTATTTTAACGGTGATGCAGGATTGGGCCGATTACCTCAAACAGCAGGCCATTGGCAAGGAAGATTTTGTCGAACTCTTCACCGATGGTCTCAAGCGCGCCCGGGAATCGTTGGCTGAGACGCCCAGCAAGCTCAAGATACTGCAAAAAGCGGGTGTGGTTGACGCCGGGGCCCAGGGATTTGTTCACCTTTTGGAGGGCTTGTCCGATTTTATAGATTCCGGCAAAATTGCGGCCTATCGCGCCAAAACCCATATGGTCGAGAAGATTCGCCATTTCCATTTTCATAAAATCGATGACGAAATCAAATTTCGCTATTGCACCGAGGGGCTCATCCAGGGTGAGGCTATTGATAAAAAGGAACTGCAGAAGCAGTTGAGCCGGATGGGGGACTCCTTGATTGTGGTTGGCAGTTCGCATAAGGCGCGCATTCATATCCACACCAATGAACCCCAGGCTGTTTTCGACCTGATCGGCCAGTTTGGAACGGTGCTGCAGACCAAGGCGGAGGACATGAAAAAGCAGCACGAAGAAGCCCTTGCATTGGCGCCGAAAAAGGGCATTGCCCTGGTGACGGATTCGACTTGCGATCTACCCCCGGAAGTTTTCGAAGAATTTGACATCAACGTTGTCCCGGTGATCATCCAAATCGGAGATAAAGGCTATCAAGACCGGGTGGAAATCCAGTCGATCGATTTTTACAAAATTCTCCTGGCAGATACGCATCGGCTCACGACGTCACAACCCCCGGTGGCCAGTTTCAGAGAAGTCTATGCCCGGTTGCTCGAAAAGTATGAAGCGATTATTTCCATCCACATTTCAGAAGGTTTGAGCGGAACCATCAACGGCGCCAGAATCGCGGCCAAGGAATTCGCGCACAAAATCAATATTGAGGTGATAAACAGCAAGACCACCTCAGCCGGGTTGGGGCTCGTTGTTCACGAAGCTGCCAAGATGATCGAAGAGGGATTGTCTTTTTCCGAACTGAAAGAAAAGATTCAACTCTGTGTGCAGCGGGTCAAGGTTTTTGTCAGTATTCCGACCCTGAAATACATGATCCGGAGCGGCCGGGTGCAAAAACCAAAAGGTTTATTGGCCACGCTGCTGCAAATAAAACCGGTCATCGGCCTGGATGAAGAGGGCAAAGCGGTGGAGCTGGCAAAAGTCATCGGCAAAAAAAGAGTGGCCGAAAAAACGCTTGAATTGGCGCTGAATTATGCCCGCAAACTCGTCAGTCCAAAATTTATTATCGTCCACATGATGGCGCAAGAACAAGCTGAAAAATTCCGCCGCCTGATCATGACCGAATTTGAGCAGGCGGATATCCCGGTTTTAGATGCCTCCCCGGCATTGGGTCTGCACGCGGGGGTTGGCGCCACCGCCATCGCCGTCCTGGGCGAGCCCTTATCGTAACTCTCTTTGAAAGGCACTGATCATGTTCACTATTTTGGCCATAGTGGTTGTCTCCTATATCATCGGATCTGTTCCGACCAGCATCATTGCCGGAAAGATCCTGCGCGGAATCGACATTCGCGAGCACGGTTCGGGCAACGCGGGTGGCACCAACGTTTTTCGCGTTCTCGGCTGGAAACCAGGGGTATTTGTCATGCTGGTCGATGTTTTCAAAGGGTTTGCGGCGACCTATTGGATTCCAGCACTGCTGGCTCCGCTGTCCAATCATCTGCCCCTGCTGCAATTGCTGGCGGGAACGGCTGCCGTCGTAGGACACATCTGGACGGTTTTCGCGGGATTTCGCGGCGGCAAAGGCGTTGGTACAGCCGCCGGCATGCTCCTGGCTTTGTTTCCCCAGGCGCTGATTTATTGCCTGCTGGTGTTCCTCCTGGTGCTCGCCATCACGCGCATCGTTTCGATCAGCTCCATGATGGGTGCCATCACCCTGCCAATCGTTTTGTCCATTTTCAGATATGGCTTGTATAAACCCGTGCCCCTGCCGTTATATATCTTTAGCTTTTTGGCCGCAGCGTTGATCATCTATACACATCGCGCCAACATCAAACGCCTGCTCAACGGCACAGAAAACCGTTTCGGCCGGCCGAAAAAAGCGTGAAATGATTCATGACAGCACCTTCTGTCATGCTCTGCAGGACCGGGCGAGGGAAACCACCCCCACGCCACGGCGGTGGCAGCCGCACGGGTGGCGGCAGAAGCAGGCGCAAGCGTTCTTTTCTTGGGGCCTATCAGCGGCAGGCATGACGAAGGACATGAAGAGATCCTGCAGCACAAAGCAAGCGCACTGTCTGTAAATACACTTTTATCCAGGCATCAGCTGATTTTTGACATCCCTTATGGTGACAACAAATCATGAAATTACCCGTCTCGGCCTTTACCACGAGCATCATTTTAGGGGCAGGACTTGTCTCTATCTCTCTGGCTTCGATACTGATCAAACTGTGTCCTGCACCGCCATTGGTCATCAGCACCTATCGTTTGGGGTTGGCCGCGTTTTTTTATCTTCTCGTCAGCACCGTGCGGCGTAAACCGGTCTGGCGCGCCTTTGATAAAACACAACGAAAATGGGCCCTTTTTTCGGGCATGTTCCTCTGCATCCATTTTGTCGCCTGGATATCTTCTCTTTCGTATACCTCGGTGGCGAATTCGGTGGTGCTGGTGCAAATATTTCCGGTTTTTGTTGCGCTGGGGAGCTGGATGTTACTGGGGGAAAAGCCGAACCGATTGACCCTGATCGGCATTTTTCTCGCCCTGTGCGGAAGCATCCTGATCAGCAGTTTTGACGAAAGCGGCGGAACGTCTCGAGCCCTCGGCAACGCGCTGGCCATTGTCGGCGCCATCGGCGCAGCCGGCTATTTCATCATTGGCCGCAAATTACGCACGCACATTGACACCCTCAGATATGTGAGTTTCGTCTATACGGTCGCAGCATTATTAACATTTTTGATCACGTTTTCTGCCCGGCAGCCCTTGACCGGCTTTTCTGCTTCAACGTATCTCTATCTGTTCGCCATTGCCATGATTCCCCAAGTCATCGGTCACACGAGTCTGAATTGGGCGTTGAAGCATTTCTCCGCCACGACGGTTTCCATTGTGACCCTCTCCGAGCCCCTGGGCGCATCTGTTCTTGCATTATGGATATTGCACGAATCTCTCTCCGATGTAAAAATTGTTGCCGGATTGTTAATCCTGTGCGGCGTTGCCCTGACCATTTTGGGCGAACGGAAAAAAGACTGACCGTTGTAACCCGGCAAGGCACAATCCCCGTTTTTCTGCACAGCAAGGGACTGGTGCTGGCGGAGGATTTTTTGCTTGTGAATCAGGCAAATTAATTCTAAATTATGGTTTAATAAATGACTAACATAAGAAGATATGATGACTCTTTGGCAAAAAATAGTGTGGTTGCTCTTCCCCGGGCTGATCGCAGTCATGGCGTGTTCCTCCAGTCGTAAAGTGTCCGAATCTGCGCCGCGCCGGGAATACAACAGAGAAGCCATGCATCACATCATCAACGGCACCATTGAAGATCTGATTGGTGAGCCCAAGAATGCCCTGGTGGAATATCATCAGGCCGCGGAGATCGATTCCTCGTCCAGCGGCATTTATCTGGCGATTGCAGAGAATTATTACTTTCTGGAAGAATACAACTCTACTATTCGCATGGCGCGCAGAGCGCTGCAGCGCGATACAAAAAACCTCAAGGCGCTTGAATTGCTGGCGGCGGCCCATGAAAAGCAGCGCCAGTTCAAAGAGGCGATGCTGGTTTATGAACAGATGATCAAGCTGGATGCAAAAGACATCGAGATATTGTACAGTCTGACCTCTCTGCAAATCATCAGTCGTGAATTTGACAAGGCACTCGTCTCTTACAAGCGGCTGGTGTCGGCGGGGCTGGATGACCCTGAATACCGTCTGCGCATCGGACATCTGCTGTTTCAAAATCAGGCTTTCTCGCAAGCCGGGTCGGTCTATCAGGACGTGAGCAAGAGTCATCCCGATTTTGAGCCGGCCTATCTCGCGTTAGCCGCGATCAGCAAAGCGCAAAAGGATACCACCGCGGCAATCCGGATTTATAAAAATGCCCTCGAGAAGCAGACCGGCTTCGAGGAAGTCAAGGCTGAATTGCGCATTCTCCTGGAACGCAGCAAGCGGATTGATGAGGCCATTCTGCTGTTCAAGAATTTGATCAAACGCGACTCCACGAACATTGGCGACAAGCTGCAGATAGGACAATATTATTTTCAACAGGGCGATACCCTGGCTGCGCAGGACTGGTTCAAATCCATCATCGCGGCGCATCCGCAAAGTGAACGCGGCTATCTCGCCCTGGGTGCGGTGCGGCGTGCTCAGCGCGATACCGTTGGCGCCATATCGGCATATGAAGCGGCCATCGCCGTGAACCCGATGTTTTTGGATTCGCGGCGCCGGCTTCGCGATCTTTATGTGGGCCGGGGACGCTGGGATGACGCCATCGCCCTATACGAGGCGCTGAAAGAGAATGATTCGACCTATGTCGGCGCACGGATCGAGATCGCCAATCTTCTCACGCAAAAAGGCGACACCCTCAAGGCCATCGCATCCTGTGAAGAATTGGAAAAATCCCATGGTGAAGACTGGCGAGTCCCGATAACGCTTGGCCGCTTGCTCATGGTCAATGACCAGTTTCTGGCAGCACAACCGCGATTTGATAAGGCGCTGCAACTCCGCAATGATTTGTCGTTGGTCTGGGTATTGCGCGGCGTTAATCTCATCCAGCTTGATAGTCTGTCCTCGGCCAAAACCCATTTTCTCGGGGCGTTGGCGCTATTTCCGAACGAGCCAGAAGTCAACTACTATCTTGGTTTTATTTGTGCACAACTGAATCAGAACCGCGAAGCCATCTCGTATCTGGAAAAAGCGCATCAACTGGACGAGAACAATCTTCAGACGCTGTTGACATTAGCGAGTCTGTATGATGAAGAGGAGGCGTTCGATGAGGCGCAACAGCTCTATGAAGTATTGTATAAAGAGAATCCGGACAGCCCCATCATTCTCAATAATTACGCCTACCATTTGGCGGTGTTGAAAAAAAATCTGCCACAAGCCAGAGAGATGGCGCAAAAAGCGCTGGAACTGGATCCGGAAAACGCCGCTTACTGGGATACCCTCGGCTGGGTCCTGTTTCAAATGAAAGAGTATGATGCCGCTCGCGAACATATTCAAAAATCCATCGACTTGAGCAGCGATTCAGCGGAAGTGCTGGAGCATATGGGGGATGTTTATGTGAAATTGGCGGATCCTGATAACGCCAGAAAGTATTATCTGCAAGCCCTCGAAGTGGATCATTCCAGAACCGAAATCAACGAAAAATTGCGCAGCCTTGACCGTCAGCAAGGGCCATCTCCGGATAAACAATGATTCGATTTCTGATGCCACGAAACCCTGGCCGGGCCATACGCCTGCCAGTGGCGCTGACCGGCCTGCTGCTGTTGGTATGGTCCGGGTGTTCTGTTTGGAAGGCCAAGCCAGTCATCGCGCCGGACGAGAACAGGCTGGAGAATATACTCGCAATGATCAGGCATCATGATGCCCGGCTGGATCGTTTAAAAGGCCGCGGCCGCATGGTGATCGACCTGCCAGAACAATCCATGACGCTCGACGCACATGTGATTGTCGATCGGCCGGATACATTCTATATCAGATTGGAAGCGCTTTTCGGACTGGATGTGGGGTGGCTGTTTGTTGTAAAAGACAAGTATACTTTTTACAGTCCCATGCAAAACACCTGGGCCAGCGGCAGCACGGATTCCTTGCGGATGGGACCGTTACCGGATTTTTTCATCGACAGTCATGCAGTTCTCGGCGCCTTCGCGGGTTTGGCGTTGGTGAATAACTTGGAAAATATGCATATCACCCGGGAGGGCAAAGATCTGATCCTCTCCGGGACCACAGAGTTGGGGGCGCAGAAGCATTGGGTCGATCGCGGCCGGGGGATCATCATCCGTTCGGAACAATATGATACAACCGGGCAGGTGCTGGTCCGAACTTCCTATGAGCGTTTCAGTAAACTGAATGGTGTGTTCGTGCCGAGGACCATCCGGCTGCAACGCCCCGGCCAACGGCAAGGCGTGACGATGTTTTATGAACAACTGCAGGTCAATGAAAAACTCTCGGCAAAGGACATTAAAATCAAGATACCACGAAACGCACGCAGAGTTTCATGGTGAGCGGCGTGCATGCAAAAATGGTAGCGGTCGATTTTAAGGAAGGTTAATGAAAACGCACATCGAAAAAGCCCCGCTGGATTTTTCCCTGGTTATCGCATGCTTCAATGAAGAGGAATCCCTTGGGGAACTGTATGATAAAATAACAGCGGTCATGAGAGCGATGTCGGCCACCTATGAAATTATCTTTATTGATGATGGTTCGATTGATGGTTCGGCCGGGGTGATCGAAAGCCTGCATGAAAAAGATAATCGCGTCAAACTGATTCAATTTCTCCATAATTATGGCAAGTCCGCAGCCTTGGCCGCTGGTTTTAAACTCGCCGCTGGCCGCTACGTTATTACCATGGATGCGGATCTTCAGGATGATCCGGAAGAAATTCCGAAACTGCTGGAAAAATTGCAGCAGGGATATGATCTGGTCTCGGGATGGAAAAAAGTCCGTCATGATCCCATAAGTAAAAGATGGGCATCCAAAGTCTATAATTATTTTACTTCTCTTTTCAGCGGAATCCGTCTCCATGACTTTAATTGCGGGTTAAAAATATATCGCAGAGAAGTTGTGAGAACCTTGCGGGTGTATGGTGAAATGCATCGCTATCTGCCGGTCATCGCATTTCGCAATGGATTCAGGGTGACAGAACTGCCGGTGCGGCATCATGCGCGCAAATACGGTCACTCCAAATTCGGCGTGGCCCGATTCGCCCGCGGCGCATTTGACCTCTTGACCATCTCTTTCCTGACCCGCTATAAAATGCGGCCCCTTCATCTCTTCGGCGTTCTTGGCGTGCTGTCGTTTTTAGGCGGCTTTTTTATCTCTCTTTTTCTCGCTTACGAACGTATCTTTGCCAATAAGTATCTCAGCAATCGCCCCATGCTTTTTTTAGGTGTGCTCCTGATCATTGTCGGGGTGCAATTTTTTTCCATTGGGCTTTTGGGAGAAATGATAACCTCGCTTCGCAAGGATACGGATGCCTTTCTGGTCAAGCGATGTCTGGGGTGTGGAGACCGTCCTCTAAATCCAACAGTTGGCGACCATATCCATACGCTCTAGCCGGTCTCAACCAGCACATTTTTCCAAAACCGCCAGGCGCTTGAACCGGGTAACAGGGCAGGCGCCTTTATCAGGTAAAGGATAGAGGGTAAATGCAGAAACGATTGTCCGGAATAATTGGCATGGTTCTTTTCTGTTTTTCGCCGCTCATTGCAGCGGAAGGACCGCTCCCGCTTTCTCTTTCAGGCGCGCACCTGCAGATGTCGCCTGATGGCACCCACCTCATTGTGTCCGGGCCCCATGAAGAAGGCCTCTTCCTGTACCATCCTGAGAGCGCGCGTCTGACCATGCTGAGTTCACGAGCGGGGACGGCGAGAAATGCCACCTGGTCCAGCGATGGCCAATGGATTGCGTATAAGGATTTTATTTCCACGGCGGAACAAACCCGGCAAATTCCCCGGTTGCATCACCTGACCAGCGGCGCAGTGATGGATTTATGCGCGCCGGCCGAATTCGTTGGAACCCCGAGTTTTTCTGCAAACGGTTTGCTCGCCTGCACCTCCGGAAAAACGTTGATCGTACAAAACGTGCCCAACGGAGAGCGACGCACTTTTTCACTACCTGGTTATGTGAACCTGGCGCCGATTTCTCCGCAGGGAGAAATTGTCGTCTATAATGATGCGGCGGATCAGTTATGGTTGCTGCATTTGCGTACCCGGCGAACATCGCGGTTGACCAACGATTCAACCGGCTATTTTGCCCCATCCTGGTCTCCTGATAGCGACGCGATCCTCGCCATGCGCATGGATGGCCATGTTGTTGTTATCCCTGTCCCGGATGCAAAAATGATTGATCTTGGGGAAGGATATCACCCGAATTGGTCACGGGATGGTAAAAAAATTATTTTCACACGCGTGATTCGTTCTGGTGAATACCTTGTCGATAGCCTGGCCATCGCCATTTTTTCCCTTGAAAGCAGAAAGATGACCAGCCGGCCCCTGTTGTCCCCGCATGGCGAATCTCCCATCTTCGGACCGCACGATGATATCTGGTGGATCGATACCGAGGAGGGGAGCCTATATCAAGCCCCTGGCGATCCGTCTGCGGCATGGACCAGCAACCGCTATTTTCTTGACAGCGCGTTGCTGGAGCCGCCCTTGAAAGAGGCTGTGGTCAATCGCCCCGGGGAAATAAGCGCAGAAGAAGATGTTTTTGATATTCCCTACTTGCACCAAGCCTATGATACGCCGGATTGGTTCAATGGAAATTGGGCGTGCGGCGGGACTTCCGCGGTGATGTGCCTGGCATATTATGGCATCTTACCCAAATGGCCAACCTATGTAAGTTCGCCCGAAAGGCATATCAGTGAATTCGGCCGCTATATCAGCGATATTTACACCTATCGGGATTATACCTTCAATATCGGCGGCCAGGATCCAAACGGAAAGACGGGTTACGGCGCTTATGGCTACATCATCCAGAACAATTGGGCGGACACGAAAGGAAATATGGCGAGTTATGCGCGACGCCATGGTCTGGGTTCTACGGTCGATTGGTCGCCACAGCGCGCAGAGGTTATGCAGGAGGTGAATCAAAAACTTCCCTTTGTCCTGTTGAACAGCTTGACAACCTCCGGGCACTATATCAGCGTCATCGGCTACGAGAAAGAGGCTACCACGGTTATCGTCAATGATCCCTGGGGCGACAAAAACAGGGGGTATCCCAATAACTATGGCCAGCGCGCCAAATATGATTGGCCCGGCTATAACAATGGACATCGCAGCCTCAATACCGTGCATTGCTTCATTTATTTTCGCAATACCATCCCGGACCTGAAGCCCGTTGTGACCAACGACACGGACACGACGCATATCGCGCAAAGTTTTCCTTTTTCTGCGAAAATTGCAAATCTCGGTTGGACGGCCAGTACCGCAACGAAAGCGGTTGTTGTTTTTTCCACGAACACCATGTATAACGCAACAGATATTCACATCGGGCATGTGGAGATCCCTGCGATCGCGGCGGCGGACACATTTCACCTGACGGAGCGCTTTACCGTCCCGGATAGTTTGACCAGCGCCATGTATGCCGTCGGTTTATCCGTTGATGCAGAAAACCTCATTGCGGAAGTAGAGGAGAACAATAACTTCTCCTTCATGAGAAAACTGGTCTGCGGAAGACCGGTGATCTCGACCTTGAAACCGGCAGCGGGAAGCAACATGGCCGGGGGTTCTCCGACCATCTCGGTGGAGTATTTTGACCGCGTCACAAGTATTGATACGAGGTCTGTGCAACTCACGGTGGACGGGGAAGATGTGACCAGTCAGAGCCAGGTGGGCGCGCGATTTATCACCTATAATCCCCAAATTCCACTTGCAGAAGGTCTGCATCAAATCGAAGTATCGCTGCAGAATAGTTGGGGATATGCCGCATCACGGATTTGGAGCTTTACAGTTTCTCCTGCAGCAAACGTCTCTACTGGCGCGGTGGAAGCCCAGGCATCGAGCCTGCTGCAAGCGCATCCAAATCCCTTTAATGCCGCCACACGTATCACGTTCGAACTGAACAGGGCGCAAAAAACCAGGCTCCAGGTTTTTGATCTCGCCGGCCGATGTGTAGCCACCCTTGTGGACGATGTACTGCAATCGGGCAGGCATGAACGCATATTCGCAGGGACCGATGACAAGGGTGTGCCTCTGCCCAGTGGGGTCTATTTCAGCCGCCTCGAAACCGCATCGCAGCGCCTGATCAACCGTCTGTTGTTGCTGCGCTAAGGGGTTTACTTGTGAACGGGACGCGACCATGATCGACAACATTATTTTGGATTTTGATTCAACAATTATCAACGCCGAAGGCGTTGAATTGATCATTGTGCATGCTTTGGAAAGAGAAAGCCCGGAAAAGGCCGGCGCGTTGAAAGCGCAGCTTCATGAGATGACGCTCAAGGCGACCAATGGAGAAATCCCCCTTGGAGAAGCGCTGAGATTGCGCTTTAATTTAACCGAAGTGCTGCGGGAAGATGTGGAAAAAGCCGCCGCATTGATTGTTAATTCGATGAATCCCATGGTGGCCGAGACCATAGAAGCGTTGCGCCGCGCCGGTAAGCAGATCTATGTTTTCAGCACCAGCTTTGACGAAATTGTCCGCCCGGTCACCGATGCCTTACTCATTCCCAAGGACCATGTTTTTTCAAATCAACTGATCTATGATTTCACCGGCCGGGTTGTTGGTATCAATGAAAACAATCCGTTATTTTTCACCGTTGGCAAGGGCTTTTTGGCCGAGCAGCTCAAGAACGAGGGGCGCCTTCCCGGACGAACCGCTGTGGTGGGGGATGGCTCCACCGATCTCTCCCTGCGAAAAAATAATATTGCCCAGATTTTTGTATACTATTCCGGTGCACAGATTTTGCAGGAGATCCGGCAGCAAGCCGATTTTTCCATTGAACGATTCAATCAATTATTGCCCCTCTTTTTTTCCGAAGCGGAGTATTCTTACAAGCAGGCCGAAACAGAGGCGCCGGTTGAGAACGAAGTGACTGTGCGGCCCAGGGCGGTCTTGTTGGAAAACATCCATGAAAAGGCGGTCGCCTGTCTTCACGATGCGGCGGTGATTTTGGAAACCCATAAGGGCGTCTGGAATGAGGAGGAACTGATCACCGGGGCGCAGGGCGCTCACCTCCTGGGCATCCGCTCGCAGAGTCGCGTCACGGCGCGCGTCATTGAATCGCTGCCCGAGTTGTGGGCGGTTGGCGCTTTTTGTATTGGTATCAACCAAATTGATCTCGACGCAGCAGCCCGTGCGGGCATTCCTGTTTTCAATGCGCCGTACAGCAACACGCGGAGTGTGGCCGAGCTGGTGGTCGGCGAGACCATCATGCTCATGCGCCGGGTCATGGAGAAAAACGCCGCAGCGCACCAGGGGCGTTGGCTTAAGACGGCCGAAGGCTGTTCGGAGGTCCGGGGAAAAACCGTTGGCATCGTCGGGTATGGACATATAGGCTCACAGGTCTCCGTTTTGTTTGAGAGCATGGGCATGTCCGTGGTTTTTCATGATATTGTTGACAAGCTGCCGCTGGGCAACGTCCGGCGCGCCCAGAATTTGCACGCATTGCTGGAACAGGCCGATGTGGTCACGCTGCATGTGCCCGACACGCCGGAGACGCGCGGGATGATCGGCGCGGCGGAGTTACAGAGGATGAAGGCAGGTTCCTTTTTAATCAATTCCAGCCGTGGCAAGGTGGTAGAGCTGCAGGCGCTGTATAATGAATTAAAGGCGGGCCGTCTCGCAGGCGCGGCCATCGATGTGTTCCCCCGGGAGCCCGGCCGCGCGGATGAGGCGTTTACTTCGCCGCTGCAGGGATTGGAAAATGTGATCTTAACGCCGCACATTGGCGGCAGTACCCGGGAAGCCCAGGAGAATATTGCGCTTTATGTGGGCAAAAAATTGGTCACCTATTTAAACACGGGCAATACACAGGGCGCAGTCAATTTTCCCGAAGTGGATATGCCGCGCATGGCGGGCACCCATCGGATTCTCCATATTCACAAGAATGTTCCGGGCGTCCTGGCCAAGATCAACAGCGTTTTTGCGCGCCGCAACATCAATGTCGCCGGCCAGATGCTGCAGACGAATGATCACATCGGGTATCTGGTGGTGGATGTGGATCACCATATTTCGGGGCATGTCCTTGAACTCATGCGCCATATAACCGAGACCATAAAAATCAGAAAAATTGCGTAATGAATTATCCCTTTTTCGGTGTATATTTTTTCTAAATGGCATCTACCAGGAGCAAGACAGAGGTGAATATGAGACAGCTAAAGATCGGCATAGCCGGCGTTGGCAAATTGGGAACCTTTCACTGCAATACCCTAAGCCAAATCCCGGACGTGCAGTTGGCGGGTGTTTATGATGTGGATTCCGGCCGTGCCGGAGAGGCAGCAAGCCGGTTCCACTGTCAAGCGTTTTCAGATTATGGGCAGCTGCTGCGTGCGGTTGATGCCGTTGGCATTGCCGTGCCGACAACCCTGCATCGCGATTTTACCGTTGCGGCGATCCATAGCGGAAAAGCTGTGTTTGTCGAAAAACCGATAGCCGCCTCGATTGCGGAAGCCGAAGAGATGGTCGCATCAGGTCTGGCGCGCGCGGTTCCGATCCAGGTAGGGCATATCGAACGCTTTAATCCGGCGATTCGCGCATTGGAACATCTGCTACCCAATCCCATGTTCATCGAATCCCATCGTCTGGCGCCCTTTGATCCGCGCGGGACCGATGTGGCGGTTGTTCTGGATTTGATGATTCACGACATTGACATCATTCTCAGCCTGGTGCAGAGTGAAGTTCAGCGCATAGACGCCAGCGGGGTAGCTGTGGTATCCGAGGAGGTTGACATCGCCAACGCCCGCCTGCAATTCATGAACGGCTGCGTGGCCAATGTCACCGCCAGCCGGATTTCACAGCGCAAGATGCGCAAGATGCGGCTGTTCCAGCGCGACTCGTATGTTTCCATCGATTTTCTCCAGCGCCTCTCTGAGGTTTTCCGCATCATCGATCCGGAGGAGGGACAGGAGAGCACGGTGGTCCTGGGGCAGATCGACAAAGGGACGCGCAAACGCCACATCATTTATGAACAACCCAAGCCGCCCGAAGGAGATGCCATGCGGGCGGAGTGGCAAGCGTTTATCGATGCCGTACGCGATAACACCCGTCCCATCGTCAATGGAGAAGATGGCCTGAAGGCTTTGCGCGTGGCGGAAGAGATCACCGCTATTATCTCGAAGAATCAACAATTGTAAACATTTGTATTATTAAAAAACAGGAAAAACCATGTCAGTACGGCAGATATTTTTCAAATACCGCAGTTTTACCCCCATCCCGCTCATCATCGCGGCGCTGGTGTTGGCGGATACAAGCTTGTGGTCTTTCATCATTGGATTTTGTGTGGCTTTGCTCGGCGAGAGCATTCGCATCTGGTCGGTGCGCTATGCGGGCAGCGCGACCCGCACGACCGGAGAGGTTGGCGCGGACGTGTTGGTGACCAGCGGGCCATACGGCCATCTTCGCAATCCGCTTTATCTGGGCAATTTTTTGCTCAGTTTCGGCATTCTGATCATGGCATGGCCATGGATGCCCTGGCTCATGATCATTTTCCTGATCCTCTTCTTCGTTCAATACCACGCCATCATCTCATTGGAGGAAGAGTTCCTCCAGAAAAAATTTGCGGGTGATTACCAGGCATACATGAAAAATGTGCCCAGCATGCTGCCGCGATTATCCCCCTGGAAAAAAGGCGACCGCATCCCCACATCACTCAAAAAGGCCCTGCGCACCGAGCGTAACTCTCTGCAGAGCTTCACGCTGGTGACGATTCTGGTCCTTTTGCGCTGGCTGTTGGGTTGAGGCGCATATGCCGGGAAAGGTGATGATCATGGCCGGCGAAGCCTCCGGGGATTTGCACGGCGGCAGACTGGTCGCAGCGCTGAAACAGCAGGATCCCGCCATCGAGCTTTTTGGCGTCGGGGGACAACAGATGGCTGCGGCGGGCATGCAGCTTTATTATCACGTGGATCAGCTCGCCTATATGGGCTTTGTCGAGGTGGCGCGTCATTATTTCTTTTTCCGCCGCGTTTTCAATCATCTGCTCAAGGTTGTCGAGGAACGAAAACCGGACGTGGTGGTCCTCATCGATTATCCCGGGTTCAATCTCCGCTTCGCCCGGGCGGTTAAAAAAAAGGGTGTGCGAACGCTCTATTATATCGCACCGCAGGTGTGGGCCTGGGGCCAGGGACGTGCTGCAAAAATGGCCGCTTTTATTGATCAGATGGCGGTCCTCTTTGATTTTGAGGTTCCCTTTTTCTCAAAATTTGGCATCCGGACGGTTTTTGTGGGGCATCCGCTGCTCGAGGGCATGCAGATCAATAAGGAACGCCTGGCATTTTTCACAGCGTATCAGCTCGATCCGGACGCGCCCGCGCTTGCCTTGTTGCCGGGTTCGCGGCATCAGGAGGTTGCGCAACTGCTGCCGGTCATGCTGGCGACAGCCGCTCGTCTGCGGTGTAAATTTCCGGCTGTGCAGGTCTTGCTGAGTCAGGCTGCCACCATTCAATCAGAACAGCTGGAAAAACTTTTGAGCGATTATCCGTGGGTCAAACTCATCCCCGGAGATTATTATGCCATGCTGGCCTACAGCCGGGCTGCGCTGGTAGCATCAGGCACCGCGACGCTGGAAACCGCGTGTGCCGGCTTGCCTTTTGCGCTGGTCTATAGAGTCTCGCCGCTCTCTTTCGCCATCGGCAAGCGGCTGGTGAAAATACCCTATATTGGCCTCGTCAATATCATTGCGGGCGAGGCGATTGTGCATGAGTATCTGCAGGATCGCGCGACCCCGGAGTGCTTGCTCCCGGAAGTGGAATCGCTGTTGTTTGATGAAGCCAGACGCCAACAACTCATCCAACAGCTGTCGGCGGTGAAACATAAATTGGGCGCGCCGGGCGCATCGCAGGCTACGGCCGAATTGGTGCTGCAACAGGTGAAAGTGCATCAGACTGAAACAATTTAGGGTTATGTGATTTTTGGCACAGGGGATACTCACTTTTATCCGTATACTATCATGACTGAACAAAAAGCAGTTAAATGGTATTTTTATATCGCAACCAGGGTGACCTGGTTGTTGATATTGTTCCTTGGCAAAATCGGACGAATCACGCTCCGCAACCGGCACTATTGGAAACAGGCGCTGGCCAGCGGCCAGGGTTTTCTCGTGCCGATCTGGCACGGGAAGATGCTGTTGCCGATCTATGTCCATCGCAATCTCGGCGTCGTGGCCATGGTGAGCGAACATCAGGATGGAGAGATGATCGCGCAAACCGTGCATCGCCTGGGTTATGTGACGGTGCGCGGATCCAGTACCAGAGGCGGCCGCAAGGCTTTTCGCGAGATGATGCTGGCTCTGCGGCAGAACAGAATCTGCACCATCATGCCCGATGGCCCCAAGGGTCCCCGTCATGAATTCAAAATGGGGGCATTGATCCTGGCCATGCGCGCCGATTGTCTCCTGTTGCCGATGACGTTTGCAGCAAGCCGGCCGATTGTCCTGAAGAGTTGGGATCGCTTTACGCTTTGGTGGCCATTCTCGCGATTATGTCTGGTCTATGGAGAGCCTTTCAAGGTTCCTCCCGGCCTTTCGGGCGAAGAGCTGGAAGCCTTTCGCTTAAAAGTTGAGCAGCGCATGCAGGCATTGGAGAGAGAAGCAGATGCCGTTTTTTCAAAGTAGATGGCCGGCAGCACTTTTTTGGCCTCTCGCGAAAATATACGCAGCCGTGATGGAGGGGCGTAACCGCGCTTTTGATGAAGGCCGCCGCAGCATCGCCCGGCTGGACGTACCGGTCATCAGCATCGGGAACATCACGGTTGGCGGCACCGGCAAGACGCCAACGGTGATATTTTGGGCTCAATGGCTGCAAAAACGCCATAAAAAGGTGTGTGTGCTCAGCCGCGGGTATGGCCGCAGGAGCCGCGGCCGGGTTTTGATCTCGGATGGTGAGCGCATTCTCGCGGATGCTGCCGCTGGCGGCGATGAGCCGCTGATGATCGCCTTGAAGACACCGGGCGTGATCGTGGTTGTCGATGCCGATCGTTACCGCGGCGGGACATGGGCATGCCGGCAATTTCATCCGGATGTCGTGCTACTCGACGACGGCTTTCAGCACCGGCAGCTGCATCGCGATCTGGATGTTGTCACGTTCAAAGGTGACCACGCTTTGGGCAATGGCTGGCTGCTTCCGGCGGGACCGCTGCGGGAGCCGCTGCACAATCTGCACAGAGCCGGTCTCTTTTGGCTCAACCAGGCGGAAGAGGATGTAGTCAGCCGGGAATTTCACAAGCCCGTAATCAAGGCGCAAATCTGTCCCCAACGGGTTCTCAATCACAAGGGAGAGGAACCTGATTTCAATGCGACGTTGCGAGCGCTGGCCTTTTGCGGATTGGCGCATCCACAGGATTTGGGCCTCTCCCTGGGGGAGAAGGGCATAGAAGTCGTCCGGTTGATACCGTTCAAGGATCATCATATTTACAGGCACCGGGACATACAGGAACTGGAATTAGCGAGAGAAAAATTCCGCGCGGATGTGGTCATAACCACAGAAAAAGACTGGGTCAAAATTGTACCCATGCATGATATACCCTCCCACTGGTATCGTCTGCAAATCGCGATCCAACCTGAAGACGCCCATAGCGCTGACATCATGATCGGCAACCTCAGCAAAGGCTTTCTGTAAGTGTATCAAAGTAAGACAAAAAACGCTTGCAATTTTGCTAAAATATTGGTATGATTAGCTTAGCACCGCAAGATAAGCATCGATACCTCTCAGCTAAGTTTGGAGAGTTGCATGGTTGATGAAAACACGAGTAAAGCCACCATTCTTATCGTTGATGATGATAAGAATATCTGTAAGATGATCGAAGCAAGCCTTCGCAAAGAAAAGCGCTACGAGATAGACAGCGCCCTCAGCGGTGAAGCCTGCCTGCGCATCGTTCGCGAGACCCCGCCAGATCTCATCTTGCTGGACATTCAGATGCCGGGCATTGATGGCATTGAAACATTACAAAAGCTACGTGAAGATAATCCGCATCTGCCGGTCATCATGATGACCGCCCACGGCACGATCGAGCGCGCCGTCACCAGCATGAAATTGGGGGCCTATGATTTCCTGACCAAACCCTTCGCACGCGAACGGTTGGTGGTCACCGTGAACAACGCCTTGATCAACAGTTCCCTGCGCCGCGAAGTTGATGAATTGCGCTCGGAATTGCGCAGCAAGTACGCTTTTGCCAATATCATCGGCCAGAGCGGCGTCATGCGGGACGTGTTTCGTTCCGTGGAAAAAGTGATCAACAGCAATGTGACGGTCTTGATCAATGGCGAAAGCGGCACGGGCAAGGAGTTGATCGCACGGGCCATACACTACCATTCAACCGCGCGGGCTTCGAAGCCGTTTGTCGCGGTCAATTGTTCGGCGCTTCCCGAATCGCTGCTGGAAAGCGAACTGTTTGGCCATGAGAAGGGCGCTTTCACAGGCGCCCTTGGAAGGCGCGTTGGCAAATTTGAGCAGGCCAATGGCGGCACCATTTTTCTCGATGAAATCGGTTTGATGACCGCGGCCACCCAATCAAAACTACTTCGAGTTCTTCAGGAGCGCGAGTTCGAACGGGTGGGGGGAAACGAGTTGGTGAAAGTGGATGTGCGCGTGATCTCCGCCACCAACAAGGATCTCGAGGAAGAGATGAAAAAAGGCGAGTTTCGTGAAGATCTTTATTATCGCATTGCGGTCTTTCCGATCAAGCTGCCGCCCTTGCGCGAGCGCAAGGAAGATATCCCCCTGTTGGCGGCCCACTTTTTGCAGAAATACAGCAAGCAGGAGGGCAAGCCCATTGAAGGTATCTCCTCGGATGCGCTCGATCTGATGATGGCCTATAATTGGCCGGGTAATGTACGCGAACTGGAGAATGCCATGGAAAGAGCGGTGGTTCTGGCCGCTTCCCATGAACTCAATGCCAAGGATTTGCCGGTTGCGGTTCGATCTCTGGGTGAAAAGCGTATCTATGAATCTGACAACACCCTGGCCAGCTGGATCGAGAAATTGGAGGAAGAGGCGCTGCGCCAGGCGCTGCTGGAATGCGAGGGAAATATCTCGCAGACCGCCAAGAAACTGGGCATCGGCCGCGCGACCATATATCGCAAGGCCAAAAAATACGGATTGCCCATGGTCAAGGGATAACGCAGACCGGGTTTTATGATTAAAGCGCCAGAGAAGTTGACTCTGGCGCTTTTTTGTTTCAAATAAATACAGTGTATCAGCGCGTAACGTTTTTTGCCCTCATTTGGTGATACAACTCACAACTCTCCTCAATAAATTCAAACACTTAAGAAATTAATGGTTCTGCAATTCTTGGTACATGATTTGCGCAGAGTATGTGAAAGCCAGACTGTGCGCGCGCTCCGCTTTAGGGGGGTGTATTGGAGTTGTGCGGGATGGCTGGTTGCCCTGCAATGAGAGGTGATGTGATGCGTCGATTGATTCAAGTGTCACAACCCGGATGGGATTGCGGGCGGGTATCGGGTGGTCATTGAAGTCTAAGGGATTGTGACGTAATTGTATGAAAACTGAAAATTTGACGCAACTGGTTTTCAATATTTGCTCAGGATCTTACAGCCAGGCGGAGCTGATCTCGTTCATCCACGTGGCGCAAAAAATATCTCTGAGCTATCTAAAGTATCAGGAAATGCTGGGGAAGCGCATCAGCGGTCATGCTTTTGAAGCCGATCTTGAACTTGCGGATTTGGCCATGGATTGCATTGCTGAATTGTTTGGCCGTGATAAAGAGGGCCAGTTTCCGCAATTAAAAAAGTACTATGAAGGCAAGTTTGCGGAGATGCCGTACATCAATGATGCCGAAGTGCTGATCCTCACGCGCCGTTTAATCGTCAGAAAAACCAAACAGGAGTTGTCGCGTATTTTCCGGGAACGGGATCCGGAGGGGGCCAAAATTGTGCGCAATATAAAGGTCGCCATCCGTACCTCTGTGGATCTGCATATTTTCAGGGAACTTGGAAAAGAGTTTGTATTTCAGGGGGTATATCCAAAGTGGGATGAATCGATGACGCTGACGGCCACCCTGCAAAAACAATTGCGCCGCACGCTGCCTCCAATCCCGGATGATATTCTCCATAAAATATTTCTGGACAATTATCACACCGGGGATTCCGTCTCTGCTTCCATTCGCAGATTTTTACTCGCACTGGAGAGCGTGCAGGGTTATCAAAATTTTGTCTCCATGGATAATCTTGTCAAGTTGGTGCGATATGTAAAATTCGATACCTGCCGTGAAAAGATGAGCATCAACGATATGGTCCCCACGCCGTCGGATCATCTGGAAACCAAGGAGATGGAGGCCTATATTGAAGTCGTCATGTCGAATATCTGGACCCGGCTAGATACCCAGTATTTGCGGACGCAAAAGCTGGCGGCGGACAAAGCGGTCATTTATCACAAGGCATTGCGGGATGTATTGTATGATTTGATACAAAAACGGGATACATCCTCCTATTATCGGAATCTCAAATTCTACATCAATAATCTTACACAAAAGGAGTATCGTCAGCAGGAGCGTTCAGTGTTTGAATACCTGGCCAAGCTGGCCAAAAAAGAATTTCGAAAATATTTGTGCGAAATGCTGTAAATTTTCCGTGAAAACTGGCCATTGTCTGTATGTTACATATTAGTAATAGGAGGGTGTAACAAACAGGGAGCTAGGCAATCGCCTAGATGAAAGCGGATAATGAGCGAGCAAGAAAGCAAACACGGTTGCCCCAGCGCCAGAGAGCTCGAGTTGTTTAGTCTGGACGAAATGGCCTCAACAAAGAGCCGGATCGCCATCTCAGCACATCTCCACTATTGTCCCAAATGTCAACGGAAGTATCGTCATTTCAAAGCTTTTTATGCCACCCTTTCCCGAGAGCTTGATAACTCTTTTTCCCCAAGTCTGATTGATTATTGCAAACATCGAGCCCCTCGCCAGGTCAAGTATGGCCTTATGCTGTGCACACCGCTTCCCGCTAAAAACAAGGGAGACGAAAACGCGTTCCTGGCAACGATCTCTTTCTCCGCTAATGGAGATGGCAGCAAAAACCGCTTGACAGATTTTGATCTTCAACAGGAGGAGATCGGGATTATGCTCTATACGGATCCAGGACGAAAAGAACTTTTGCTCTTTTTGCAGGGCCGGGATCACAAGTGCAGTGCTCCGTGGCGGCTCTCCATCCCCGGCATCTCCGTGAATCTCGTGTTCAATAACTTTGGTTTTTGCAAAATGCCGCTCATCAATAATATTGAGAATTTTCACAATCAGCTGTGCTTTTTTTCGCGCGGGCCCGGAACCGTGACGCCGCAACGCGTTTTGCAAAAGATACAAAATATGATTGTTTGATCGCTTATTGTCCAACAGAATGTTTTTAGAGATAGCTGGAACCTCTCCGGCTATCTCTTTTTTTATTTAGAAATCACTTGACATAGGGCATTTTTTTAAATACATTTTTATCGGTTTAACATATACTTTTGCGATCGGCAACCTGGAAAAGCAGCGTATGAACGTGCCCAAAATTTTACTCATCGACCAAGATCCGAAAAACATCCGCATCCTGCGCAATAATTTGATGGAAGCAGGCTATGAAGTGGATGCGTCTGTCACGGATGCCGAAGCATTTGAAAAAATCAGCCAGCAATCTTTTTCTGCCATCCTAACCGAAATCGCAGCCCCGGGCATTGACGGTTACAGAATTCTCGAACAATCCCAAAAAACAACCTTCAATCGTGACAGCGCCATTATTTTTCTCACCCAGAAAAGCGATATCTGGAATCGTGTAAAAGGATTCAAGCTGGGGGCCAAAGATTATATCATCAAACCAATTCATGTACGGGAGATCATTGCCCGGGTCCAGATGATCATTGCCCGGGTGAACCGGCATAATGAACCCGGGCAAAAACCGCGCGCCCATTTCACCGGCACGCTGGCGGATTTGGGTTTGGTCGAACTGGTCGAAGCTTTTGGCGCGGAACGCAAAACCGGCGTTCTCAGTCTGTATAGCGAAAATGGCGCCTCAGGGCGGGTTTATTTCAGGGAGGGTGCTGTAATAGGGGCGGTGACCGGGCTGCATCATACCGAAGAGGCTGTTTATAAAATGATGTCCTGGAGAAAAGGCCGCTTTTCCATGCTGTTCTCTCCAGTTGACATGACGGATGAAATCGGCGTCAGTAACATGGGGTTGTTATTGCAGGGAGCCAAGAGAATGGAACAACGCGAACAACTATTAAAATTTCTTCCCGCGCTAGAAGCCGTCCTGGTGACCACTGCCAATTTTAAGAAAATTATCGCGAAAAAGGCACTGGCTTCTGATCTGGAGTATTTTGTGTTGCTTTTCGATGGAGAACGGACCCTGGGCCGTATCATCGATGAAAGCAAGTATGATGAGATCACGACCTTGCAGCGCATCCGCAAACTCTATGAATTGGGCTTTCTGCACACACTGCGCGATTTCTCCGCTGCCGACTCGGGTCAGGATGAGGAAGATGCCCTCGCAGAGGAAACGCCGCCAGAGGCAAAACGAATCACCCCCAAAATCGATGTTCCGCAGGAGCCGCAAATTATCCAGCCTGTTCATCCGCAGCCGCAGGAGGAGGAGGAGCGTTTCCCGTTCGAATCCCGGTGGACATCTGCAGGGGCTGAACAATTATTGTCGCCTGAAGAAGAGCCGGTCGAGTCGGAACCTGCCTTAAATCCCGAATCCGAAAAAGAAGCCATGGATACGCGCGCAACCAAGGGGCCGGATATCGAGATGGAAGAATTTGATCTTTTGACGCCCGATCTGGCGACGCTCACCGGCGACACGGGATTGGAAAAGGACCTGTTTTACGATCTTCGCCATGCGGAGCAGGAAGGCCGGGATCTGTTTACCGACAGCAAGGATCTGGAGGGCGGGGCGCTGTTTCCTAATTTACAGATACTCGAGACCAAGCATCCCGCTGATGCACTGTTAAACCTTGATGGCGAAGACAGTGACATCGTGGAAGCACAGCCGGAACCGCCCATCCCGCCAGCCGCCAGGCGACCCGAGGAGAATGAAAAAACTGTTCCCATTTTCAGTGACAACGATCGCGACGAGGAAGAGGATGAAATTGAAAAATTGGAAGCCGAGACTTATTTGCACGAGCGCTTCAAACGGGCGCATGGTATTATTTTAGTGCTCAGCAATAATTCAGATCTCCGCCGCCAATTTTTATCGAGCCTGACTTCCGGACAGCTGCTGCAGAAAGCGGCCTTTATGCCGCAGGTTTCGGATTTGAGCCTCGGGACGGCCGAATTTAAAGGCGGCCATCTTCTCAATCTGGTTGCCCTGTCTTTACGGCACGAGTTCGCTCCTATCATCGATTATTTCGCCAAAAATCTGCTGGGCTATGTGCTGTTGATGGACGGCCGGCGGATTGACTGGGGCTATCATCGTTATCTCTTGCAGGTGCTGCAGGAAAAAATGTCAATCCCCTCGGTCATAGTCTTTGCCTATAATGATTTTCTCCAGCAACCACAAGAGGAGGCGACGATCCGCGCCAAGCTGGCCCTCGCAGAGCGGGTAAAGCTGCAGTTCATCAACGAATGGTCCGTTGAAAACACCCGGCGTATCATCTTCCGGTTGTTTGATATGCGCGCCAATCCGCAGCGCGCCCGATCAACCGGTGCAATTGGGGCAGAACAGCCGAATCGTTAAACCATGAGTGTATGCATGAAAGACAGCACGAATACAAAACAGCTTGTACTGATCGTCGATGAAGCCACTGCGGAGACGGCGCAATTGATTAAAGTCCTCGGCGATTATCAAATCAAGGCGGAACTCAGGGCGGACAACGAAGAGGCCTATTCCTATTGCGTGCAGCATCCCCCCGCCCTGCTGATTTGTGAAATCAAACAAGAGAACATAGATGGAATCGCCTTGTTGCAACGGCTGCGCGAGCATAATTTGACCAAATCGCTACCGGTTGTTATTGCAGCCCGCGTGCCCGAGCTGGAAGAACGATTGAAGATTCTCCATCTGGATATCGATGATTTTATATCCAAGCCCTATTATCCCGAGGAAGTCGCCGTTCGCGTGGATACGATACTGCAGGAGCTGGAACGTCACATGGGCAGCTCTCAACGCGAACACGGGTTCACGGGCAATTTGGAAGATATGAATCTCATGGATCTCATCCAAACGCTGGAGCTGGGCGGTAAATCCGCGATTATTCACATGATGCGAGAACCCGAAGAAGGGCATGTCTATGTGTTGCGAGGCGAAGTGGTGGATGCTTCCTTACGGGACTTGGGCGCAGAAGAGGCCCTGCAAAATTTAATGATGTGGCTGCATGGGCATTTTGATCTGAACATGCTCACATTCCAGCGCCCCCGGCAAATTAACAAATCCACCCGGGACTTGTTGGTGTCCGGTTCGCAACGGATTCATGCCTATAAAGAGCGAGCCAATCAATTGCCCCCCATGGACAGCGTACTGGCGCGGGGTGGCAATGAGGGGCTGGAAACGCTGAGTGACCTGGAGCGGCAAATCTGGGCTTTGCTGAGCAAACCACAACCATTGAGGATATTGATATCGGCCTGCAGAAAAGATGAGTTGCGGGTGCTGGAAGCCGTACAGGAATTGTTGGCGCGCGGTGTGATCGTCTCCCGGGCGGGTTCTGCGGACTCCCCCGACATTTTGACACAAAATATCATGATGCGGGTTTCCCACGCGAAGGAGATCAATAAGGATCCCTATTCACGCATTGCTTCCTTTTTTAAAAGAGGCAATGGTGAAAAAAAAAAGCCTTCCCTGATGAATGAAATCCCGCCTGTTGAAAACCAGTTGACGGGACCGGCTGCCATTACGCAGAAAATACATTTGCAACGCGGGGATCTGTTGCTGATTCGCCAGAGACTGCTCTCACAATAATTTTAATACGCTAAACCACGTACACCCAACAAAAACCAGCAGCACGGTAATCACCGAGCCATGAAGATCATGCAACCCTTGCTTGAAGCCGGGGGAATACAACGAGTGGGCGAAATCGTTATTGTGGGACCTCCGGGCGCCGCGAAGCAGCCTTTTCTCAGTGCCCTTTGTCCACAGGTGGAAATCACCAATCAGGATATCATTCTGGGATATCTGCCCATCCATGATGAATTGATGCTTTATTGTTATGGGATCAGCTATGGACAGGGGTTCGCCTGGGATCTGGTGGGGAGAAAGATGTTGGGCTACATAGTTATCTTTGATTGGTTCGACGACACTGCCTTTGCCGGCAGCAAGGAGATCGTCGAATTCACGGCCAGTTATTTCAGCGCGCCCTTTATTATTGCCGCGGATCTCAGTGATCGCCCGCTGCCGATCCCAGAGAGCGCGGTGCGGCCCCCCATCGGATTGTCCACAATGAGCAAGTTCATGTTTTGCCGCAGCAGCAAACCGGCAAGTGTGCGCAAGGTGGTCATCACGCTGCTGGATATGTTGATTGAAAAACTCGAGTAAGCGCAGGTACAACAATCATTGTGGTGATCTGAACCGGAAAGACCATGGCCTTGTCCATCAGTTTAAAATTAGATATCATTCGCGCACTATTGACCGGGACGGCGATGGAACCGATCATCGAAAATCTCCGGGCGAACGATATTTTGTCCGTGCATCGTTTTGTATGGGAGAAGACGCTCGAATTCGGCATAAAAACGCGCGGGCGACATTTTCCCCAGGAAGAGCTGCAGTCGCGGCTCAGATCAATTTCTCAGGCACAAATCAGTCGAGGATGTCCGGCTGATTTGAAGAACTGCCAGCTGTACGATTGCTATCAGCAACAGCCCGAATGCATGCGGGCGATGGCGCTACAACAAATTGAAGCGATGTGTTCAGCGGTGCAGGATTATCTCAACGTTTAGAGAGCACCCCATGGCACATTGGCGCCTGCTTATCATGCCGGTCATTTTTTGCTACATCCTTCTGATCACCCCGAGGATCAGCTCCGCAGCGGTCACGCAATGCAATGCCTCGATCTGCATCCATTTCACACCACCCGATTCCAACCATGCCAAAGAGGCCTTGCACATCCTTGTTAAAGCCCGGGAAGAATTAGCCATCGACTTTGCGCTCCCCGCGGCCGATACTTTCCAGGTCATTATAGTTCCTTCGCGGGCAGAATTCAGGGAGTATATTCGGGAGGGATTGCCCAAATGGGCGCACGCATTTGCGACCCCGGCGATGCGAACGATGGTGGTCCGCTCCCCGCGCTGGGACCGGCCGGAAGCCTCCTTTCGTCAAGCGCTGGTTCACGAGCTGATTCACCTTGTCTTGTATGCCGGTGCTGCCGGCAGCCCGTTGCCGCGCTGGCTGGATGAAGGATTGGCGCTTTTTTATGCAGAACCGCTGAGCTGGGAAAATCGCACACTGCTCTCAAAAGCCCTGTCAACAGGGTCTCTGATCCCGTTGCAAAAAATTGATGATGTTTTACAATTTCAGCAACCCGCCGCGGATTTGGCTTACCAGCAGAGTTTTTCGGCCACACGGTATCTGATGGCCACTTATGATGTGGAGGCCATGCGACATATCGTCTCCGGCAGTATTGCCGGCAAGGATTTGGACACCCTGTTCATTGAGGCGACGGGAAGCTCCCTGCTTGAGTTCGAGCACGAATGGCTGAAACATCTGGAAAAAACGGAAAAGTGGAATTGGCTGATGGAAAGCGAAGAGCTGATCTGGATTGGCGTGCCATTTTTATTTTTGCTTGCTGTATTTGTGATACGCTGGCGCAATCGCCGTAAAGTAGCGCAGTGGCAGCAGGAGGAAGAGCGCATGTCCGCGGAGGAGGATTGGGCTGCGCCGGCCGAGGCCGAAGAAGAAACCGCGCCGCCTGGAAACAGCTCTTGAAAAATTGACAAGAGTTCATTAACTTTAGCCATGAAAACATTACAGAACTATTTTGAATATTATTTGGCCAGGATCATGGCCGCGTTCATCGGATGGTTGCCGTATGAAAAGGCTCTGGCTTTTGGCCGCGGCCTGGGCTCCTTTGTGTACTATTGTGTCCCCATCCGGAAAAAAGTGGTTTTCGATAATTTGATCCGTTCCTTTCCCGAAAAAGGGAGGGAAGAGATTGTGGAAATTGCGCGCGCCACCTACCGCAATTTTGGCATGAACCTCATCGAGTTTGTGCGGATGCCGCGCCTGGGCGCGGGCGGCCTTGAGAAGAGGATCCGTTTTGTGCCGCAGGATCTGCTGCCCAAAGCGCGGGAACGCGGCAAGGGCGTCATTTGTCTGAGCGCGCATTTCGGCAATTGGGAAATGCTGGCAGCCGCCATTCCGCTCATGGGATGCCCTGTAGTCGCCATCGCGAAAGACCAGCGCAATCCGCTGGTCAATGAATACATTTTGAAAAATCGCGGTGAGATGGGCATCGAACTCGTCACCCCGGGCATTGCGGTGCGCGGTGTGCTCCGGGCTCTGAAGGAGAACAAGTTCATTTTGTTGCTGGCGGATCAGGATGCGCATCGGGAGGGCATTTTCGTCGATTTTCTGCAGCGGCCGTCGTCGACCGCACCGGGACCAGCCATGTTTGCCCTCAAAACAGGGGCGCCTCTCATCTTTTGCACCACGGTAAGAGATCCGCATGGATTTCATACCGTACACCTGGAGGAGGTGGATCACAGCGACCTGGACGGTGCGACGGAAGAGAATCTGCACGAGCTGACGCAACGGCATGCGCGCATACTGGAACGCGTTGTCCGGGAACATCCCGAGCATTGGTTTTGGATGCACAAACGCTGGAAAACGAAACCACCGGCAGCCAATGTGGAAAATAGCAGTGACCAGGCCGTCAATGACCAATAATATTCTCATCATACAAACCGCCTATATTGGAGATGTCATCCTGGTCACCCCGTTGATCAAGGCTGTACGACGGTGTTTTCCTGAAGCCCGCATTCATTTGATGGTGATTCCAGCTGCTCAGAATCTGGTTGAAAACAATCCAGCGCTTGATCAGATCATCGTCTATGATAAAAAAGGCCAGCAAGCGGGGCTCCGCTTCTTTTTCCGTATGTTGACGCGGGTGCGCAGGGGAAAATATGATGTGGTGCTGGTTCCGCATCGATCGCTTCGCAGCGCGATTTTAGCCTGGTATTCCGGAGCGTCCCGGCGTGTTGGCTTCAATAAAAGTGCCGGTGCTTTTTTATTTTCACATCGGGTCCGCTACATCCAGTCGCAGCATGAAATTGATCGAAATCTGTCTCTGTTGGCGAGCATCGCATGCCCATCCGGAAAAATTCTTCCCGAGATCTTTGCGACTGAACAGGACCATCAGGTCGTGGAACAGCAGCTTAAACCTGTTGTTAATTCAGACCGGCCGTTTATTGCCCTGGCGCCCGGTTCTGTATGGATGACCAAAAGGTGGCCAGCCGCCTACTACCGTGAGCTGCTGCTCAAACTGGTCTCTGCGAACTATGCCATTGTCATGGTCGGCGGTTCAGAGGACCGTCTGTTGTGTGAGACCATTTCACAAGGGGCATCTGGCGTGGTCATCAACAGCGCTGGCGCGCTCTCTTTGCGGCAAGCGGCAACGCTTTTGAAACGCGCCACGGCGCTGATCACCAACGACAGTGCTCCCTTGCATTTGGGGTCAGCCGCCAATATTCCCATTGTGGCGCTTTTCGGACCGACCATCCCGGGATTTGGCTTTTATCCGTATAGCGACCAGTATGCAGTGGTCGAAATGGACCTGCCGTGCCGGCCCTGCGGTATACACGGGGGAGACCGCTGCCCGATTGGGACCCATGACTGCATGGTCCTGTTGCACGTCGAAGAAGTATTTCAAAAAACCATTCAAATCATCAAACAGAAGAAAGATCATGAGCGAGATCATCAAAATAGACGCCCGGCATCCTGAAGAGGATCTGATCATCCGCGCTGCGCGCGTGCTGCAAAATAAGGGCGTCATTGCCTATCCCACAGAAACGGTGTATGGCATTGGATCCAATGTGTTCGCAGCCGAAGCCGTGGAACGGATTTACAAACTCAAGAATCGGGACCAGAGCAAGGCGCTGATTGTCATTGCGTCCGATACGATTCAAATTGGCGATCTGGTCAGCGAAATTCCCGAGAGCGCCGAAAAGCTCATGGAAAATTTTTGGCCCGGGCCCCTGACACTGGTTTTCAAATCCTCGGCGGACTTGAAAAACTCCGCTTTTCGCCGGTCGCACACCATCGCAATACGCATCCCGGATTGTTCCATCTGCCTGTCTCTGCTCAAAACGTGCGGATTCCCCATCATTTCCACCAGTGCCAATCATAGCGGGGAACCGCCGGCAACCAACGCCCGGCAAGTGGCCGAAATATTCGGCGACCAGCTTGATTTGATCGTGGATGGCGGAGAAACGCCGTCCAACATACCATCCACCGTTGTTGATGTGACCCGGCACCCCGTGCGCATCCTCCGCGAAGGAGGAATCTCCCGGCTGGAAATCAACACAGTATTGGAATCAATTTGAAATCATCAAAATCACAACCCCCGCCAGACATTACAGCGAAACGCATCCTGGTCATCAGGACGGATCGATTGGGGGATGTTGTCTTGTCGACACCTGTTCTCACCGCGCTGCGGCAGAAATTCCCGCATGCCTTCATCGCCATGTTGCTGCGGCCCTATACTGCGGAGCTGGTCGCGGGACATCCCCATCTTGATGCGATTCTCTGCGATGATGCCGAGAATGAAAATAAATCGTTCCAGGGTTTTTTACATCTTGTCAAACGGATAAAAGAACAACAATTTGATGTGGGTATCATCTTGCATCCCTCCCTGCGCCTCGCCATGTTATGCTGGCTGGCGCGCATCCCCTTGCGAATCGGCAGCGGTTACCGGGCGTACTCCTTTCTGTTCAACCGTAAAGTGTTTCAGCATCGCAAGAACAGCGGCCGGCACGAACTGGACCTGAATTTTGACCTGCTAACGCCGTTGGGCATATCGCAAGGGCCCATTTCATTTAACCTGGCCGTACCGGAAAACGCCCGTCAACGCGTTCGCACCTTGTTGCTGGAGAAAGGGATAGCGGACGGCACGCCTTATATCGTACTTCACCCCGGAAGCGGCGGCTCCGCCATGGACTGGCCAGCAGAAGGTTTTGCGGCTCTCGCCGATAGAATTCAGGAAGAATCGGGCTGCAAGGTGGTCGTCACCGGGAACAAAAACGAGGCAGCCCTGGTTGACAGGATGATTGCACACGCGCAAAAAACCCTTATCCGTTTTGATGGGCAGTTAGGCATCAAAGAGATGCTGGCCTTGCTGAGTCAGGCGCAAATAATGGTGGCAAACAGTACGGGCCCCCTGCATATGGCGGTTGCCATGGGCACACCCGTAGTTGGATTGTTCTGCCCGTTGCAGGCGTGCTCTCCCCTGCGCTGGGGGCCCTATCATCGTCAGGACTCGGTGCTGATGCCTCCGGTGCCACCGTGTACGGCGTGTGACCGTCGCCGATGCCAACAGAGCAATTGCATGGAACTGATAACGGTCGCGCAAGTGTTTGCTAAAGTGAAGGAAAAAATTATACTGCCATGAAGATCAACGATTATACACGCGGATTCTTGTTATGCGCCTGCATGCTGGCGCTGACCAACGGATTGCAGGCACAACCGGAGACCCCGGTTGCGCGGACAGATGCCTCTGAGCCTTTGCGCACATTGGCCAACCAGGCCTTCCGCGTCGGCGAATATCTCGAGTTCAATGTGCATTTCGGCAAATTGAGCGCCGGCCGGGGGGCTATGTCCATTCCAGAGATCCGCATATACAATGACCGGCCCAGCTATCTTTTGGTATCGCGGCTGTGGACCAACGATTTTTTTTCCAGTATCTATCGCGTGGATGATTATATGGAATGCCTGCTGGATACAGCCGGTATCTTTCCCTGGCGCTATGAGCGCAAACTGCACGAGGGCAAGTTCAGGGCCTATCGCAAGGCGGTCTTTGATCCCTTAAATGCGCGCGCTTTTGAGGGCAAGGATACGCTGGCCGTCCCTCCTTACAGCCAGGATGTCCTCTCCATCCTGTATTATGTACGCACCCTCGATTTGCAGGTTGGCCAGAAAATTGATGTGGACAATTACATCGACAAGAAGAATTATCCCCTGCGCATGAATGTGGTCAAGAAAGAAAAGATTAAAGTCCCGGCCGGAAAATTCGAATGCTTTTTGCTTGAACCGGGAAAAAGGCCTGGCGCTGATTTTGAAAAAAAAGGCGATATGTGGATTTGGGTGAGTACAGATTCACGCAGGCTGCCCGTCAAGGTGAAGACAAAAGCGCCCCTGGGATCAGTGATCATGGAATTGGCCAAAATCAGAGTCATTAAAACAGCTGATTAATCAATGGGGTGTCGGCCCGGCCCTGCAAAAAGAGCGTCTTCTCGGATGGGCCCCTTTTGTTGGGCTCGTCCATAAACGATAACGCTGATTTGCAGGCGCGTCATGCAGCGAGTTTTTCCAATAAGAGACTGAGCATTTCTCATGTCGAAATTATCACCGGTTGGCATACTTTGTTTGTTTTTGGGTGTTTTTGCTGCGGGCACCGGTTTCCCGCAGAAACCGAACAATTCCGTCAGCGGATTCGTACGGGACAGCGACAGCGGCGAACCCCTGCCGTATGCAAACGTCTATTTGCAGGAGACCGGATACGGCGCACTTGCCAATGTGCGTGGTTACTATGTCATCCCCGGAGTGCCGGATGGCGTTTATCGTTTGACCATCTCCTTGCTGGGCTATGCAAGCTGGACGGAGGAGATAATTCTTTCCGCCGCGCAGGATTTAATCAGAGATGTCCGCCTGCAAAGCACGCCCATAGAAATGGGGGCGGTTACCAAGACGGCAGAACGGGAGCGGTTCGAACGGGAAGTGCAGGTGTCTCACATTGGCTTGTCGTTGCGGCAGCTGCGCACCTTGCCATCTCTTGCGGAAGCGGATGTGTTTCGCACGGTGATGCTGCTTCCCGGCGTTGTCGGCAGAAGTGATTTCTCCAGTCAGTTGTATGTGCGCGGCGGCACCCCTGATCAGAACCTGGTACTGCTGGACTGTGTAACCGTTTATAATCCCTTTCATCTGGGTGGCGTTTTCAGCACGTTCAACGTCGATGCCATCAAGGATCTCGAGTTTCAGAGCGGGGGATTTCCCGTCGAGCATGGTGGACGCCTCTCCTCGGTTTTATCCATTATCAATCGCGAGGGCAACTCTCAAGCCTATCACGGTTCTGGCGGGATCAGTCTGCTTGCGGCGAGAGCTTTGTTCGAAGGGCCGATTCCAGGGGGTTCTGCACTCATAGCCGTGCGGCGGACGTATTTCGATCAGCTTTTCAAAGGCACCGACTATGAATTCCCCTACTATTTTTACGATTTTCAGGGCAAAGTGAATTTCGATTTTTCCCACGCGCACCGCGTGACGCTGAGCGGATTTTATGGCGACGATGTCCTGGATTTTTCAACCGAAGGAGATGAAGAGCAAGTTGGCGTTGATCTCGACTGGGTCTGGGGCAACCGCACCAGCAGTCTGGCGTGGCGATGGATTGCACGTCCCGATCTATTCACCGAGGTTCATCTCACCCGCAGCCGGTTCGACAACCAATTGACCTCGATGCTGGAGACCTCCGGCCAGGCTTCCGTGAGGCTTTTTAATCGCATTACTGATTGGAGCGGAAAAGCGGACATCAACTTTTTTGGAGTTAAAAATCATGCCATTAAAATGGGCTGTGTCTATTCGGATCTCGATTTCACCTATGCCTTTACCCTGGACCAATACCCTCTGTTTGATTACCAATCGAATCCGCACCTCCTTGCCGGTTACGTACAGGACCAGTGGTCGCTCTCTTCTTCTCTAAGAATGAATACCGGCTTGCGCATTGAATATTACAGCGCGGGACAGCGATGGCAATATTCACCGCGGCTGAGTATGCAGTATCATGTACGCCCGGATCTCGCCTTAAAAATTTCAGCGGGAAAATACTTTCAATATCTTGCGACGGTGGCGAGTGAGGATCAGAATTTTTCCATCATGGATTTGTGGCTCCCCATTACCAGCCGTTATCAGCCCCAGGGTGCCGATCATGTCGTGTTGGGTTTTGAGTGGTGGCTGCCCTATGATTTGATCCTCACGGGCGAAGGGTATTACAAGTCCTTTGACCATCTGCTGGATTTGAATGAACAGGGCAGCTTTGCGGATACAAATGACGACTTTTTTGTCACCCGGGGTCATGCCCGGGGCATCGAATGGCTGCTCAAAAAATCCGCAGGCAAGCTTCAGGGCTGGCTCGGATACAGTTACAGCATCACCCAGCGGACGCGCCATGAGCAGACCTATTATCCCAAACATGACCGCCGCCATGCTCTTTATGGGGTTGCCAATTGGGAATTTTCACCGGGATGGGTCGCAGGGGCTGTGTGCAGCTATGGTTCTGGGTTACCCTATACGCCTGTGCCTGGCAAGTATACCCATTTTGAATGGGATCTGGATCAGAATGTATTGCGTTCGGCGCTTTATGATCGCATTGGCGCCAAAAACAGCGCCCGTTATGCAAATTATTTTCGTACCGATGTCAGCGTTCGCAGGCGTGGGCACCTCTTTGGCATGGAGGCGACACCCTATCTGCAAATCATCAATCTATTCAACCGGGACAATGTGTTTTTCCATTTTTGGGATCATGACTCGAATCCATCGCGGTTGACCACCATTCATATGTTTCCTTTTGTGCCGACACTGGGGGTGGATTTTGCGTTCTAACTGGATTCCCATCGCCCTTTTGGCGCTTATCTCCGGCTGCACCCGGTCGACGGACGTGACCGAGTTTACCTATTCTCCTGAAGTGAATGTCTTTGCATTTTTTATTTTAAACAACCAGCAAAAAATCATACACATTGAGGAAAGCTATCGCGTGACCGATTATGTGCCGGAAAACCGCGGCATCAGCGACGCCGAGGTGATGGTGCAATCAAAAAATCAGCAGGTCCGATTCATCCATCGGGTGAATGGCTATTATGAAGAAGAGGCCGCGCTGCTGAACCTGGTTGAGGGGGAGACTTATCATCTCCACATCCAAATGGCGGATGGACGTCGCGTCAAGGGGCAGTGCACGATTCCTCATCCGCCGGAGATAAAAACCCCGCAACTGCATAATCCCGTACACGCCTACTCAGCCCTGGAGATAGAATGGGCGGTGCAAGTGCCCGCGCGCAGATATGAAATCAGCGTTCGCGGCAATATTTCGGGATACTCGGCTCAGGCGGGAACCGATTCTCTGCAAATGAGCTTCTACCCCTTTTTACTGGCGCAGCCAGATATCTATGTTCTCAAAGTAACCGCCCTCGAGCAGAATTATTACGATTATACCCGGGTGGGTGAAGACCACCCCCCCATTTTTCATCTCGAAGGAGCGATGGGCGTTTTTGGCGCCATAAGTTATGATGAAGTGATCATTTCAGCACAGTGAGGATGTGATGGGAGACATGGCCAATACGAGCCCCTGGTTTGTTTACCTGGCGCTCTTTGTCATCTGCCTGATGGCGGCGCACCTCTTGCTCGGCATGGGCAAGTGGGCGACCAAGGTGAAGAGTTCGGGGGCTAAATCGGGCAATGCCGGATCCTCGAAGAGTAGTCTTTTCAAACTGCTGTTCTTGCTCGTTGCGGCGTCGCTGCTGGTGTTTTTTGCCCTGCATTTTTATTATTATGCCCCCTTGAAGGGGGAAATGCTGACCGCGCGATTGAATTTTGCACCAGCATCCGAAAACGGAAGCGGGTATCAGGTACAATACACCCCCATTGAGGGCGGACAGCCGGGGTCCGCAAAAAAATTCAAGCTTAAAGGGAGCCATTTCGCAGTAGAGGCGGAAGTTCTGCAATGGCCGGGCTTTTTGAAAAAGATCGGATTCCCGGTGATGTTCAGAGTGACGAGCATGCAAGGATATACAGTGGATCATGACGAAAAGCGCAGCGCCGGGGAGGCCGCGTTAGCAGGCGGCGGTCAAAACAGCGTTTGGCAGGTCGTTCAGAAGGCCAACCAAATCCTGCAACTGGCAAAAACGAAACGGCTGAAAAGCGATCTTTTTTTACCGGCCCATGGAGAGGCTTCTGAGGTCTATGTGACCAGTGCCGGAATCAGAATCGGCAAGCGTCCGCAGTCCGCACGGCCAAACACGCCGAATGCGGGGCATGAAGACGCGCCCGGGAAGGTGCGATATCCGCGTAAACCCGAAGATGTCAGACATTGATCACAATCCCCAACCGCCGCTCACGGGAATTTGTGCGCCGGTGATATAGGAGGCTTCATCGCTCGTCAGGAAAAGCAAGGCCGCAATCAGGTCCCGGTCTGTACCGGCCCTGCCGGCCGGAATTTTTTCGGCCAGGCGCGCGCGCTCTTCAGCGGACAGATCACCATTATCCATTAACCCAGGGGCCAAGACATTCACGGTGATGCCGTATGCAGCCCCTTCCATGGCCAGAGATTTACACAGAATCAGCACTCCGGTTTTGGCAATCGCATAGGGGATGATCGTACGATAAGCCTGGACCTGATCCGCATTGGCCAGGCCGATATTGATGATGCGGCCATAGTTTTGTTTTATCATGATCGGCCAGACCGCGCGGCTGGCATGGTAAGTGGTGTTTAAATTGCCATCGACCATTTTGCTCCATTCAACCGGTTCCATCTCCGCAAACGACTTCTGCAGAAACGGGCCGACATTATTGACCAGTATGTCTATCCGGCGATAGAGTTGGTGAACGGTTTCGATCAATTGTGTTGTTTCGTGCCAGCTGCACAAATCGGCCCGAAACGCTCCGGACTGAACCCCGCAGCCGCGAATTTCGGCAGCCAATTGTTCCGCCTCCTGTTTGCGGGTGCGATAGTGCACAGCCACGTCGGCGCCATGCCGGCCAAGGGCCAGCGCCATGCCGCGGCCCAACCCATGGGCGCTGCCCGTTACCAGAGCAACCCGGCCTTTCAGAGCGGCATCTTGCGTCATAAAATGACCCGCATGGTGGTGCCTTTTCCCGGATGGGTTTCCTTGATGAAGAGGCGGCCGTTATGGTACTCTTCGACAATCCGTTTCGTAAAATTCAACCCCAAACCCCAGCCGCGTTTTTTGGTGCTGTAGCCGGCCTTGAAAATATCCTGGCGGCGTTTTGCCTGGATGCCCGTGCCATTGTCGCTGATGTCAATGAAGATTTTCCGGCCGGGCAGAACACCGGTGGTCACCTCTATCAAGCCCTTTTTGCGTTGTACCGCGTCGATTGCATTTTTGATGAGGTTTTCTATCGCCCATTCAAACAATTCGCGGTTCAATGGCACCGGAGGAAGCGTGGCAAAATTTTCTCTCAGCTGGAATTCTTTGCTGTTCTGTGGCAATCGTTTGCGAAGGTATTCAACCACTTCATGGAGGGCCGCGTGAACATCCTGTGGCGTCAGATGAGAAGCGGAGCCGATATGTGAAAAACGCGCCGCCACTTTTTCAAGCCGTTTGACGTCCGCCTCCATGTCCATCAGCGTATGCGCCTGTTTTGTTGCATCGAGATCCGTTGATTTCATGATTTCGAGCCAACCCAATAAAGAGGAGATGGGGGTGCCGAGCTGATGCGCCGTTTCCTTGGCCATGCCGACCCAGATGAATCGTTGTTCGCTGCTCTTGATACTGCTGAAACTGAGAAAAGCCACCAGCATGAGCAATCCCAGCCCGCTCAAGGTCAAATAGGGGAGAAATTGAAGTTTGCTGATAAGAATCGAATCGCCATAATAGAGATAGCTGATCACGTGCGATTGGTAGGTGATGGGCAGGGGTTCGTTCTCCTGACGCATTTTTTTCAGGATCTCTTCAACCTTTTTAATGGCCGCTTCATTGCGAACTGTGTCTGGGACACTGAGGCCCTGCCAGGAGCTGGGATTGCCCTGGCTGTCCGTCACGACAAGCGGGAAATTGGTGCGGAAGACTACATTTTCGAACAGCCAGTTGAGGACTTCCGGTTGATCTACATCGGTTCCGAGCCGCTGCACGATCATGGCATAAAATGTGGCAATGTCACGAGATTGCTTGCGCAAATCCTTCACCAGCCCTTGAATATAAAAATGGATGGCAAAGATGCACAAAACGACAATCAGGACAAACACGCTGCGAAGCGTGCCGGAAAACATATAGAGTGTTTTTTTAAGCTGCATGTTCTGAGCCTCATAAAAAAGGGTGAGCTGGACGCTCACCCTGGTAGATTCTCACCTCTTGCTGTCTTTATCTCCTGTCCGAGGCCGCGAACAGCCGGTCAGGCTGGTTTGGTTTCTGTTTTGCTGCGGCGATAATGGAGGTATTTTTTCCAGCTTGTATAACCCAGCAAACCGAGCAGACCCAACAGGGTTATTCCACTGATCCACATACCGAGCCGGTAAGAGGATGGATCAAATTTCAGGACGATTTGATGGTCGCCGGGCTGCAGAAACAGGCCGCGCAAGATATAATTGGTTTTAAATATTTTGCTTTCGCGTCCGTCGACAAAGGCCTTCCAGCCGGAGGGGTAATAGATTTCGCTGAGAACCAGAAAACTGGCGTTTTTGACGTTCGCGGATAATTTGATGGAATGGATATCATATTCCGAAAGTGTCACGGTGTTGGCGCCGGCGGGTTGTACAGCAAAGGGCGCTTTTTCTTCCAGGATGGCGACACGGCGCGGGTCGAAGCGGCCGCTTTTCATATAGTCAAAAATGGCTTTACGGCCGGACAGTTGAACGGTTGAATCCGCAAAAAAGGCGCGCGGCAGCACCGTGGTGTTGCGATAAATCGGCAGTTGCTCCGGATTGGCCACGGGTTGATATCGGGGGTCGTTTAAGGGCAGATACTGCAGGATCAGATACTTGACATTCAGCATATCCAACATGGCCGCATCAAAAGCCAGTCTTCCTGGGGCGATCTGATTCAGCGGCACTTCCATGGGCGCCACGCGATTGTCGCGCATGGCAAAGCGCCAATATTTGGACATGAAACTATTCAAGCCATAACGATCCTGACTGCCGTAGCCGGTCTCTTCAAGGAATTCCTGGTAGATGCGCAGTTTTGCGGCGCTGTATCCTGAAATGTTTTGGATGAAATGGCGCATGTACCAGTTGCCGCTTTTATCATCCAGAACCGGAAATATGCGGAATAACTCCTTGTCCTGCTTGAGGTAATTGACCGCTGGCGTGGGGGCGAAAAATGCCTGTTCATCTGCGGCAGATTTGGGTTTGATAATTCGCGCATCCACCATCCAGAGATCGACGATGATGAGCACCAGCAGCGACAGCGACAGCGTCAGCCGGTTCCATTTATGCTTGAGAAACTGAAAGATCAGCGTGAGCGTGATGGCCAGAAGCACAATGGATTTAAAGCTGTCCATCACCGCTTTGTTATAAGCCTGGCTGCGCTGGGCATCGTTGAGCGGGATGTTGCCACTGCCAGCCATGTCCATATAAAGGCCTTTGCCCAGAACCACAACCAGGGTGAGGATGGCCACGACGCCGGTAAAAATATAAATGTAGCGCATCAAGTGTTTTTGCAGCGTTGCTCGTTCCTGGGGTTTGAGCACTTGATCCCTGAATTCCAGCAGAGCGTGCAAGCCCAATCCCGCCAGAACGACCATGCCCAGATCAAGCACGATATGAATCATGCTTGGAATGCGGAATTTGTTAAAATAAGGTAAAAATTCAAAGAGCGGGGTGTAAAGCACGGGAAAGTGCTTGCCGAACGAAACCAGCAAGGAGAACAGTACAACGATACCCATGATCCAGGTGATGCGATCTTTACGAAGGATAAAAGCCAGGCCGGCGAGGATAAAGACAACGACACTGAAATACAGGGGATAGTCGGTGAAAGGCATGTTGCCCCAATAGGTCTCACCGCCAAACCCCATGAAGGAGGGAATGAAGAACGTGACCATTTCCAGCGGGTGGAAGGACCAATTGGCGGCATAGTCATAATCGAGGCCGCCATCTGTTCCGCCGCCGCGGATGGAATAGTGCTGATAATCCAAAACAGAAGTATATAATACCATGGATAATAAAACGCCCGCGGCGACGGCACCCGCCAGCAACCCGGCCGAGTGCAACAACGATTTAAAATTCCTGTCTTTGCGATAATCCGCAATTTCTTTATAGAGAAAATAGATGCCAAGCACCAGGAAGGTGTAGTAAGAGACCTGAATGTGAGCCCGAACCATCTGCAGGCCGATGACCAGCGCATTGAGGCTGAAGAAAAACCAGCTTTTGCTCTCCAGCATGCGGTGCGTCAGGAAGAGAATGAGCGGGATGAGGGCGACAGCCAGAAATTTGGTGTTATGTCCAAACGAAGTGAAGGCAACATATTGCGGGATAAAGATGACGGCAATCGACGCCACCAAAGCAGGCAGGGGATCAACCTTGAATGCGCGCAGGAGCAGATACATGGACATGGCGAAGAGGAGATAGTTCAATAAAATAAAGGTAAAGCCGGGCATGGCCATGGCTTGAAACAGCCCATTAATGGCCTCGTCCACAAGATTGATTCGGGGTGCGCTTAACAGGCTGCCAAAGGAGGGCATGCCGCCGAAAATATAGGGGCACCACAGCGGAGTAAGGCCGCGATCGAGGGCATCCTTAACAAAAGGGGCTGTGGCCCGGGAGCTCAGCTGGTCCGGCGCCTGAAATGTTTTGCCACCCAGCATAACCTGTGCATATAGGATCATCAAGAGAATAAACGCCATGATGATCAGAGTAGCGACCGGATGCTTGGTGATGATGTTTTCCTTTTCCGGTTTTGGCGTCTCAGGCGCTGTCTTTTGTGCCAGTTTCTTTTTTTTCACAAAATCCTCTTTCAAGGGATGGATAGATTGCCATTTTATAGTCTATTATATGACAATTTTTTAAAAAAATCCAGCTAATCTTTCTTATTTTTACTGCAAAGCTTTTTGAACCTTGCTAATAATTTTCTATATTATCCCGGGTGAAAGACGCTCAACTCTCTTTCTTTACTGTAAAAATCACTGCTGGAGATGTGAAGATGCCCATCCGTACGCTGGCCGTCAATTTTACTTCCATTCTTTCAGCCAATGCGTTTAGCCGCGTCATTTCGCTGGTCTATATTATCATGCTGAGCCGGTACCTCGGCGCCGCCGGTATCGGCGTGTACGGAACGCTTTTCGCGTATATCAGTTTCGGCAATGTCGTCGCGGATTTTGGCATCAACCGCATGCTCGTGCGCGACATCGCCCGGGCACCGGCCTCCGCGCAGGATTATCTCGATAGAGTAGTCTGCCTGCGATTGATGCTCTCGGCCATGAGTTTTACGATCTGGCTGGCGACAATAGCCTGGATGGGCTACAGCGATCAAAGGGTGCTGCAGCTGGCGCCGGTGGCGCTGCTCTCCATTTTGCCCTATTCCCTGGGATTGACTTTTGATGGTGTGCTGCGCGCCTGGGAGCGCATGCGTCCTGCCGCTACGGCGATCATCGCCTACGAAACCAGCAAGTTGTTATTTCTCTTGCTCATCATTCAGGCCAATTATCAGTTAACCGCCGTTTTGTGGTCGCTGGTCTTCTCGTTCGTCATTTATGTAGTTTGGCTCGGGGTGATTCTCCGTCGCGCGGGACTGCACATCCGCTGCAGAGTTCTGCCGCGGCAATGGCGCGAGCTGCTGCCGCTCTCATTTCCCTTTGCGCTGCTGGGCGCGCTGGAGATGATGCACGGCCGCCTCGACCAAGTCCTCTTGAAGGCTATGGTTATTGATCCCGCCCAGGCTGGTTATTACTTTAATGCACATCGAATCATGGATGTGACGCTGATCCTTCCGGCAGCCGTTAGCATTGTTCTGGTGCCCCGTTTTGCGCGCAATTATGCGGCGAATGCCAGGCGTGTAAAATCGGATTATTATAAAACGCTGGGCGTGCTGGCGATGGCGGGGAGTGTCGTTGCGCTGATGGTATATTGGCTGGGTCCCTGGGCGCTGCGGTTGGTGTTTGGCGTCGCGTTTACACCGGCGGGACCTGTTTTGCAGATACTAACCATCAGCATCTTTTTCTTTTTTCTGCACTATGCCAATGTGACTTATTTGATTGCCAGCGACCTGCAGTGGAAGATTTTCGCTTTGTCTTTGATCCAGGTCGCCATCAACCTGACGGCAAACCTCATTCTGATCCCCCGTTTGGGGATGTACGGCTCTGCCTGGGCCAATGTCATCTCAACCATCACCGGATTTGTTGTGTTCTATTTCCTGGTGAAAAGAACGCTCGACAAAACTTGCTGACCAGGCTAGATCAGGCTTTCAAACAGGGCGGCCAACTGTTGTGTCTGCGCCCGCCGCTCATACATCCGTGCAGCGGCATCAGGGATTCTTATGCCTTGTGCGATCTCGAGCATTGCCCGGTCAAGGATTGCTGCAATGGCCCGGGGGTCATTGGGCGGCACCACCCAGCCGAGGCTGTATTCCCGGATGAGTTGGGCGGCTTCCCCCTCGGGCGCCAGCGCCAGAATGGGAATTCGGGCGCCAATATATTCATAAATTTTTCCCGTCAAAATGCCGCGGTTGGCCGGGGCGTCATCGATGATCAATAGAGCCGCATCGCTGCTCTGCAAATACGCCAGACTTTCGCGATGTTTGACATAGGGAATATGTTCAAACAGGTCCGCAACGTTCGATGCGGTAATTTCCTGCAGGATGGTTTCTCCAACACGTCCCACCAATCTGATCCGCAGTGATGCAAGCTGCGGATGCCCCGTTTGTCGCAGCAGTTCCAATGCTTTGATCAGAAAATGCGGATTGCGGTTGCCATACATCGAGCCGGTATAGGTGACGGTGATACCCGCCGTTTTTGCCAGGTCGGGGATATTTTCGAAATCCGCGGCATCGTAACCGTTGGCGAGCAGATGCCATCTGCCGTCCACGCAGTCCGGATTGCGGCTGAGCAGATCTTCTTTCACGCCCGCTGATACCGTAAGTATCCTGTCCGCTTCGTGCAGGACATTTTTTTCCATGCGTTTTTCCAGGGCGCGTGCCGGTGCCGGCCGCCATTGCGGCGTTGACAGCCAGCCAATCCAGGAATCGCGGAAATCCGCCACCCAGGGCAGTTTAGTCGCGCGTTTCAGTTTTCTGCCTATGAGATGACAGGTATAGGGTGGCGCGGAAGAAAAAATCACTTGAATGTTTTCTTCCTTGATAATTTTTACCCCCAGACGGCACGCCGGAGAGAGCCAGCCAATACGGGCATCGGGAATGAAAAAACTCGCCCGGATGAATTCCGAAATCCGTTCACGCCACTTTCTCTTATGGTGATCATCGAGCGTCAGGGTGGCGATGTCCGTGGATTCCTGGGCCGGCCGGCCGGTGAATTTGCGATAGAGCCGGTAGGGTTCAAACAGGGGGGCGCGGTACACGGCGATCTCTGCAGGAATTTCCGCGCACAGCGTTTCATCATAGGCAGGATAATCAGCATCCCGGGCCGTGAGGACCACGGGCGTCCAGCCAAAAGCTTGCAAATACTTGACAAATTTGAGCGTGCGCTGCACGCCGGAGCCGCCGGAAGGCGGAAAATAATAGGTTATGATCAGTGCTTTTTTCATTGTTTTCGCAGCAGGATCGCGGCGCCGGTTATGAAGAGTTCACGGATGACAGGGATTTGGCCGAGCAAGCCAGCGGAAAGGACCGGCCAGCCGTAGCGCAATTTATAGCTGGGCCGGCTGAGATAATATTTTTCGCCGGCGATGACCAGGTTGTGCGTGCGCGCCAGACGTTTGATGCGCGCGATGGAGATGCGGTTATTGCGCAGCTTTTGCATCTCCTGTAAAAAGCCGGGATTGGCATCGTATTTTTCGATAAAGCGGCGAATCAATTGCCACAGGGGGCCGGGCGCCGCATGAAAATAGGGCATCCGCCGCAGAAAGCTTTTCAACATCTGTTGATGGCCGCCAAAGGGAGAGTAAAACGGCGGAAAGGTGAGCAGCAGGTGGCCCCCTTCCGGCATCAATGCGGCCAGCACGGCAAAGGCTTTTTCTTTTTCAGGCAGGTGTTCAAACACATCGCGCAGGAGGATCAGCGAAAAAGGAGGATGCTCCGGCTTCACGGGCAAATGAAAAATGTCCGCAGCGATGAGATGGAGGGGAGATCGGGTGTCCGCCGTGAAATGCTTCGCCAGGAATAAACGGCTGGGGCTGATTTCCATGCCCACGCCCTGTGCCCCGGCTTCGCAGAGGGCATAGAGAACGCCCGCTTCAGCACAGCCGATATCCAGCACCTGCATACCGCCGGGTTCCAATCCCCAGCGGCGCAAAAGGGGGATCACATAGTGTGCGCCGAGTTGATACTGGTAGTGCCAATAGGTCTCTTTATAGGCAGGAATTTTTTCCATGTCAACCCAACAATTTTTCGATGGATTCCACCATGTGCGCCCAGTCGAAACGGCCTTTGATTTTTTCGATTCGTCCGGAAAATTCTGTTTCGCGGTTCTCTGAATAAAATCGTACCAGCGCCTCCGCAAAGGCTGCGGCATCACCGGCCGGGACGATGAATCCGGTCCGGCCATCCTCCACGACTTCGGGAAGACCGCCGACATCGGTGGCGATCACGGGTTTGTTGAATTGATAGCAGACCTGGACGATGCCGCTCTGCGTGGCGGAGAGGTACGGCAGTGCGACCACATCGGCGGCGGAGCAGTACAGTCCCACCTGTTCGTTGGGTATGTAGTGGTCAAGAAGCTGGACGTGCTGCTGCAGCTGATGTTGAGCGATTTTTTGTTCATATTCCGTTTTATCTCCATAGATTTCGCCCGCGACGATCAATTTCATGGGCAAACGGGCGCGCGCCAGGGCAAAAGCATCCAGCAAAACCGACAGGCCTTTATAACGGCGCACATAGCCGAAAAAGAGCACCAGGCGATCATCCCCCAATCCAAGCCGTGCCCGGGCCTCTTTCTTGCCATAGGTATCCGCAAAAAACTCATAGACCGGATGCGGGACCTTGACATAGGAAGCTTTCGGGAAGAAGGACAAGAGCTGTTTTTCTACCGCGTCCGACATGACCACAAAATGATCCGCCACACCGAGGCCGAGATGGGTCAGGAGCGCATCCCCACGGTGCGCCTCGTGCGGCAGAATGTTATGACAGAGAAACACGATCCGGGCGCGGCATCGTTTGCGGATATGCCGGGCGACGCCGGCATAGGCCGGGGCAAAGAAGGGCATCCAGTATTTGAAAATCACCGCATCGGGCTGCCAGGCGCTCACCTGGATGCCGGTACGGCGCCAGGAAAGCGGTTGAATGGAGTCCAAAACCGCTTCGCTGTCCACGGGCAGGGTTGTTTCGCTTTCGTCATACTGCGATTTGCCCGGGAAAAGCAGGGAAGGATACATACGGGTGAAGGAGAAAATGCGAACTTTGTGGCCGCGTGCCTGTAACGCGCGCGCCAAAAGCGCTGTGAAATGTGCAATCCCGCCGCGCAGGGGATAGGCGGGGCCAACAATAGCAATTTTCATTTTGTGATTCGCTGCATATGAGATAGATTGATTATTCCGCGGATTTGCCTTTAAATTTTTCCAGAATGCCTGCTTTTTTGGTGGGCAATTCCAAAATCAGACTCGAGTCGCTGAAAAAGAAGAGGTCGCCGACCCGTAAACCAATTTCATCGCGCAGAGGTTTCCAATTTTCACGATAGGAAGAGTTGTCGACATGGGTGCCGTTTTTGTCTTTTTTCACCAGCACCACGCGTTCAGGAAATTGCCGGTTGATCATGAATGGCGAGTGGGTGGTGTAGATCACCTGATTTTTAAGCGCCAGATCTTCCAGGACTTTGACCAGATCTTTTTGTCCCGAGGGGTGAAGATGGATGCCCGGTTCATCGATGAGAAAGACATATTCATTGGCCTGGGCCTCGAACGTCTGCGCCAGAAAATTGACATAAAAGGAGAGATACCAGCGAAACCCGAGACTTCGGGATTCCGGGGTATCGAAAACCGTGGTGCTGTCGCTAAAGTCGATATAGAGCGCGCGGCCATTGACATTGAGTTTGACTTCGATGGAGGGTTCCTGCGACCAGACGCGGCGCAGCTGTTCCGTGATGATCCGGCTCGCTTCCTCCAGGGCGCGGCGGCCGCGGGCGGTGTCTTCAAAGATCGCCTCATAGGAGTCGATACCGCCGATCTTGAGGAGGTTGCGTTCCGTCGCACAGTCCGGCTGATTGGCGATGAGGTTTTCATGATCCACGCGATTTTTGAGCAGGCGGATATCCGCAAAATATAGAATCTTGGGAAGCACATGCATGATTCGGGAGATGTCGATGGATTCCACCTCATTGCCATTGACGAACAGATGATAGTCTTTGAGGGTGGGGCCATCGCGATGGATTTGGAAATGCTCGACATCCTTAAAGACATCGGAGATTTGCATCAGCACCCGGCGATTCTCCTTGGAGAGACCGCTGAATTCCATGGAGAGTTCTGGCGGTTTTGCCAGGTAATACTGATTCGAGTACTGACAGGTCAGCGAACTGTCCAGATGAATTTTTTCCCGGAACGCTTCGATCGATTTTAGGATATTGGACTTGCCGCTTTCATTGGCGCCGATGAGCACATTGATGTGCGGATCCAGGTTCAATGATAGCTCGAGAATGGATTTGAAGGCGCGTATATCAATTTTTGAGATGATCATGGACTCACTCCGGCAAAATTAAGGCAGCGGACTAGATGTCAATGCGCTGGAGAATGGTGTCGTGCAAGTAGTTCTCGTCATCTGTTTTCGGATAGTCGGTTGTATAATGCAATCCCCGGCTCTCTTTTCTCATCAGGGCGGATTGGATGATCAACTGGGCGACGGTGGCCAGGTTGCGCAGTTCCAGCAGCTCCTCCGTGATTTGGGTGCGTTTATAGTAATTTTCAATTTCCTGACGAATGAGACGGATGCGGCTCAGTGCCCGTTCGAGGCGGAGGTTGGAGCGGACAATTCCGACATAATCCCACATGATGTTTTTGATTTCCATCTTGTCGTGAGATATGAGCACCCACTCTTCCTGATCAAAGGTGCCGCTGTCATCCCAGCGCGGGATGGGCGGCGCGGTCATCTTGCGCGCCTTGACAAAATCAATTGCTTGCACGGCCGCGGCATGGGCGAAAACAACCGCTTCCAGCAGTGAATTGGAGGCGAGGCGATTGGCGCCATGAACACCGGTGCAGCTGACTTCCCCGCAGGCGAACAAGCCCTCAACCGAGGATTTCCCGGCCAGATCGGTCACGACCCCGCCACATGAATAGTGGGCTGCCGGGACGACCGGTATGGGCTCCTTGGTGATATCCAGACGGTATTTGAGACAGTTTTCATAGATGTGGGGAAAGCGGTTGATGATTTCTTCGGCGTTTTTATGTGTGATATCCAGATAGACGCACGGAACCCCGCGTTTTTTCAATTCGGAATCAATGGCACGGGCGACAATATCCCGCGGCGCCAGGGAAGCCATGTCATGATATTTTTCCATGAAGGATTCGCCATCCTTGTGCACCAACCGGCCGCCAAAGCCGCGCACCGCCTCGGAGATGAGAAAAGAGTTGGCGCTCTCGTGGTAAAGCGTGGTCGGGTGGAACTGCATGAATTCCATATTGGCGATTTTGGCGCCGGCGCGGTAAGCGATGGCGATGCCGTCGCCGGTGGCGATGGATGGATTTGTGGTATGCAGATAAACCTGGCCGCATCCGCCCGAGGCGAGAATGGTGGCCTTGGCCAGAAAGCGGTCTATTTTGTGGCCATTGATATCGAGCACATAGGCGCCCCAGCAATTGGGCGCCACGTCGGTGGCGGGCCGGGCGCTGAAAACATGGTGCTCGGTGATCAGCTCAACGGCTGTATGGTGTTCATAGATGGTGATGTGGTCGTTTGCACGGGCAGCCTCGAGCAAGGCGCTCTCGACGTCGCGGCCGGTGTGGTCCTTGACATGGACGATGCGATTGAAGCGATGGCCCCCTTCGCGACCGAGATCGAACTGGCCGTTTTGAGTCTGTGTAAAGTGGACCCCCCGTTCAAAGAGCTCGCGCACCCGGATGGGGCCTTGTTCGACGATCAATCGAACCGCATCTTCGTGGCACAGCCCGGCGCCCGCCTGCAGCGTGTCCTGGATGTGTTTATCGAACGAATCGTTCTGGTCAAACACGGAAGCAATGCCGCCCTGGGCATAGTTGGTGTTGGACTCGGATTGATGTTTCTTGGTAACAATGGCCACGGAGCCATGGGGCGCCAGCTTGAGCGCGGCGGTGAGCCCCGCAATGCCGCTGCCAATGATCAGATAATCGACATGAATACTCATAATCCCCGTCTCTTTTTCTGGTAAATTAAGGCCTCTGCAAATCAGATGCAACAGGTTTATAAAAAAAAACAGGCCGGGAGATTACCTTCTCGGCCTGTTTCCGGGTTGCTACCCGCCGTAATGAAACAGAGTCTATTGTTTTTCGATGAGTCCGAGCAATTCGCGATTTTTGATCGGGCGGGTAATGAGCTCATCAATGCCCCGGCTGCGCGCGATTTCGGCAACCCGGCTATCCCCTTGATCATAGATTCCGATGACTTTGATGTTGGGGTGCTGGTTTTGTATCTGCCGGGCAATATCCATGCTGTCAGATATACGTTCACCCTGTACAGAAGTTGCCAAGTCCATGATCGTCATATCAGCCGCAGCTTGATCCAATAATTGCAGTAAATCTTCTACATCCTGTGCTACGGTTACTTCATGATGGTTGCTGAGAGCGAGGTACATTTGCATGCCGGAACGGAGTTCGTCGTTGTAAATGATAATTTTCATACAGTTCCGCGGCCTCTGGTCGTATCTGAATTCTGGTTGTCTTGTAAAAAAGTAGCGGCAATACAGCCAGAGTGCGGAAACGTTTTTAATAGATCTTGTTTAAATTGCTATTTTTGTAGTAGTGCGCCAGGATTTCCCGGTAGGTATATCCCTTTTGCGCCATGACCGTGGCGCCGACCTGGCACAGGCCCACGCCATGCCCCCATCCCGCGCCGATGAGATGGAAATGGGTGATCATGCCGGCGGCATCGCGATCGCGTTCAATGTAGAAACAGGCGCTGTAGAGATGGCTCTCGGACAAGGCGCGGCGAATGATCAATTCCTTGCCAACGCGCAGGGTGCGCTCGCTGCCGACGATATCCATGTAGATCAGGCGGCCGCCTGGCGCCCGCTCACCCGGGATGATGTCGATGAGATCGCCAAAATCCTGCTGCAGCCGCCGGCTGATCAACGCCTGCAAATCTTCGCGTTTAAAGGAGACTTTCCAACGGAATAACTCGCGTGTATTATAGGGGAGCGAGGAAGTGATTTCATATTTTTGCGTGTTGCACCACACATCCGGCGAGCTGTCGATATACGCTCTGACGGCCGGTTCGTCTTTCAAGGGGTATTCAATTTTTTCATGGCCATCGATGCCGGGGAGCAGATAGGGAATTTCGCGATGATCCCATATGTCGCGGTAGTCTTCCATCACGCCACCGCATATTTTGGCGTAGCGGGCGTCGCATACGCGGCCCTGATGCAGCAAATTTTCTCCCAGCGTTTCCAGGGCCGCATTGCGGGATGCCTCTGAAATATTCGCCACACCATGGTAACACTGACAGTGGTCATCGGAACAGATGTGAAAATTTTCGTCATAGTGGTGTTTGCCCATGGTCGCCAGGATGGTGCTGCGCGCGGCAATGGTCTGCGCTTTCAGCAGTTCGATGGGATTGTCTTTGGTCATCTCTGAAGAATTGACGCTCATCAGATAGGTCTCGATGTCCAATTCATTGATGGCCAGCAGTTTGCCGGCATTATTGAGACCAATCTCGAGAAGGCCGGGAATGATCTGCGTCCGCTTGTGCTGCCAGTGGAATTCGATGCCGACCGTGACATCGTGCAGCTGAATATGGGCATTCACCTCTTCCGGTACGATGCGCAGGCCGTTTTCCAGGCGGTGCTGGCCGAAAACGAGGGTTCCGGATGATTTTTTGACGATTTCTTTTACGACGACCGCTTCACCAATGGGCTCATAGTTGCGCGCGTACTCCTGAGCCGCTTTTTCATCAACAAAAGGTTCTGTGACGATCCAGAATTCACGGTTATCCATGTCGCCGCTGCTCAAGGATAAAACCACACCGGGATGCCAGGCGTACGTCTGGATGCCCCGGGCGGCCAGTTCATCCTGACGCTGATTCTTTTCCGCCTCTGTGATGGCGATGGCCAGGCGGACGCAGTAGCGCATCTGCGAGGGCAGGCACTTTTCAGATACTACGCTGTAAGTCTGACCGGCAAGGCCGGCAGCCACTTTTACATTTTCCAGCGTATAAACAGCAAAGGGACTTTCGCAGCTGAAATGAACCTCTTTTGCTCCCTGAATCATGCCGATGCGCACCTGTGGCAATTCATTCTTCACGATAACCTCCTTGATCACTCTCTTTTTCTGCACGTTGGTGCATGGTTTCACACGCTTTATTGAATCCCATAAATGCCGGAATGACCAGGATGCCCGCAAAAACCAGCCAATACCAGTGTACATGCACCGAGGCCGAATACCAGGACAATTTTTCTTCGGGCGTATTGGCGCTGATGGTGGATAGCAGGTTGTTGATACCGTGCAGCAGGACCGTCGGCCAGATGCTGGCGCTCTTCCAGGCCATATAGCCCAGCACCAATCCCAGCAGGGTTATTTGAATCATCCACCACGGATTGAAATGCAGCATGGCAAACAGAATGGCGGACACGGCAATGGCGGTGGCGGTGTCGCGATGGAATTCATAGGTCTGTTGAATCATGCCCCGGAAAAGCATCTCCTCCGCAAGCGCCGCGATGATCACGCCATTGCCGATGATGAGCACAGCATCGGTGATGGAGCGAATGGCCATGAGTTCGCGCACATCGAACCAGTTGGGCAGCGGGAAAACCATATTCAACAGGCGGTCCATCTCGTCACCCAGCACGAGCACCGGGACAACGATGAGGATGGAATAGAAAACAACCGGCCAGGAAATGGGATTGAAACGAAAACTGCGCACAAAAGACATTTTGCGCTTCAGGACGATCATGACAGCGGGGATGATAAAAAGAACCTCGGCGAGCAGTCCCCATTTGGGGCCGGCCCAAAAGACCATCAGCGCCCCGAAAAAAATACTGGCGACGAACATGGCCAGGGTCAGCAGCAGAATCTGAGACAGGTCTTTGATGTTCAGCACATGGGCGGGCAGTTTTATTTCGGGTTCCATATCATCCTTTTTCATCTTGGCCTGTTGACCACTGATACATTAAAATACTGGCGGCAACCGCCGCATTCAATGACTCGCCGCCGCCGCGCTTTGCAATGGTAATCCGCAGAGTCATCTGTTTTTCCAGGTCTGCGGACAAGCCGTGGGCCTCGTTTCCGATGAACAACATGTCTCGAGCCCCCGGTTGCCATCGCGGAGCAGGCACGCCTTCCCTGGCCACCGCGGCGATGAGCCGGTACCCTGTTTTCAGGGCCGCCGCGGCCAGGGCCGTAAGATCGCTGTTTTCGTGAATCTGTAGCCGGAATAATGCCCCCATGGTACCGCGGACCACTTTTGCATTGGTGCTTTCTGCGGTGTCCGGACTGGCCACCACACAGCGAATGCCGAACCAGTCGGCGGTGCGCAGGATGGTTCCCAGATTGCCCGGATCGGAAATGCCATCGAGCGCCAGCACCAGAGAACCGTGATGCGCGGCAACATCAAATGGGCGAGGCCGCTTTTTTTCAACCACGCAGATTATGCCTTGCGGCGATTGCGTATCGGCCAGCGCCTGCACGCCCGCGGCATCGGTGGCATAGACAGCGGCGCCCGTTTTCTCAAATTGGGCGACCAGTTTCTCGGCGCGTTCACCGCGGAACTCGGCCGGATCAACGATCACTTCCTGAACCGGGGCCGCTTCTGCTGCGGCTTCTTCACACAGACGCAATCCCTCGATCAAATAGCGCTGCGTCTGATCGCGAAATTTTTTCAGATGCAACTGCCGCAGGAGTTTTAAATGCTGCCGGGACAAGGGATTCATAACGCCTCAGAGCCAAAACGCGCACTATTTTGATAAATGAGATACCAGATCCGGCAAGGCTATCTCCACCTGACTCCCATCTTGCATGTTTTTAACGGTGGCGGTCCCGGACTCCACTTCATGGTCGGCGAAGATGATAATAAACTGTGCATTGAGCCGGTTGGCTTCGCGCATCTGCGACTTGAGGCTGCGATCGCCAAAGGTCATCAGTGCGGGGATCTTGCTGCTGCGCAACTTAAACACGGTTTCCACAGCCATTTTTTCCGCATTCGGACCCAGATGCGCCACGACAATTTGCGGGCCGGGTAAAAGCTCCGGCTGCAGTTTCTGTTCTTTCATGCTGAGGATGATGCGTTCGATGCCTGAGCCGAATCCGATGCCAGGGGTTGGTTCGCCGCCCAGCTGTTCGATGAGGCCGTCATAGCGTCCGCCGCCGCACATGGCGTTCTGCGAGCCGATGCCCTGGGCCCAGACCTCAAAAACGGTCTTGGTATAATAGTCCAGCCCCCGCACCAGCTTGTGATTGATGGTATAGGGCCGCTGCAGCAAATCCAGATGCTGCCGCAGATGAGTGAAATGGGTGGCGCAATCCTCACACAAGTGCTCGCTGATCACCGGGGCAGTCGCGATGACGGGCTGGCACGACGCCACTTTGCAATCGAGAAGACGCAGGGCATTGCGTTCCAGCCGGCGTTTGCAATCCTCGCAGATTTCATGGAGATGGGTCTGATAATATTGTTTCAATTTTTCAATATAGTGCGGCCGGCATGCAGGACAGCCGGTGCTGTTGAGCTGAAATTTCAATCCCTGAAAGCCCAGTTCGGCGTATAACTGCCAGGCAACGGACATCACTTCCAGGTCCATGGCGGGATCCTGTTCGCCGAACGCCTCGACATTGAATTGGGTGTGCTGCCGGAAACGTCCCGCCTGGGGCCGTTCATAGCGGAACACCGGTCCGACGGAGAAGACTTTGACGGGTTTGGAAAGCATGTGGAGACCGTTTTGCAGATAGAGGCGGATGAAGCCCGCGGTAAATTCCGGCCGCAGCGTCAAAGAGGAATCCCCTTTATCGCGAAAGGTGTACATCTCTTTTTCGACGATATCGGTCGTCTCACCGACGCCGCGGATAAAGAGGGAGGTTTCTTCAAAAATAGGGGGATCGACGCGCTGGTAGCCGAACAGGGCGGTAATTTCAGCGATCTTTTTTTCGATCAGACGCCAATAGGGTTGTTCTTCGGGCAGCACATCGCGGGTGCCCGTCACTGATTTGTATTTCATAAAAAACCTATATGATATGAGATCAATGGGGGGTTAACGGACCGGTCACAAATACTTTTGTTCTTCCTGTCCCAGAACCTGCAAGATTTCCGCCGGCGTTGCAGCCGCGATCAATTTATCGCGCAGCTCGCTGCGGTGCATCAGCCGGGATATGCGGCTGAGCGCCTGAAGGTGAGGGCCTGTGGGATCCATGGGACCGATGAGGAGAAAAATCAGGCGCACGGGCTTTTCATCTATCGATTGGAAATCAACATTTTTCCTGGTGATCCCAAAGGCCGCAACCAGGCCATCCACAGCCGCAGTCTTGGCATGTGGGATGGCGACGCCCTCTCCCATACCGGTGCTCATGATGCGTTCGCGTTCAAGAACAGCCTCCATGGCCGCATTCCGGTCTTTGAGTTTGCGGGCGCGATCCAACAGATCGATGAGTTCTTCGATGATGGTGTTTTTTTCAGTGCTTTCGAGCGGTATCCGGATGACTTCCTCGGATAATAATTCTTGCAGCATCATACTTCCTCCGGCGAAGAAATTTGATACAATATAGGACAAAATGGCTTAAATGCCAAATCCTTTTTCCAGTGCGGATTTTACTTGTATTTGATTATTGACCGTGTAAATTAATGCAAAGGAGAACTGGTCAAAAACATCATAGAGGGGAAATATGATCACACGGGATGAATTGATTGGTTATCTGGACGACTATCTCAAGGTGGATCAGGTTCCGGATTATGGCCCCATGGGCTTGCAGGTTGAGGGCCGGTGTGAAATCCGCCGAATGGTGACCGGGGTATCGGCCAGCGTCGCCCTGTTTGAAGCCGCCATCGAAAAAAAAGCCGATCTGATTCTCGTCCATCACGGCATACTCTGGGATCGAGACAGCCGAGTTGTGCGGGGACCCTACAAACAGCGTTTGTCCCTCCTGCTGAAAAACGAGATCTCCCTTCTCGCTTATCATCTGGCGCTGGATAAACACGAAGAGATCGGCAACAACATCCTCGCCGCGCGCGCCCTGGATATGCATAATATCTCTCCTTTGGGGGAGATCGGACTCAAGGGCAATGTCGAGACGCTGGGTCTTGTTGAATTGAAGGATCAGCTGACCGCGCTTTTCGAAAAGGAACCGGTGGTCTTCGATTTCGGCCCCGCGGAAATTCGCCATATCGGTTATTGTTCGGGCGGCGCCGCGCGCGATTTGGCCTACGCCATCGAGGCTGGCCTGGATGCTTTTATCACAGGAGAGACGAGCGAAGCCAGTTACCACCTCGCCCGCGAGGGGGGCATCCATTTTATCGCCGCGGGCCATCATGCCACCGAACGGCTGGGGATACGCGCACTGGGCGAACTGGTGGCCGCTAAATTTGACGTGCAGGTGGAATTCGTCGACATCGACAATCCGGTCTGAGAAGAATTTTGCCGTTCCTGTGACAGGGATTTTCTGAACTTGATTTCATGCCCCCGTTAAGTGAAAGTCCTTGCGCCGGAGGGACGGGTTAGCAGAGTCCGGGAAACTTCGCCGGATGAAAAAAAAGTGAATACTTGTTGCCGCTGCTGAATCTAATTGAATGTATCAAGTTTGTGAATTGTCCTTCGTGCGCATTGTGGCAGAATAAAGTCACAAGATGGTTTTGAATATTGGAGAAAGTAACATGCGAGAAGTAATCATCATCGGATCAGGCCCCGCCGGACTCACCGCCGCCATCTATACCGCGCGCGCCAATCTGCGCCCTCTGGTCATTTCCGGCCTGGAGCGCGGCGGCCAGGTCACGCTGACCAATGATCTGGAGAATTTCCCCGGATTTCCCGAGGGCTTGGGCGGGTTCGAAATGTATCAGTTGTTCGAGAAACAAGCCGCGCGCTTCGGCGCTGAATTGCTATACGATGTGGTCACCAGCGTCGATCTCTCGGGAGAGACAAAGATCGTCAAGACGGCGAGCGAAACCTATGAAAGCCGCACGGTGATCATCGCCACCGGATCGACACCGAAACGCCTCGGTGTGCCGGGCGAAGATAAATATATCGGCAAGGGTGTTTCTTACTGCGCCACCTGCGATGGCTTTTTCTTCACAGGGAAAAAAGTCGCGGTCATCGGCGGCGGCAACAGCGCCCTGGATGAAGGATTGTTCCTGACCCGATTCGCGGACAAGGTGACCATCATTCACCGTCGCGACCGGCTGCGCGCCGACGCCATTTTGCAGGAACGCGCGGAAAAGAATGAAAAAATCGAATTCGTCTGGGACAGCGTCGTCGAGGAAGTGGCCGGAAGCGACACCGTCACCCATCTCAAACTGCGCAACGTCAAGACCGGCTCGGCCGGCGATTTCGCCGTGGATGGCGTCTTTGTCTTCATCGGCCACAAGCCCAATACCGAGCTGTTCGCCGGTCAGGTGAATCTCGATGCGGGCAATTACATCGACACCGACCGCCGCACCCATACCAATCTTGAAGGCGTCTTTGCCTGCGGGGATGTGCAGGACTCGATCTATCGCCAGGCCATAACCGCGGCTGGTTCAGGATGCGCGGCCGCCCTGGAAGCGGAGCGATATATCGCCGAACACGAGGGCAGAGGATATCCGGGAAGATAGAATATATCAGTAGTGTCCCGGCGTTATAATAAATGAAGCCCCCAAGGGTACTCATTTAAAATGTCTTAAAAGCTGCAATTGCCGGGCATCGATTTCAATGCACACTGTCCATTTCAGAGGAGAAGATATTACACCTATCTCCTCTTGGTGAACGTGCTGGGACATTGCTGAGAATATATAATTTATTGCTTTGCATTTAACTGAGGAGAAGCCATGTCCGCTTCATCTGGAAGCAACAAGCTGTTTTGGGGCGCGCTGTTGATCGTGGTCGGTGTCCTGATGATGACCAAGAGTTTTCATCTCTTCGATCTGGTGGGATTTTTTATTCGTAACTGGCCGGTCATGCTGATTCTTTTGGGCGCTTATATGATTTATGAGGCCAAGAGCAAAGGCGCTGCGGCTGGAGACAATCAGGAGCTTGCCTATCAACCCATCAAGTCCGTCTCCGGCGGATTGCTGCAGAGTAATGTCATTGGCGATGTGCGATTGAAACTCGAACAGCCAGAGTTCAACGGCGGCGAGGCTAAAACCGGCGTGGGATCCATCATTGTCGATGCCTCGCAAATCAGGCTGGCGCCCGGGGAACAGCAGTTATACTTGCATTGCGTGGTGGGCGACATTCAGGTCGATCTCGCGCCCAATGTGCCGGTGCAAATCTCCACTCGCGTGAGCCTGGGGGATATCAAGGTGCTCGACCGCAAGGCGGACGGATTCGGCCAGGAAATTAATTACAAAACACCGGAATATGATGCCGCGCCCGCCAAGCTGAACCTCATCTGCCATGTCGGCATGGGGGATATCAGAATATTTTGATGGCGGCGTGATACGGAAGCTGCTATTTTTTTTCGTCCGCCAGCCGGTAGAGCAGGTCGATCTCCTCGGGCCATCGCTGCGGCTGCGGCGTTTCGAGAATCAGGGGGATGTCCTCCAGGCGCCTGTCCTGCATGATCAACCGGAAAGCCTCCACCCCCAAAAATCCATCGCCCAGGGGCGCGTGCCGGTCGACGCGGCTCCCCAACGGTTTCATGGCATCATTGAGATGCATCCCGCGCAAAAAGCCCAAGCCGACGATGGCGTCAAAGGATTGTATAGTCTTTTCATATCCCTCCGCTTCGCGCAGTTCATAACCCGCGGCAAAGAGATGACAGGTGTCGAGACAGACGCCGACGCGACTTTGATCCTTGACCTGGCGGATGATCTCCGCCAGATGTTCAAAGCAATACCCGACCATGCGCCCCTGCCCGGCGGTATTTTCAATGACCGCCGTCACCCCGTCACTGTTCTCCAGCGCCAGGTTGATCGATGCGGCGATGCGCGTCAGACATTCCGCTTCACTTATCTGCTGCAGGTGTGCGCCGGGATGGAAATTGAGCATCTGCAGCCCCAACTGCTGGCACCGTTGCATCTCGTCGATAAACGCAGCCCGCGATTTTTCCAGCGGCGCCTGTTGCGGTTGCCCGAGATTGATGAGATAGCTGTCGTGCGGGAGAATTTTTTCCGCAGAAAAACCGAGTTCGCGGCAGGTGACGCCAAAGCGCTCGATCTCCTCCGGCGCCAGGGCATGAGCGCGCCATTGGCGTTGATTTTTGGTGAACAAGGCGAAAGCCTTTGCGCCGATTTCGCCGGCATTCCTGGGCGCGTTGGAGACCCCGCCGCTGGCGCTTACATGTGCACCGACATATTTCATACTTTTCTTCGCAGCGTTAAGGCGACAAGAAAACGGCATGAACCGGGGTGCCGTTCATGCCGTCGTGATTTCATTTTGATGGCTTAAATTTTTTACGGTCTTTTAAATGAAGACCGCCGGCGGCCGCCACGGCGGCGCGGATTGTTGTATCGTCTCACTTCACTCTCTTCCGCGGGCTTGGGCTGCGGAGCCGGTTCATCAGCAGCCAACGGCGCATGCAGACTGGCCTGGTAATACTCATCCAGGAGCATGGCGAGGGCGATGTTCAAATCATCGTTTCCGGCGAGATTCTGCGCCAGGGGCAGAAAACGGCGCACACGCTCCGTCTCCACATTGTCTGTGGCGCGGAATCTGGATTCGAGCATGGCGGTAATGCGTTCGGTGACCAGATTGGATACGTCTTCATTGCTGGGCAGGTCGCGCTGGATCAGGTTAAAATTAAAACGCCGTGCGATGCGTTCCAGTTCGATCTGTTCAAATTCGGTGACCAGGGAGATCGCCTCTCCGGCGGCCCCGGCCCGGCCGGTGCGGCCGGCGCGATGGATGTACGCCTCCGGATCCTCGGGCGGTTCATACATGATCACCGCGGATAGCTGCGGTATGTCGATGCCGCGGGCAGCGACATCGGTGGCCACGAGGAAGCGCAGACTGCCGGTGCGCAGCCGCGCCATGACGCGTTCGCGGGCGTTTTGCGAGAGATCGCTGCTCAATTCGTCCGCATTATAGCCAAAGCGCTGCAAAACCACCGCGACATAGTGCACCTGGGAACGGGTGTTACAGAAGATGATGGATTGGATTGGATTCTCCTGCTCGATGATGCGCACCAGCGCCCGGTCTTTGTCCATGGGCGGTACAATATAGAAGCAGTGTTCCGTCTCCGCAACAAAGACCTGGTCGCCGCTCAGACTGATGAATTCCGGATCATCGAGGAATTCATCGGCCAGGCGCAGCACGAAGGGCGGAAATGTGGCGGAGAACATGTAGGCATTGATTTTTTCCGGCAGATACTTTTGCACCTGTTTCATGTCCGGATAAAATCCCATGGAGAGCATGCGATCGGCCTCATCCATAACGAGCAGGCGCAGCGCATCGAGATTGAGGGAGCGTTTCAAGAGATGATCGAGAATACGGCCAGGCGTCCCCACAACAATGTGCGCGCCTTCGCGAAATGCATCGATCTGGGGGCCATAACCGACGCCGCCATAGACCGCAATCACCTTCATGCCGCTGTCGCCGCACAGCAGTTTGGCCTCTTCGGATACCTGCTTGGCCAGTTCACGCGTGGGCACCATGATCAGGGCCTGCGTTTCATTTTTGGAGGCATCGAGATGCTCCAGCATGGGCAGGACAAAGGCGCCGGTCTTGCCGCTGCCGGTGCGCGATTGCACCATGAGATTGCGCTGCGCCAGTAAATAGGGAATCGTGCGCGCCTGTACCGGCATCATTTCCGTCCACCCTGCGCGGCGCATGGCCGCCTGAATGGGCTCGGACAGCTGTTCCGGCGTGATGGCCGGCAGCGGTTCTTTGACAATCTTTACTTCAGGTTTGGGTTGTTCAACCTCTATTTTCTCCAACGGCTGCCGCGGTTCTCTGGGCTGCTGCTGCGCCGGTCTGTCGTGATGCCGATGCGCGGGTCTGCCCTGCTGCGTCTGGCCGGCCGGTCTCTCACGCTGCTCGGACCTGCCCTGTTGCGGCTGGCCCGCCGGTTTTTCCGGCTGCTCGGGCCGCGGCCTGCCTTGCTGCTGGCCTTGATTGGGTTTATAAGGCCGATGGCCTTTGCGTCTCGGGCGGCCCTGGTGATCGCGTGGGGGTCTGGATTCCTGTTTGGGTGCGGGTTTGCTTTCCGTTTTCGTGCCAAACAGCTTTTTGAAGAATGACAGTTTCATAAAAGTGAATACCTCTCTTGCTATGTGATCACATAGCGCTGGTTAGTGATTTCGCTGCAGCAGCGCCACCGCTTCGATATGAGCGGTGTGCGGGAACATATCCACGGGCTGAATTTTTTCGAGATGATACTCGTTGGCACAGAGCAACTTGACATCCCGCGCCAGTGTCGCTGGATTGCAGGACACATGAACGATGCGCGCGGGCAGCAGCCGCAGCAGGGCCTCAACCGTTTTCGGATGCATGCCGCCCCGGGGCGGGTCGATGATGCATACGTCCGGCTGTCCATAGTGTGTGCGGATGTGCTGGGTGTCGCTCAGGCCGTCGCGCAAATCGCCCAAAACAAAGGTGCAGTTTTCCACCCCGTTCAGTGTTGCGTTGCGCCGGGCATCCGCGATAGCGGCTGCGACCGATTCAAAGCCCGTTACATGACGTGCAGTCTGGCTGACGTACAGGGATATGGTGCCGGCGCCGCAATAGAGGTCGAATACATTTTCGACCGACTGCAATTGGGCATACTCGGCGACCACATCATACAGCCGCTGCGCTTGCAGCGTGTTGGTTTGAAAAAATGAATTACTGGAAATTTCAAAAATAAATGGCCCCAATTTTTCGTTGATGCAGCGATTCCCGCTGAGCAGATACTCTTCTTCACTATAGGCGACGCCGGAGAGATTCTGCGTGGTGCTGTAATAGAGACTGCTGATCTGGGGGAATCGCGCATGCATCATCTTTTTGAATTGTTGCGCCAGGGCTTCGTCATATTCGGAAGCCACCAGATTGACCATCAGGTCCGGCGTGTTTTGCGCCTGGCGAATGACGAGAAAGCGCCAGAACCCTTCATGGTTGCGTGCGTGATAGGCCGGTTTGCCGGAGGCCACGGCGAATTCGCGAACCGCGCCGACCACTTCGCTGGCCAGCGGCGGCAGCAGCCAGCAGGTGGCGACATCGATAATTTTATCGAAGAAACCCTTGACGTGCAGTCCCAGATAGATCCCGGCATCTTCAGCCGTTTGTTGTCCCAGCAATTCGGCCGGAATCCATTGCAGCGGCGAAAAGGAGAATTCCATCTTGTTGCGATAGTGATAAACCTGGGGTGAAGGCAGGGTGGGTAATGCCTGCAGCGACTCGAAACCGCCGAGGCGCCGCATGGTTTCTTCGACCTGCTTCTGTTTGAACGCAAGTTGCTGCTCGTAGGCGAGATGCTGAAAGGCGCATCCGCCGCACTGCCCGAAATGCCGGCATTGGGGTTCGGTTTGATGGGGGGAGTGCGCCAAAACTTGCAGCAGCCGCGCCTCGGCAAAGCTCTTTTTTTTCTTCACGATGCGGACGAGCACCTTCTGCCCCGGCAGAGCCTGTTCGACAAAAACCACCAGATCCTCGACCCGGCCGACGCCTGCGCCGCCGAAGGCGAGATCGTCGATCTGCAGTTCCAGCAGGTCTCCTCTTTTTATGGCTGCTACAGCCTTGTCTTCCACAGGATCTTTCATCTGGTTCGTTTCGTTCCGGTCATCTGCCGCATAAAAAGCTTTCAGTTGAAGAGTCTCCGCGCCCCGATAAAATGCGCATTGAAGGGATGGTCGTAAATTTTTGCCAGTTTGACGCCCGCACTCGTCGAGGCATGGATGAAATAGCCGTGGGCGACATACAAGCCGACATGATCGGGCGTACCGCGCTGTTTGAGGCTGAAGAACACCAGATCCGCGAAATGCAGGGGAGCGGCGTCATCGACCTCCGCGCCGGTATGGTAGAGCTCGCGCGTGGTGCGCGGCAAATCCACATCCGCCGCTTCGCGGTAAATTTTCACGATCAGCCCGGAGCAGTCGATGCCCTGATGCGAATTTCCACCCCACTGATAAGGGGCCTGCCACAGCAGGCGGATTTGTTCCTTGAAGCGCTCGGCCACGGCGGCATCCATGGTGCCGTACTGTTCGCCGCTGAACCGCGCCGGTGTGGCCGCCGGTTCATAGGGCGAGCTCCGGAAGCGCGGATCAGGCCGCCAGGTGCATCCTGTGACCGCGAACAGAAGCAGCGCGCACAACAAAACCGGACCGGGACGCCGGGCGCGCGTGCGCGCCGGGTTTCTGGTCACGGCACAGTTATTGCCGCTTTTACTGGGATGAGCGTGCGCATGCATCTGTTTTCATCGCTTCACGAGGAGTACACCATATGATGTAACAAGTTAATATATCTAATAAAAATACGGTAAAATGAGTCAAGTATCAAGACAAATTTGCGCCATACGTCATTTTTCCCTTGACTTTTGCATTGTTTACCTTTAATTTACGTCAAATTAAAGAATTAATTATTTACGCGTGGTGAATCAAAATGGCAAACAGTCCTGATACCGGCTCGATGAAAATGGTCATTATTGTTCTGATTCTGGCAGCGGCAGGTTTCTATGGCGTAAAACGTGGATGGATTCCCATTCCATGGGACACCCGTCCGGCGGTGAGTCCCATTTATGACACAGACGCCAAGAATGATCGCTATATCAAAGGCAGTCTGACCTTCGAACAGTTGCGCCTGCTGGATCGCGTTTTAAATGAGGAATACAATTACGGCGGAAAACGTCTGCCGGGAGACCGGGTACGGCAATTGACAAAGGGTGACCGGCTTGTAGGACAAGCCTATGGACGTTGGCGAAAATGCAAGGATTTGATGCGCAGTTCAAACCACGTCGTCTATCCCAGGGAACGGGGAGAACGGATCTGAGTCACCCTGGAAAATTGGTCACCTTTAACGCGCCCGAGTCACATCGGGTTTTTCTTTTTTGGTGGATCATGAAATTCATAAAACAACTCTTTTCCATTACCCTTCTGCTGCTTGCTTTTTTCTCCTGGCGCGCGCAGGGGCAGGACTCGCTGCTGATTCGTCCGCTGTTCGTCCTGGGCAAACCAGGCGCGGACGCCGGCCAATTCAACGCCCCGCAGGCGGTTTCCGTCGATCCCAACGGTCACATTTATGTGGCGGATACGGGGAACAACCGCATTCAAAAGCTGGATGCCAACGGCAAGGTTTTGGCCATGACCGGCGGCTTCGGCTGGGGTCAGGATCAATTTCAACGACCGGTGGATGTGTGCGCGGAAAACGGCCTGGATGTCTTTGTCGCTGATTATCAAAACCGCCGCATCGTCCGCCTCGACAAAGACCTGCACTGGATCGACGCCTATCAATTCCGCAGCGAGGGCGAGGAAAAACTGACGTTGGGCTTTCCGCAATCGCTGGCCATCTCCATTCACGGCGATCTCTACATCGCCGATGCGGAAAACTATCGCGTCCTCAAACTCAACACCCGGCGCGTGCCCGAACTGCAATTCGGCGACTTTGACTGGGGCGAAGGCAACCTGCTCGATCCGCAAAAGATCTTGATCACCACCAACGACCGCATTTATATCAGTGACCGGCAGCGCGCCGCTGTGTTGCTCTATGATTATTTCGGCAACTATCTTTATGAAATCGGGGACATCACCCTGAAAATGCCCACAGGCCTGGCCGTGGATGCATTGGGCCGCCTCTATGCGGGCGATGAAGCTTTGCAGACCATATCTGTCTTTGACAACCAGGGCCGCCCCGTCGCCCGGTTCGGATCGCCGGGCGACAAACTGGGGGCCTTTGCCGGCATCAGCGATGTGGCCCTGCACCGCGATTTATTGTATATCTGCGAAGCGGATAATCACCGCATCCAGGTGTTGCAGCTTTTATGGGGAGGAAAACCCTGATCAAGGGTTAAAAGGACGATGCGGCGAATCTCTCTACTCTTCCTTCTTCTCGCGCTTCCGGTCTGGGCCCAGGTGACCGGCAAGCTGGAACGCATGAGCCTGCATGAGAAGGATTTTGTCCTGCTCGGCGAAGGCCGCCGCGGCCCCTATTTCCTCCCGGATTCGCTCATCATCGCCAACTCTGAAAAGGTCCTGGTCAATAATCGCCGCCTGGCCGCGGCGGAGTACACCCTGAATTATCTCGCCGGGGAACTGCGTTTTCTCGAACCCGTCCCCCAGGGCGCTGAAATTCGCCTCATCTATCAGATCGCGCCCTTTGCGGTTTCCCGCAGCCTGCAGCGCCATCCGCTCATCCAACGCGTCTTCGGCGCCGATACCGGACTACCCGGAGCGGAGCGGCTCGGTGCCCCCGCGGCCGAAGAGGATCTGGCGGCGCAGCTCAGCAAGAGCGGCAGCATCACCCGCGGGGTGACGGTCGGCAACAACCGCGGTCTGAAAATCAACTCCGCCCTCAACATCAATGTCTCCGGCAAGGTGGCCGACAACGTCGAGGTGGTCGCGGCGCTGACCGATCAGAGCACGCCCATCCAGCCGGAGGGCACAACCCAGAATCTCCAGGAAATCGACAAGGTCTTTGTCCAGCTCAAAGCTCCGCATTTCGCCGCCACCCTGGGCGACTATACCCTGGATTACAGCAGCGGTCAGTTCTCCCGCTATAGCCGCAAGCTGCAGGGCGCCATGGGCGCGCTGAACTACAAAAACTATATGGTGAGCGCCTCCGGCGCGGTGTCGCGCGGCAAATACATCTCGCAGTCATTCATGGGCCAGGAGGGTAATCAGGGACCGTACCAGCTCAAGGGCGACCGCGGCCAGATCGATATCATCGTCCTCGCGGGCACCGAGCGCGTCTATCTCGACGGCGAACAGCTGGTGCGCGGCGAGACCAACGATTACGTCATCGATTATTCCGCCGCGCAGGTCACCTTCACCCGGCGCCGCCTCATCACCGCCGACTCGCGTCTCATCGTCGATTTTCAATATTCGGATGAAAAATTTCGCCGCAGCATCTATGCGGCCCAGGCCGTCACCGAGCAGTGGGACGGCCGCTTTAAATTGAGCGCCACCTTCATCCACGAAGGCGATGACAAGGATAATCCCCTCGACTTTACCCTGGATGAAGAAAAACTGGCCATCCTGCGCGCGGCGGGGGATGATCCGCAAAAAGCGGTCACCGATGGCGCGCTCTATGTGGGGCCGGGCAAGGGCCGCTATATCAAAACCGATGCGGGCTATTTTCAGTACGCCGGCGCGGATTCCGGCGATTATTCGGTCACTTTTTCCGATGTCGGCCAGGGCATGGGTGATTACACCTATCAGGGTGCGGGCATTTATGTCTATGCCGGCACGGCGCTGGGCCGCTATCAGCCGGTCGTGCTGCTCACGCCCGCGCGCAGCCAGAGCCTGCTCAATTTTCAGCTCGCCGCCCAGCCCGTGAAGGCGATGCAGCTCAAGGGCGAAGTGGCGTTCAGTGAAAACGATCTTAACAGCTACTCCAACAGTGGCGATGAGGATAATCAGGGCGTCGCCCAGGACTGGCAGCTGCAGTTCGCGCCCGGGCTGCGTTGGGGGCGGCGGAGTCTCGGTACATTGACCATGACCGGCCGGCTGCGCCAGGTCGAGGACCGCTTTCAGGACATCGACCGCACCACCGAGGCCGAATACAACCGCCGCTGGGATCTGCCCGGCAACGCGGCCAGGGGCGAACGCGTCCGCGAGGCCCAAGTTCAGTACGATCCCTTCGCCGGACTGAAGCTGTCCGGCGAGTACGGCGACATCCGCAAGGATCAGGGATTTCAGTCGACGCGCTGGCAGATCGAGAATGTGCTCTCGCGGCCCAAGTGGCCGGAGTATTCGCTGCGGTTCGAGAACATCTCCAAAAGCAACGAAACCGACAGCAGTGGCGGTGCGTGGCGGCGACTGCGCACCCGTATCGCCCATTCCATCTGGCGCCTGAAACCGTTCGTCGATTATGAGGGCGAGGAGAAAAAGGAGAACTGGTCCGATTCGCTCTATACCGGATTTCGTTTCAGCAATCTCACCAGCGGCGTGGAGTTCAGACCGGCGGCCAGGATCACGGCCACGGCGCGGCAGAGCTGGCGCAACGACGATACCTATGTCGGACTGAACACGTTCGCGGAGAAATCAACCGCCACCACGCAGCAGCTGGGTTTCCGCGTGCAACAGCTCGGCGCATTGAATATCAACATGGACTATACCCATCGCGAACGCACCTATGCCGATTCCGGCTCCGGGCGGCAGAATACCGATCTGGCGGAGGTGCGCCTGATGTTCAATCCCTGGAAAAACGCCGTCAATTCGGAAGTCAACTATCAGATTTCCAACACCGCCACGGCCACCAAGGAGCGCGTCTATATCAAGGTGAGTCCGGGCGACGGCACCTACCGCTACGATGAGCAGCTCAAAGAGTATGTGGTCGATCCGCTCGGGGATTATATCCTGCGCGTTCTCACCACCGATGAACTGGTGCCGGTGGTGGAATTAAAAGCGAGCACGCGGCTGCGGCTGGATCCCTCGCGCTATTGGGGGCAAAAGCGCGCCAAAGGCTGGATGCGCAAATGGCTCAGTGCGATCTCGACAGAGTCCTTTGCCAGCATCGAGGAGCGGACCAAGGAGAAGGATGTCTGGCAGATCTATCTGTTGAATCTTGACAAATTTCAGCAGGCGGCCGCGACCATGTACGGCAGCTTGTTGTGGCGCCAGGATCTGTTCCTGTTTGAGAACAGGCGCGCGTTTTCGCTGCGGCTGCGCTATCAGAATCGCGATGAGATGAACAACCAGTACCTCGAGGGCGGGCAGACGCGGCAGGATGAAGAGATGAGCGCGCGGATCACGGCGCGATTGGGCACTGCGTTGAGCAGCCAGTCGGAGCTGGCGCAGAAACGGATGGAGCGGAGTTTTGCGGAGGGATCGCGGCAGGACCGCGACATCCTCAGCCGTCAGGGCCGCTTCGAGCTGTCGTACCGGCCACAATCGCGGCTGGAGTTGGCCCTGGAGAGCCGCCTGGCTTGGGAGCAGGACCGTTTTTACACCCCGGCGACTAAAGTGCGCGCCCTTGCATTCACGCCCAGGGTGGTCTATTCGTGGCAGACCAAAGGCCGCTGGCAGGCGGAGATAGAATGGAGTCAGGTCGAGGTGTCGCCGAAGGAGCGGCTGATTCCTTATGAGATGGCCAACGGCCGCAGCGCCGGGCGTTCGATGCGCTGGGACATCCGCTTTGATTATAGACTGTCGCAGACCGTCCAGGCCACGGTGTCTTATTCGGGGCGCAATGAGCCGGAGCGGCAGCAGGGCGTCATCCACACCGGCCGCGCCCAGGTAACGGCGGCGTTCAGATAATTCAGATTCTTTAAATAGAGAAATTAATATAAGATCGCAAGCGTTCGTAGTACCGGCTTTAGCCGGCCTGAATGCGTAAAGATAGACCAGATCCATTAATCTACGATAGCCAGCGTTCGTAGTACCGGCTTTAGCCGGAGGAAGAACCTAAAGGTTGATTAGATTGTCAAATGTAGAAATTAATCTATAATAGCCAGCGTTCGTAGTACCGGCTTTAGCCGGAGGAAAAGCTTAAAGATTGACTAGATTGTCAAATATAGAAATTAATCTATAATAGCCAGCGTACGTAGTACCGGCTTTAGCCGGAGGAAGCGCCATCTAAAGATGGATTTGCAAGCTTGTGGTAAGCCGGGAGACTTTTTGCAAAACCACAAATTGGAAACGTAAGTCAGGTTCAGATAAGAGAAACATGAAGCGCAAAATTTTATACATATTGCTGGGCGTTCTCTCGCTGGCCATGCAGATTGGCGCTGCCCAGGAGGCCGTGACCAGGCCTGACCCGGTACGCAACTTACCGGTGGCGCAGGAAGCCATGACCGGGATTACCCAGGAGCGCAGCCTGCCGTCAGCGCAGGTGCCAATAACCGCGCCGCCCCCGGTGCGCACCATACCCGTTGCTAAAGTCTATATCAGCGGGCCGGCGCAGGTTTCCGCGGAAGAGGTGCGCACCTGGTTTGGCCTGGAGGATGGCATGGCCTTCGACGTGGCGGACTTGTCGCGGCGCTGCGGGGCGCTGTTGAAAAAATACAGCGAGGCGGGGTATATTCAGGCGCGCATGGATTCACTGACCTACGCCATTGCGCCGGACAGCAGCCGGGCGGATGTCCATGTCTATCTGCACGAGGGGCCCCTGGTGCGCACGGGGGCGCTGCAAATAAGCGGCATCGACAGCAGTCAAATAGAGGCCATGCAGGGCCGCTTCGCCAGCCGTCCCGGCAAGGAGCTGGATGCAGCTGTGGTGGAGCAGGATTTGCAGGATGCCCTGCTGCAGCTGGACAAGAGCGGCTATCCGTTCGCGCGCTTTGATCTGACGGCCATAACCATCGATTCAATAGAGACTTCCAGGAGCGGACTGGGACTGCACTATCGTGGGGCGTTGGGGCCACGGCTCATCATCAAGGAGGTCCAGATCGCCGGCAACCAGCTGACGCGGCAGCGCGTCATCCTGCGCGAAACGCGCATCAAGCCGGGCGAGCCCTATTCCATGCAAAAAGTATCGCGCATACAAGCGCGGTTGATGCGGCTGGGCTATTTCAAGAGCGTGGCCGAGCCGGTGATTTTTTACACCGCGGGCGCCGAGGGCGGATTGCTGATCACAGTGGAAGAGGGACAGACCAGCCGCTTCGACGGCGTTCTCGGCTATACGCCCGGTACGGGTGATGAAAAGGGCTATTTCACGGGGCTGATCGATATCAGTCTGGGTAATCTCCTTGGCACTGGCCGATCCATGATGGCGCACTGGCAGAAACGCGACCGCAAAACCCAGGATATCAGCCTGCAGTATCGCGAGCCCTGGGTGGCCGGACTGCCGCTGCATCTCGGGCTCGGATTTGCGCAGTTGATTCAGGACACCACTTATGTGCAGCGCGACCTCAGTCTGGACCTGGCGGTGCCGCTGCTGGAGAATCTGGCGATCACCGCCCAGATCAACCGTCGCGAGATCTCGCCCGATTCGCTGGGCAGTCATCTGCTGGGGATATTGAAGAGCAGCACCCTCAACGCCGCCATGGGCATCGAGTATGACAGCCGCGATGATCTCATCAATCCGCGCCAGGGCGTCTATTACGCCACGTCTTATCAGTCGGGCCGCAAAACCAACCTCGGGCCGGAGGAACTGTTGACCTCCGCGGTCCGCCGCACGGTGGATAATAAAAAGATGACGCTGGACCTCGAGTTTTACACCCAGCTGTTCAAGCGCCAGATACTCGCTTGGGCGCTGCACGGCCGCCAGATTCGCAGCAATGAGGCGTTCATTCCCATCTCCGATCAATTCCGCCTGGGCGGCGCGCGAACGCTGCGCGGCTATCGCGAAGATCAATTCCGCGGCAGCGCCATCGCATGGACCTCGCTGGAATACCGCTACTGGATGGGACGGCGCTCGCGCGCTTTTGTGTTCGCCGATTATGGATACATCTACAGCGAATCCGCCTCGGGCGTCGCAGAGACCACCAAGTTGGGCTATGGGTTTGGATTTCGTCTCGAAACGGGATTGGGTGTGATGGGCGTGGATTATGGTCTGGCCAAAGGCGACGGCGCCATGGCGGGCAAGATCCATGTGGGATTGATCAATGAGTTTTGATGCGAGGGGTCATTGCACATGCGGTTTATTTTTGCGAGAATGGACTCAGTTGGAGGCAGCCACCCGTGTATGAGAAAATGTACATTTTTCTGGACACAGAAACCACCGGATTGCCGCGTAACTGGAATGCGCCGGTAGGCAATCTGGCCAACTGGCCACGATTGGTGCAGATCGCCTGGCTGTTGATTGAATCGGAAGGACATGAACTATCCAACGCCTCCTTCCTCGTGAGGCCTGAGGGCTACACCATCCCCCGAGATGCGACGCGTATTCACGGGATCACCCAGGAACGGGCGCTGCAGGATGGAATCCCGCTCAAGGAGGTGTTGTCGGCGTTTGTTCAAGCACTGAATGAAGCGAATGTGCTGGTAGGGCATAATGTCAATTTTGATCGGCACATTGTTGGTGCGGAATTGATACGATGTGGGATGAAATCCATGCTGTTTGAAAAACCGGCCATCTGCACCATGAAAGCCGCCACAGATTATTGCCGAATCCCGGGTCCCTATGGATTCAAGTGGCCAACACTGGAGCAGCTTCACGAAAAACTCTTCAAGACCAGGCTTCGGGAAATGCATGAGGCCGAGGCGGATGTGAGCACTTGCGCCAAATGTTTTTTCGAGTTGCAGCGGCTTGGGATTGCCTTGGGGTAGCCTTCTGGTAAATGTATTGAATAGCCTTTTGTGCAGGAAGGTTCTCCAGAGCCCGACGGCGTAAACAGCGCGTGTAAAAGGCTGAAAGAATTCAGGTCAGAGTAGCCATGACGGAAATCTTTAGTCCTTGCAAATCGTCGCATAGAGCACCGGCATGACCAACAGAATCATCACCGTCGCGGTCGTCAGCCCGCAGATTACCGCAAAGGCAAACGAATACCAGAATGAATAGGGATCGCCGCGGATCACAAACGGCAGGAATCCCGCCACCGTGGTGAGGGTGGTGATGAGAATGGGCCGGGTGCGCTGAACCACCGCTGCAACAATGCACTGGCTGGCTTCCTCAGCAGCCTCTTGTGTCAACATGGCCATGCGCGACACCAGGATGATGCCGTTGTTCACCGACAATCCGATCAGCAGGATCAACGCCGCATAGCCGCCGCGGCCAAAGTTGATATCAAAGAGAAAAAATCCGAGGAACAAACCGATGAGCGACATCGGCACGGAGAGAATGATGACCAAGGGCGCGCGCAAAGATTCAAACAGGGATGCGGTGATCATGAAGACGAGAAGAATCGATACAGCGGCCATGAGCAACATCGGAATGGCTTGTTTTCTCCCGAGGAAGAAGGCATAATCCGGCCGCTTGACCTCATAGCCCACCGCCAGGGGCACCGAGGCGAGAACGCTCTCAAGGTAGCGGTTGCCCAGGCGCGACGGCCCCATGAAATTGTAACTGATGAAGCGGGTATACTGCTGGTCTTCCCGTTTGATCTCCGCCATCAGCGGCTGCAACTCTATGGACATGACATCGCCGATGCGCACCATTTTACCCCCTGCGAGAAGCTGGCTGTTCAGCAGACTCGATACATTTTCATCCCCGGCGCCGTCGGCAGCCGTTCCCGCGAAGAGCCCGTGTGTCAGCGATAGCGAAAAATCCACCTCTTCCTGTCCGATGACCAGGCGCTGACGCTGGATGCTGCGGCGCAGCTTCACGGCCAGCGTGGACAGAAATTCTTCCAGGCCGATGCCGTGACGATGCAGGGCAACACGATCTATTTTACCTACCAGTTCATATTCTTCGCTCTGCCACGGCAGACGGTCCATCTGTATATCGCTGACCCGGGCGTTGAGCGCCAACAGCGAACTGATATTACGGGCGATTTCCTTCACCTTGTTATAATTATAGCCGAGAATCTGCAGGGTATAATTGGCACTCATCCCGCCGCCGGAATAAAATCCCGGCCCGTATCCGGCGACGCTGACGGTGAACCCGCTGGTGCCCGCGGCCAGGGCTGTGAGTTGGTCTTTGATCACCAGCGGGACCGCGGTCATGCCGGTCTGGCGGTCAAAATCGACGCGCAAATAAACCGTGCGCGCGTTGATCTGCGTGGCATAACGCAGCACGGCCTGGTGATTTTTTGCCAAAAGTTCTTCAAATCGTCTCACATATTCATCCAGCCGCTTCAGTTCGGTGCCTTGCGGCGCCTCAACGTAGACGATGACATAGGTGTCAAACCCCATCTTCCACAATTCGCCTTTATACACGTACTTGAAAAACAGATGCGAGGAACCGCCCAGGATGTGATCAATATAGGGCCGGGCTTTTTTCATGAAACCGTTATCCATGATCAGATTGTATACCTCTGCCGCATTATTTTTGATTTGCGCCAGGCGGCGCTGGTCAGCCGGCCTCGGCGGCAAAGGCTTGACCGGCAGGGCGGGCGGCAAGAGCCAAAACGGCAGGCCGATGATAAAAAGCGAGAGAAGCAGGGCGATTTTTTTGCGCCGCAAATTCCACAGGATGATTTTTTTATAAATGGCTTTGACAGCCATGGACTTGTGGGTCAGCCACTCGGGTACAACCGTCCGTTTACTGGGGGAGGGCGCCTGGCCATGAAACCACAAACAGGCCGTGGGAATGAAGGTCATTGCCACCACATAGGAAAAAGCCAATGCCACGGCGGCCGTCCAGGCGAACTGGATGAAAAAAGCGCGCAAATTATCCGGCAGAAACACGACTGGAACCAGCGCGCCGATGGTAGTGGCTGTCGCGGCCAGAAGCGGCAGGCTCATTTCAACTGTGCTTAGCTGTATGTTTTCTTTGATAGAAACAAGAGGCGCCGCTGCGCATTGACGCTGGATGTTCTCAAAGATAACGACCGCGTTGTCGACGATGACGCCGAAACTCAGGGCCAGCGCGGAAAGCGTGATCACATTGAGTCCTGTCCCGGAAAGAGCCAGATAGATGACTGCCCCGGCAGTGGAGAAAAAGACCGAGAGAAAGACGATGATCGAGCTGCGCAGGCTGCGGAAGAAGAGCAGCAGAATGATAATGACCGCCAGGGCGGAAAAAAGCGACTTGCCCGCCAGCTCGTTGATTTCCGCGCGGATGTCAGCACTGCGATCCATCACTTTTTCCAAGGACATGTCGGCCGGGAAATTTCTCCGAAGGCGTTCAACAACATCATCAATCTCCCGTGCTGTGTTCAGCATATTGATGCCGGGTTCTTTATCGATTTCAACCGTAACAGCCGCTTGCCCGTTGATGCGCACGATGGACTCCGCCTCAACCAGCGTGTCCTTGACGCTGCAAAACTCCCCCAGCTTCAACGGCCGCTGTGCGTCCTGTGGATTGGGCAGCCAAACCTGTTTCAGATCATGAACCCGAATCAACTCATTGCCGATGCTTAGGCTTTGACACAGGCCATTTTGCTGCGGACGTCCAGCGGACTGCAAAAACGAAGATTGACGAATCGCAGCCACCACCTGATCAACTCCGATCTTCATGCTGTGCAGGCGATCTTTATCCAGCAGCAGGAGGATTTCCTGTCTGGCGCCGCCCCGGATGTCGACATTGGCAACGCCGTTGACAGCCATCAGTGCGGGCCGAATGGTCTCCTGGCCATAGCGCTGCAGAAACGCGAGACCGGGACTTCCGTAGAGCCGGCAACTGATAAAGCCCTGCATCCCGGCGAATTCTTTGGGAACATAGTTTTGTATCTGACCGGTCATTGCATCATGCGGCAGAACTGCGGCCAATGTGGCCATTTTTTCGCGCAGTTCCAGGCGCGCCAAATCCATGTCGGTGTTTTTTTGGAAAATTATCTCCAGGAGGGCCAGTCCCTCGGAGGATGTCGAAGTAATTTTTTTGACATGGTTAACCGTAGCCGCGGCCTGTTCCGCCGGGGTTGTGATGCTGCGTTCCACCATCTCAGAGGAGGCGTTGGGCCAGGTGATCTGAAGGGACAACTGCGGGAAATCGGCTTCGGAATTCAATTCGATGGGCAATACCATCAGGGAAAAGGCCGCGAGTCCGATGAGGCAGACGTAGGCCATGAGGACGGTGACCGGACGGTTTAGCATCTTTTTGATCATGGTTTGTGTTTCTAAAAATGAGCATTCGTGTCGTGCAGCCTTCACTGGGCTCTGGCTGCATCGCAGCGCTGAGCAGCGAGTGCCTGAAACTTCTCCTGGCTCAGGCACTCGAAATCATATGCCCGCCAGCAGGATTGCAGCTCAGACGCGCGTGGCTGCTGCGATTCTGCGATGATGGCTGCGCCCTCGGTGCAGGATCGTCTGCAGCATTCGCTTGTTCATGAGCATTTGCGCGAGCGGATGCGTGCTGCCGACAGACCCGCGCAATTCGCCGGGATGTGCGAGCAGTCTGACGAACGCTGCGATTTGCCGAATTTGCCCGGACTCAGGTTTTGTGACGGGCATTATAGCGGTCGAAATAACTGTACAGCACCGGATCTACAAACATGGCGACGAGCGTGGAAGCCAGAATACCTCCCATGACCGGGTAACTCAGCGCCGCCGCCAGTTCAAGACCTGTGCCCCATCCGGCAACGAGAGGAATGATCCCCAACAAGGTCGTCAAAGTGGTCATGACGATGGGCCGGAGGCGCTTTCTCATGCCGCTCAGGATGGCATCATTCAATGCCAATCCCTGGCGACGGTTTTCGATGATCAAATCCAGAGCGATCACCGTGTCGTTGTCGATGGCGCCGAGCATGATGACCAGCCCGACGATGGACATGATATTATAGCTTTGTGCGGCCAGATACATCACGATGAAGGCGCCCACAACGGACAACGGGCTGGTCATCAAAATGATCAGGGGATAGAGCACCGATTCATATTCGGAGGCGAGGATGATATACACCAGAAAAATCGACAGCATCAGGATGATGAACAGACTTCGGGCGGACTGCCTGATCTCGTCCATTTTGCCGCCGAGATGGATATCATATCCAGGCGGTAGCGGAATATGTGCGAGTGCATGCTTTATCTTGCCGTTAATAAAAAATATATTGCCAGCGCCCGTATTGGCCAGAACCACCACGGCGCGGCGATGATTTTCGTGGTAGATTTCATTGAAGCCGAGATGCTTCCTTACGGCCGCAATCTCTGATAATGGCAAACCTTCTTTAATCTGATGTTTGAGCAGGGCGGATATTTTATCCATTTCAGCCGGCAGCGCCGGCAGGACGCGCACCGGGATGCGGTGGTCAAAATCACTGACGTGGGTAGCGATCTGTCCGTTGATGAAAGTGGTGGCTTCCTGGGAAACGAAGCCAGCATCCAGTTGATGCACCGCCAGGCGCTGGCGATCCAGGTCCAGGTGCACTTGCGGATTGTGCTGCTGCGCGCCCAGGCGCACATCCCGCAGTCCCTGGATGGATGAAATTTGCGTCATCACCGCAGAGGCGACAGTTTGACTCAGAGACAAATCCTGTCCGGCAATTTGTATTTTTATATCATTTTCCTGGGGCTGCAGGATTCGCTCAAAGGTGGTGGTGCGCCGCAGAAATGAAATGCCGGCCCCCAGCGCGGAAAAATGATCCAGCAGGGGTTGCAAGGCTGCGCGGCTGTTTTCGAGGGCATCCGAGACGCTGCAGCCACTCCGAACTTTGACTTCTATGCGGCTGTGGTTGAAATCGGTATGCAAAAGGCTCAAGAAATCATCGCGGGCGGAAAAGCCGATGTCGGCAGTCACCAATTCGACATTGGGCAATGTCATGAGGATTTTTTCAAACCTGAGGGAAGCATCCGCGGTCGACTGCACAGACGTGCCGCGCGGCAGCACCAGTTCCAGGACGTAGCGGCTTTGATCGACATCCGGCGCCTGCTCCGCGGGAATAAAAAAAGCGAGACACGCAGAGAGAGCCGCAATCAGCGTCGTCAATATCAACACGCGTCCCCGGTGCTGCAGACACCACGCCAGCCATTTCTCATAGTGTTCGAGAAAACGCGCATATGTAATGGAAAAATGGCGCGCAAAACGGTTGCCCTTCCTATGAAGCGCTGAATCAGAACCGGGTAACCGCTCGAGCAGGGCGGGGACGAGGGTTATAGCGACCAGCAGCGAGGCCAGCAAAGAGAACGTCATGCTCAGGCTCATATCCACAAACAGTTTTTGCGTCACGCCGCTGACAAAAATGACCGGCAAAAAAATGGCGACATTGGTGAAGGTGGCGGCCGACACCGTGATGTTCAATTCCCGGGCCCCTTGTAGGACCGCCTCGCGCAGCGGTATGCCCTGCTGCCGCAGCCGGGAAAAGTTTTCAACAATGATGATGGCATTGTCCCCCACCATGCCGATGCCGAGCGCCAGGCCGGTCAATGAAATAATATTGAAAGAGATGCCGGTAAAATACATCATCGCGATGGTCGTTAAAATGGAAAACGGGGTGACCATGGCAATGATGAGCGGATAGCGGAGGTGATGCAAAAAGAGAAACAAAACCAGAAAGGCCAGTAAAGCGCCCCAAAAGATGGCTTGTTTGATATCGCCGATGGATCTTTCGATGAAATCCGCCTGCGCAAAAACAATGGCAATATCGATGTCCTGGTAGCTTTTACTGAGGTCCGCGACCGTCTCGCGCACTTTGTGCGAGATGGCGACGGTATTGGCGCCGGCCTCTTTGCGGATGAACAGGAGGATGGCTTCTTCACCATTGATGCGCGTCAGTCCCTGCTGCTCTGCAAAGGACTCCCGAACGGTGGCGATCTGCCGCAGCAGAATCAGTTGACCATGACGGGCATGCAGCGATACCTGTTCGATGTCTTGCAGGGTCTCCAGTTCGGAGACAGTGCGGAAAGCATATCTAAAAATGCCTTGTTTGAGCGTGCCACCGCTGTATTGAATGTTGGCGGCACTCAAGGCGGAGGAAATTTCGTTAAAGTTTAATCCGTGAGCAGTCATTTTGGCGGCGTCCACTTCCACGAGAATTTCCCGTTCCCGGCCGCCCGCGACGAGGGCTTGCGCGACGCCATGGATCTGCTCCAGCCTGCGCTTCACCAGCACCTCGGCAAATTCCCGTAATTGCGCCAGCCGGGTTTGCATGACGGTGGGATCCGCGATGGTGGTCTTCGTCGACAACGATAAGGTCATGATGGATTCGCTGGAGGGATCGATGCGGATGATGGTGGGACGGCTGCTTCCTTCGGGCAAGGAGCCGCGCACCGCGTCCAGTTTTTCCCGCACCTCGAGCAGTGCGTATTCGATATCCCGCCCCCAGTAGAATTCGAGCCGTACCAGTGACAGGCCTTCGCGCGAAACCGACGAAATACGCTTGAGGCCATTGACCGTCCCAAGGATCGATTCGATGGGTTCCGTCACCCCATTTTCGACGGCTTCGGGCGCGGCGCCGGGATAGCTGGTTTGCACCATCATTTCGGGTATCTGGACGCCTGGAAGGAAATCGATGCTCATCTGATTGAGCGACAGCAATCCGAGGACGGCAATGCCGGCGAACAGCATGGCGATGGTCACGGGCCGGTTGATAGCGATTTGTGTCAGGGACATAGGCTTTTTTTATTGGCCGGAGGAGATGGTTTTTATTTTGGCGTCGTGCGCGAGATTATAATTCCCATCTATGATGATGCTGTCTCCCGCCGCAATGCCCTTGGTGATTTGATATGAATCTTCATTTTCAGCGCCCAAACTGACATAGTGCCATTTGGCCAAATTATTTTGAGCCACGAATACGACCGGCCGGTTGTCGCGCATGACCACCGCGGCACGGGGGACAACGATGGTATTGGCAACCACATCTCCCTGGATGCGCACATTGGCATACATGCCGGGGATGATTCGATGTGCGGAGTTTGGGATCTCTACGGTTACCTCTCCGGTGCGTTTGTCCGGATCGATATACGGGTTGATCTCCACCACGCGGCCATGTTTGATGCCTTCAGGATATGCCACAAAGCGAACTTCTGCAGCATGGCCGATACGGATTTTGCCAATTTGTGATTCGGTCACTTTTGTCATGATGTTTATTCTGGAGAGATCGACCAGTTTCATACAGTTAAATCCAGCATTGATATAACTTCCAGTGGAGAGCAGTTTGCACTCGGCCACGTATCCATCGAAGGGAGCACGCAGCTCGCAGTAATCCAGGTAGAGTTTGGCGCGATCATATCCGACCAGGGCCTGATTCAGACCGCATTTATTGGCGACAACATCATCGCGGTCAAAATCGCGATAGGTGAGGAGCGATTCATAGTCGCGGCGGATGCGTTGAAACTGGTCTTCGCGGAGGCTGCCGGCCGCAAAATTTTGTTGGGCGGCGTGATAGATAAAGGTGAGGCTGTCGATTTGTTTGCCCAAATGAGCTGGTCGTGTCGACAGGAGTCTGGTCGGGCCGCTTTTGATGATGTTGTATTCGATGCTGCTGCTGAGGAGGTTATTTTCGGCATCACGCAAGTCGAGGCGTGCGGAAGCATCGTTGAAACGTGCCAGGAGATGTCCCTGGCGCACGAAGAGACCGTTGTGGGCATTGAGAAAATCGAGGTAGCCGCTGGTCTGGGCGATGATGTCGGCTTCCTTGGCAGGCCGCGCCAACCCGCTACAGGGAATCCAGAGGATGAGATTTTGTTGTTGTGCCATTTCTGTTCGCACCGGAAACAAAATATCAGCAGCGCCTGTTACCAAGGCATCCTGCATAGAATCCTGTCCGGAAGGATCGCCTTTGTGAAAGAAAATATAGGCTGCAGAAGCCAGTAAAATGAGAGAAAAGATGTAAGAGAGATATTTTTTCATACCCCGCCGCTTTCGTTTGGTTAACAAGTTCGGGATTATTGGTGGGTGTTGTCTGCTACGGTCTCGAATTCTGATGGTTGAACAAGTTTCTGCAATTCGGGAAAAGGATTAACATTCGATTTTTTAAAGGGAAAGAGTCTTTCGATCACCATGATTTCAAAATGCAGATGTACCGGCGTATGAAGCGCGTTTCCGCTGTTGCCGGCAAAACCGATAATATCTCCGCACTTGATATGATCTCCTGCTTGGCAGTCGCCGTATTGGTTCAAATGGGCATAATAATACAATCGATTATCCAGTCCAAGTATCCATAGAGATTTGCCTCCCAGACGGTCGACGTGTTTTTTAATGAGAACGCCGGGATGCACATTTTTGACGGGCGTTGAAAGTTCGCAGAAAAGGTCGACGCCTTGATGAAGCCGGTTCGGTTCGCGAAATGCACCGTAGGTGTCTTCAAACGATAAGGTCTGATTCGCCGGGTCGACAGGGGATATCAGAGGAAGTGATGTAGCATCATGGTATTTATAATAATAATAAATGCGCCAATCAGAAGTGCTTGAAAAAAACAGTATTGCCAAGTTCAGCAGCAGTCCGGCGATTAACAGACGATCGATCCATCTCATGGCTGTTACCCTGGTAAGATTAGAGAGCGACGCGTATTTTTAGATTAGTTCAAGGAAGATAATTTCCTGGATTCCGTGATAATCCGTCCTACAGGCGCAGAAGCTTTCACCTCATTGGTGAATGGATTTAGGCTCAGACAATCCTGGACACAGGATCAGGGTAATATGTGCTTAACGCTTTCATGATTTAAGAATCTGTTTTAGGATGAAAGTTGAGGTTGCCCGATATATAGTTTCCTGCTTTTTAATAGTTCACTGATTTCCATTTTCATTTCGACAATGGCTGGAGAAGGCACTTTTTCATTGAAACAGATGACGCGATAGCCGATTTTGCATGCTTGTTCAAGCAGGTTGTTTTCGATATATAATTTCGTCAGCAGATAGAGCGGATATAAGCGGTTGGGGATAATGTAGTAGGCGTGCCAGTAGTTTTTTTCGGCTTCGTTGGTCTTGCCGAGTGCCGCATAACTGTTTCCCAAGGAGATATAGATATTGGGATCCGTGTATCGCAACCGGGCTTGATGTAAAATTTCGATGGCTTGCGGATGATCCCCTTTTAGACTGAGCGTGCCGCCGTAATTCAATAAAAATTGGCCGTTGCTTTTCAAACGCGGATAGAGCTGAACGAACAGAGCTTTTGCCTCATCGTATCTTTGTTGCAGGGAGAGCTGTACGGCTTGATGCCAAAGCTTATGGAGGTGATAAGTTTTGAGAGTGTGGCTGAATAAAAATAGTCCAGTCGCCAAGAGAAGGACTGCCATTGTTTTGTACAGGAATTGTGGAATTTTCAGGGTCAGGACGGGCTGTCTTGCGTTCGAGATCAAGGCGGCCAGAAAAATGAAGTTTATCAGGGTGGGGAGTATATGCAGAGGGAAGGAACCCATCATGAAGAACAGGATGGCGAGCAACGAGGCTTTGGCGGGAAGTAAAAGAGGTGTCTCCGCGGAATTTTTTGTCTTCAAAAGGAAGAATAAAAGTGTCCCAAAAAGTAAAAGGCCGATGATGCCGAATTCGCTCAAGATCTCCAGGTATTCGTTATGTGCATGGTTGACATTGCCGGCCAGGAATATTTCATACTCGTTGTGAGGGTGGCTGTTGAAATAGTCAGCCTGGTAATTCCCATATTCGATGCCATAGCGGTCGAAGCCTATTCCGAAGAAGGGGTGATCGCTTATTATGCGAGACGTAATTTTCCAGATGAGGAAGCGGCCATGAACCGAGTCGGGGCGCAGTTGATAGAGCCCGTACGCCAGGAGGCCACAGAGGATGATTGTGGCTGTTATTGCAGTCCATTTTTTGAATGCTGTTGATAGGAAGTTACCGATGGAGTCATGATATTTGTAATACAGAAGATATAGGCTGCCGAGCGAAATTGCAATCCAGCTGTTTCTGATCATGGTGGCGGGTATAATCAGAATGGCTAGAACGAGAAAGATGGCGGATGTTTTTTTTAAAGATGAGTTTTCTGTGAACAGATAAATCCCAAGGGCGAAAGGCGTTATGCAGGTGAGGTATCCGGCCAGCGCGTCCGGATTACCAAAGGTCCCGGTCATTTTGAAAAAGGGATTGAGGGAGGGGAGGAGACTGTAGAGCTGCAAAAGTGCGATCACCGCTTGCAGGATGCCGGCGATGAGAAAAGCGAAAATTAATATCTGGACTGTACGAGTGTTGGCCTTGGATGAGAGAATCCCTCTTAAAAGGAAGTATAGGAGCACGCTCAAGCAAAGAGGGATAAAGTTCGCCTGTGAAATAAACAGGATCCTTATCAATACGGCCACACTAGCAATAATTATAATAATATCAATTAAATTGATAGAAAACGAAGGCACTTTTTTGGCTTTGAATATTAACCAGGAGGAAGACATCAGGACAGCGGAGATCAAAGTATAGAAATAAATCAGTTTAGTCGAATCGAAACCGTTTGTCAGCGAAAAACTGAAAAACAGTGAGGAGAAAAAAGAGGCGGAAAGAAATATGGTATGGAGAGGTTTCATGGTGTTTTCTGTATAAAAAAGAAAATGCGGTTGATAGCATTTGTTACATCAATCACGAAATCGATAGTCTTATGTTTCGGGGCATGGAGCCAACATAAATTAGATTCTTTTTATTTAATTATGGATTGAGAAAGCAATTGGGAATGATCCCGATTCTGTGTTAACTCGACCCTTATATGTAGATTTGTTCACCATAAAGGTGAATTGAAATTAGCTCAAAGCGATCGAGGACACCGATTCCGGGAAAGAATCATAGCTGGTGATTATTGATATATATACAATGAATTAGAACAAAAAAGAATCTAATGATTATTTAATGGTTAGATAATAATTATCCAGGTTTTGCACGGCACAAACAATTATGATTGAATAATTCTTACCAGTACCCAGGATAATAACAGCTTATATCATCTTGCTGTGCATAACCAGTAAAGTGACATTCACACCCTGCCCAGCAAAAATCGGCTCGATAAAATTTGCAATCATGTCCAAAACAATTCACAGAATGGGGGGGGCATTCATGAATCACGCCGCCACAAAGTCCACCGACATAACTGTCCCAAGTCGATGATGCATAAGCATTTGCTATACTGGTCATGTTGACGGTTTTTAAATCATCTGGAATAATGAGGGCTTGCCTCTTTAAAACAATTGAAAAATTCAAGCCTGACAAGATAATTAATGCCATTAAAAATAATGTCAATGAGATGGATTTCCTTTCCATATAGTTGCCCTCCGGTTTAAATTTTTTATGCTATTTGTGCAAAACCTGGATCAAACGTAAAGATCACAAAATACACTTAAAAACCATTAATAATTTTATTTAGTATTATGAATGCAGTTTCTATTACCAAGGATGTTTTTATGAGCTTTTTGATTGGTGTAAAAATTATAAAACAATCAGCTAATGTTTTGCTATAATACCTAATTTTTCAAATGCAAAAGGTCGGCCATTTATAAAGCGTAACTTGTACATTGATGGAAGGGCGCGTTTCAATAAATCTTCCGGTAATTCGGTTAGCTCGTATATCTTAATCAATTTGCTATGATCTCCTTCGCTGGAGATAACAATGTTGCCATGAGAGGCAACATTTATGATGAGATTATTTCCATTAAGAGAAGGACTATTTAAAAGTAATACCCCTACATCTCTTCCTTTCGGGCCAGAGGACTTTTTTTGCATTTCTGCCCTTTTATTAAACAAATCAGAAAGAGAGCGAGATTTGAGTTGAATTTCTTCAAGAAAGTTGCCTGCATAATCGAATTTCCAGATATATGGGAAAAACACAAATACGCACCAAATTTCACCTGTCTCTTCATTCGCAATAATTGAGTAGCTTTTCCTAATGTTATTTTCAAATAAAAAATTATAACGGTCCTTTATTAATCCAATTTTTTTAAGTTCTTTTCCCAAACTATCATGAACCACTACCATATAAGGTATTTGAGGAAAAGCGTGTTTGGGAGGAGCGAATAAAATTTTGTCGCTTGGGGAGACATAAAAAAGACCCTTAAAAATATTAGTATTGTTAATTGCTCTTATATATTTTCCATCTAGGTCAAATATTTGCAATCGTATGCCATCGAAGTCAGGAACATAAATATATTTATTAGACCTGCATAAGGTACCATATGGATTAATAAATTCTCCGGGGCCACTTCCAGGCCCCCCAATTGAGCGTATGATTTTACCATCTTGTGCCAACTCAACCAATCTCGAATTTTTTGTGTCGATGAGATAAAGAGTTGAATTACGACCTTCTATTAGATCGTTTATCCATGGAATGAAATTTGCCATCAATTCTTGTTTCGAAGAATACCACTCACAATTATAAATAACTTTCAAAGCCAATGTTTCTTTTACAAGAGCAGATTTATCATCGAGATCAATTACTGTGATGACTTTTGGCGCTAAAAGGCCTGTTCTATTAAAGCAACCTGTAATTGATAAGATTGCTAGTAATAATAAAAAATAATGATTTCTCATAAGAATATTCCTTGTGTGATGTGTTTTATTTGAATATACAATTTTCTTTATATTTGATTATCTCTTTTAACTCAATTGGAGTAATAGCAGAAATTGTTGACAAACATACGGTCCGCTCGGTGTTTAAAATAATGCAGGCATAATGGTTGTACACCTTAAAAAGCGTAAAGAATTCAAAATTATTCGTGTCACAATAAATGTCCAATAACTTATCCACCATATAATCGTCATTTGATTTTAATTTACCATAATTTACATATATTATTTTAAGCCCTTGAACCAGATAGGTCGACAAATGTTTTTGAAGTGAATCATTAAAAGCAAGAATATTTAAAGGATCATCTTGAATAAAGAAAAACAATAAAGGTTTTTGTCTGTAATTACCAAAATCAAAAACACGACCATATCGGTCTACCACTTTAATGTCCTGCACTTTTTCCCCATACTGCAACATCTTTGTTAAGTCAATGTCATTACCAGGGCATCCTATTCTTTTCACTGGCTCTTTGCGATTTAGAATCAGTACAATCGATGAGAGAGCGATAAGCAAAACCAGCAAAATAAAGCGCAAACGGTTATTCATGACTGCTCCAAAAGGATTCTCTCTTTTCCCTCAAATGGTTGCCATCACCCGGTTTATTATATCCATCAATGGATAGACGATGACATATTTTTATTTTCAAAATTAGCAATCCAGTTATGCTTATTAATAACAGATTCCGCAAGATTTCCCAATAGGTAATTTGGCTTTGACTCAGTCTGCCAAAACATCCACAGCCTTTGACCTCAAGCTTGAATATTAAAACGACAGCGAGAAATGCGGTGAAGCCAATCAGCATGAACAGGGTCAACAATAATGTTTGTTTGATGAACAGTCCGAGGATGAGCAGGGCACCAATTAGCAATTCAAAACCAACTACCAGAATCGCTAGTGTGGCTGCGCCATCGTAAGAAATGAAATTGATTTTGTAGATGACACGGATAAATTCTTCCATGTCGAGCAATTTCATATAACCGGAGAAAATGAAAAGAGCGCCGAGAAGGATTCTCAGGGCAGGCATCAAAATAAGGTTCCATCTATTAGGCGTCGCCATGGCAAGCTCTCTCAAGAAATTGCATACCAGTTCCATATTGCAATTATCGCCCGCCCATGGAGTATTTGCGTGTAACGCCCCTAACAATAGATAATAAATCCTGAGATATTTGTCAAGGGTAGAAATCGCTGGTCAAAGCCGACGCCACGTAACCTATTGATATTTAGTTCCTGAAAATTGACGATGTAAGCGATCACGGCAAAATATTTTTGTTTTTTTTGATGAAATCGCCACCGGCTCGGCGAAAAGGTTTGTAACGCCTTTCTGAAATCCGGCCATATTGCGAGCCGTCTCACAGGTCATCCATTATGTGTTTTTTGAAAAATCACTTTTTCTTTGTACCATGACAACGCGCGATATGCTGCATAGCAAAAAATGGCAAGGGGCTCATTGCTCTGTTTCGATATTGCTGCAACTAAAAATAGGACACGCAGTACAGACGTAAGTAACAATTCCACGACCGCAATCTCCAACAGCAGCATTTTCGCTTGAAGTTTACGCATTTTTGAAAATGCTGGAAGGCAGAAATGGGGCTACTCATTAAAATATCTATTTTCCCCGTCGGTTGTTGTTTATAAAATTCCTGCAAGTTATTACGTAATTAGCAATAAGATAAGAAACAATAAGTTATATGGTTTTCGGATTTATTTTTTGGGATTATCGGGAGTGACTTGTTTCAGAATCACGTCTCTTTCATACGCAAAGATACAGTTATTGATGTTTTTTAATAAAAGGCAATTCGGTTCAATATAGAATTTTAGGGAGGGTTCATCCAAAACGGCTAATTCGTATTTTTTTACAATCTCTGACTTTTGGTCCTTCGGCAAAATTAGGAAATTCCCGTGCCCAACCACATTGATGAGTAATTCTCCATTTGGCATAATTTGTGGTTTGCGAAGTAGATGAGTACCGCCAATTATGGCTTTATGTTTTTCTCGATATGATTTTGAATCTGCTATTTCACGTTCGATTGATGTTGAAGTTAATTGGATTTCTTCAAGGAACGCCACGTCATAATCATATCTTTGAATAATGGGATAAAACCAAAAAACACAGTATATATTTTGGGAATTCTCATCTGCAATAATATAATATATTTCTCTCTCGTAAAATTGTCCTCGTCCTTTTTTAAAAAATCTTCCATCATTTTGCTGATTCTGCCCATTTTTCCAATATCATTTCCCAGGCTGTCTTGAATCAGTATTTTGTAGCTCATAGGAGTTGTATCGATTGCTGCGGGGGCTGAAAGGATTAGTCCTCTCTTGCCAATTGAAAACAGACCGCCTTCTGCGCTTGCATTGGATATTGAACGAATATATTTTCCTGTTAGATCAAAAAGTTGCAGTCTTTGGCCATAATTATCGGCAATATACATATGGTTATTTGTAGTAAAAATATTTTGTTGTGGAGACAAAAAATCGCCTGGTCCGCGCCCCAGCCCTCCGATTGAACGGATAAATTTCCCATCCTGGTCAAACTGTACTAACCTGTTGTTCTTAAAATCCAAAGCATAAAGCAAATCAATGGCAGCTCCGGAAATATCTCCAATAATCGGAATAAACTGCTCCACTAAAAGCGGATCAGATTCAACCCATTGATTATAATAAGAGACATCTGAAAAATTGAGTCTTCAGTTGTAGTTTATCATTTTTCGCAGTTTTTTTGAAAAGTGAGACCACTTTGCTGACGAGTTTTGCGAAAAATGTTTTTTGGCGTTCTCTATTTTTTATGCCACTCAGCGCCCAGTGGGCTCTGTTGCTGCTTGATTACGGGGTTTGAGTGATGGCGCACCGCATATTATAGACCATCGCAGAAAGAACGAACTCAAATCGGTTACGTCTATGGTCATAATAGCTACATCTATCATAGTCCAGGACAATCTTCATAAAAGCAAAGGGCCGCTCCACAGCATTGCGTATCGCTGAAAGTCTGCGGTTGCGTTTCTTTTGTTTGGCGCTCAAAGGCCGGTTACGATATCCTTTATCCAAAATACCACAGAAAACACCTTGGTCTCGTAGCTGCCTTTTGCGTCTCTGATTGGCATATCCCTTATCGGCGAAGATCGCTTTTTCTTCTCCGGTAATCAGCGTGTCGAACACGGCCGAGTCATGGATATTGGCCGGAGTAAACTCGACCGACAAGATGACATTGGTATCTTTGTCAGAGGCTATGTGGCCCTTATAGCCATAATAACTTTTGCCTCTCTTTTTGGTGAAATGGGCGTCCTTATCCCTTTTGCTGGCCGGTTTGGCTTGGTCTTGTTTTATGGTCGCATCGACAATTTTGCCCCTGCCAATCGCAAGCCCCTTGGCCTGCAGTTGCTCTTTGTACCCTTTGAAGAGCTCTTTATCCAATCCAAGCCGGGCAAACAACTCGCGATAACGACAAATGGTGGTCTCATCCGGGATCGAATCGGCACTGGTTAAATCCAGAAAGATCTGAAAACTCCGCCGATCGGCTATTTCTTCCTCAAGCCGTGGATCAGATAAACCATAGATGCTTTGCAGAACAAAACACTTGATGATCAATTCAAGAGAAAATGAATCCCGCCCAGCCGGCGATTTAGGTTGTCGATGCTCAGTGATTTTCTCTGCCAACGGCGCCGCCAAGGCGTGCCAATCTACCTTGGCTTTGAGTATTTCAAGGGCGTTCTTGCTCTTGGTTTTGATATGCTTTTGAAAATGTTCGTTGGCCGCTTGTGTAAACAGATCGACGTTGTGTATCTTATTGCTGCGCATGGAGTCTCTCCGGATTAGGTTCTATACGCAGACAATATACAAATTATGTACAATTTTTACAATTTTTCAGAGGTTTCTACTAATAAATTTTCTTTTTGTTAAATAGCCGCCCTATCATTTTGATGGGCCATAGCATTCTCCATAAACAAAGCGCGCCCTTCCAAAACCGATATTACAGCGACATGCAAAACGGCAAAAGCCACATCGATCAATTTCGACATTACAGCACCCAAAACAAAATGCTACAGTCCATGGGCAAGTATCAATAACACCACCACAATCTCCGACAGCAGCTCTTTCGCATGATGCATAAACATTATTTATGTAGGTAGAAAATTTTAAGGATTCCAGGTCTTTTATGTACGAGTTTTGTTTAGTATTTGTTATTTTGATATTAAGGCCAGAAAACAACATGACAATTATCAAAATTGTTATTTTCAAAAAGTTATTAGAATTCATTTTAAGCCTCCTTGTTTTTTGTTTTAACCTACCGGTTGCTATCAGTTTCTTTTAGAATCAACTCTCTTTCAAAGGCATAAAATTTATCATTAATTTTTTTTAGCAGAAGTCCGTCAGTTTTTATAACACTTTTTAACTC
>CAUJEL010000068.1 GCA_963169875.1 Candidatus Zhuqueibacterota bacterium
TGTTCAGGCGTTTGGCCTCTTGAACGGCGATCGCTTCTTTCTTGGCATCGATGATGAAGATGGCCGTGGGCAGATGATTCATGTCGCGAATGCCACCGAGCACTTTGTCAAGTTTTTCCTTGTCGCGCTCGATGGTGAGGATTTCTTTTTTGGTCACTTTATCGTAGGTGCCGTCACTTGCCTTTTTTTCCAGATTTTTCAGCCGTTTCACGCTCTTTTTAATGGTGACGAAATTGGTGAGCGTTCCGCCAAGCCAGCGTTCGGTGACATAGGGCATGCCGCAGCGATCCGCTTCCAGCTTGATGATGTCTTTGGCCTGCTTCTTGGTGCCGACCAAAAGCACCGTGCCGCCTTCGCTGACGATCTTGCGCATGGCATCCCGTGCGGTGTTGAGGCAAACGATGGACTTCTTCAAGTCGATGATGTGGATCCCGTTGCGTTCCATGAAAATATAACGCTTCATCTTGGGATTCCAGCGGCGGGTGAGATGGCCAAAATGGCTTCCGGCGAGCAACAAATCTTGAATAGTTACTTCAGCCATGATTACTCCTAAACTTGGGGTTAAGCCACCATCCTCCAGTCAAGAGATATGACCCCGAAGGGCACCCCGTGTTCAAAGAAGGATGTGTGTGATAAGTTACGATTAACGTTTTGAAAATTGAAAACGCTTGCGTGCACCTGGGCGGCCGTATTTTTTCCGCTCGACCATGCGCGGATCGCGGGTGAGGAATCCACCTTTGCGCAGCATGGGGCGAAAATCTTCATTGGCTTTAACCAGGGCGCGGGCAATGCCGAGCAACAGAGCGCCGGCCTGACCGGTGAGTCCACCACCGATCACATGCGCTTTGATGTCATATTTGCCCAGGGTATCGGTCACTTGCAGCGGCTGCTCGATGATCATTTTCAGCGTGTCACGCTTGAAATACTCCAGCAGATTCTGCTCATTGACCGAGATACTGCCACTGCCTGGCGCCAGCCAAACGCGCGCGATGGCATTCTTGCGCCGTCCGGTGGCATTGTAGTACGTGCCTTTCATTTGTTCTCCTTTAACTCTTGCTCAAGCAGGGGTCGATTACAGGGTCAAGGTTTCGGGCTGTTGCGCTGTGTGCGGATGTTCCGGTGCGGTGTAAATCTTCAACTTCCGGAGCATGTGACGGCCCAATTTGTTGTGCGGCAGCATACCGCGAACGGCATGGCGCAGGACAAATTCAGGCTTTTTCTCCATAACACGGCTGATCGGCGTCTGACGCAAACCACCGGGATAACCGGTAAAATGCACATACGTCTTTTCTTCCATCTTACGGCCGGTTAGCTTTACCTTGTCGGCATTGACCACAACCACAAAATCACCACAATCCATGTGCGGTGCCCAGATGGGCTTGTTCTTGCCGCGCAGGATGTCGGCGATCCGGGTGGCCAACCGGCCCAAAACCTGTCCCTCTGCATCGATCACATACCACTTCTGCTCGATGTCACTGGGTTTTGGTGTAAAAGTCTTCAAGCTATTTCTCCTTTATTTTGCATTAAGCCGAGAAATATAGAGATTTTTTCGGATAAATGCAAGATGTTTTTATGGGGATAAGGGGATTAACGTATGGATAATATGAAATATCCCCCCCGCACGGCAAAAATGGCGTTTACGGCGACAAAAGGCAAAAGCAGTACGCTCCCCCGCATGGGCTTACGGCCTGGCTTCCCCCGCAACCCAGAAGTAACCGCGATTGACGACGCCCAGCACCCGGCCATTCAATTCCCAACCGTCGTATGGCATGTTGCGCGACAAGGAGTGCAGGTTCGCTTTGCGCACAGTCCAGGCCGCATCCGGCTGCAATATTGTGAGATTTGCCACTTCACCCTCCTTGATTCGTGGCAGGGGCAATCCCAATATCTGGCGCGGTCCAATGATCATTTTTTTCAGGACCTCTTCCAGGCGCATCTCGCCCGTCTGCACCAGGTGCTTGAGGATGATGCCCAGCATGGTTTCCAGGCCGAGAATGCCAAAGGGCGCCGCCGCAAATTCGACATCTTTTTCCTCGATGCTGTGCGGCGCGTGATCCGAGGCGATGGCATCAATGGTGCCGTCGCGCAAGCCGATTTTCAGCGCTTCCACATCTAGCCGGCTGCGCAGCGGCGGGTTCATCTTGAGGTTGGTATCATAATCAATCAATGCCTCATCGCTCAGCGCCAGATGATGCGGTGTGACCTCGCACGTCACCTTGACGCCGTTTTCCTTGCCGCGGCGCACCAGTTCAAGGCTTTTGGCCGTCGATATATGCGCAATATGGATGTGCCCGCCGGTGTATTCGGCCAGTGCGATATTCCGCGCCACCATGATGGACTCGGCGATGTCCGGCTGTCCCGGGAGTCCCAGGCGCGTCGACATCCAGCCTTCATGCATGTGGCCGCCCGCGGCCAGATGGGGATCCTCGCAATGCTCGATGAGCGGCACTTCGAACATGCTGGAATATTCCAGCGCCGCGCGCATCACCGCGGTATTGGCTACCGGGTTGCCGTCATCTGAAAACGCAACCGCGCCCGCTTTCACCAATTCAGCCATTTCCGTGATCTCAGCGCCTGCACGTTTTTTGCTGACGCAGGCAATGGGCAGCACTTCCACCAGTTGTTCCTCGCCCCGTTTTTTGAGAAAACGCACCACCTCCTGGCTGTCGCAGGGCGGCGTCGTGTTGGGCATGGCGCACACCGCGGTCATGCCGCCGGCCATGGCTGCGGCGCAACCGCTCTCGATGGTCTCTTCATCCTCACGGCCGGGTTCGCGCAGGTGCACATGCATATCCATCAACCCCTGCATCAGCAGGTGTCCGCTCGCGTCGATCTTTTCGCCGCTGAATCCATCCGCAAGGTCGGTCCCGAGCTGCTTGATCTTGCCGTCCGCGATGAGGATATCGAGTCTCTTGTGGCTGCCGTCGCTTGCATCATAGATGGTGCCGCCGCTCAGCAGCAACGCCTTTGCTTTTTTTATTTCATTCATATGCTTACCTTGCTTGATTGAAAATGTCAAGAAACACTCTCTTCATTGCCGCTCAACAGATAGAGCACGGCCATGCGCACCGCCACACCGTTGGTGACCTGGTTGAGGATCACGGAATATTCGGCGTCCGCCACATCCGCATCCAGTTCGACGCCACGATTGATGGGGCCGGGATGCATGATGGTGATGTCCTTCTTGGCCCGTTCCAGCCGCTGCTGTGTGATGCCGAACTCGGCGTGATACTCGCGGAGGGTCGGAAAAAGTCCGGCTTCCTGCCGTTCCAGCTGAATGCGCAACACATTGAGGACGTCGGCCCAGGCGATGGCATCTTCCACATCATAAGTGACCTGGACGCCAAATTTTTCCACATCCCGCGGGATCAGGGTTTTGGGCCCGCAGAGCATCACTTCCGCGCCCATGGCCTTCAGGCCGCGGATATTGGACCCGGCGACGCGGCTGTGGGAGATGTCGCCGATGATGGCGACGCGAAGTCCCTGCAGTTTGGCAAATTTCTCCCGCAGGGTGAACATATCGAGAAGCGCCTGCGTGGGATGTTCATGCATGCCATCCCCCGCGTTGATGATGGCGGCGTCCACGCACTGGGTGAGGAAGCGCGGCACACCGGCGGCCTGGTGGCGCACCACCACCATGTCGATCTTCATGGCTTCGATGTTGCGGATGGTATCCTTGAGGGTTTCTCCCTTTTTCACCGAACTGGTGGAGGTGGTGAAATTAACGGAATCCGCGGAGAGTCGTTTTTCCGCCAGCTCAAAGGAGATGCGGGTGCGGGTCGATGCTTCATAGAAAAGATTGACCACGGTCAGACCGCGGAGGGTCGGCACTTTGGGAATCGGCCGGTCCAATATTTCGCGGAATGTGGTTGCCGTGTCGAGTATCAGGCTGATGTCTTCGGCGCTGACGCCCTCCAGACCAAGCAGATGCTTTTGTTGCAAAGGCATTTAATTGACCTCCTTCGGGGCTTCGACCAATAGAACACAATCCTCTCCGTCGGTTTCCATGAGGCGCACCTGTACTTCTTCACCGATGGAGGTGGGTATGGCTTTTCCGATATAATCAGCATGAATGGGCAGCTCGCGATGCCCGCGGTCCACCAGAACGGCCAGCTGGATGCTGGAAGGACGGCCGAAATCCATGAGCGCATCAAGCGCCGCCCGCGAGGTACGGCCTGTGAACAGCACATCATCGACCAGGATGACGTGGATGTCGTTGATCTCGAAAGGAATATCGGTGACCTGGACCAGCGGCTGGCGCAACCGTTTGCGGAAATCATCACGATACAAGGTGATGTCGAGAATGCCAAAGGGCACCTTGTGCTTTTCCGTCTCCTGGATGCGTTTGACGACGCGCTCCGCGATGAAGGCTCCGCGGGTTCTGACGCCGACGATGGCGATGTTGGCCACGCCGTGATTACGTTCGACGATTTCCAGGGCTAACCGGGAGATGGTGCGTTGCAGACCTTCCTGGTCAATGACTTTGGCTTTTACTTTGATTTCCATAGCACCGTTCACCTCATGTTAAAGGAGACTGATCACACAAAGCAGACGATAGACGGCCGACGGTGTGATACGTTGACAATTGGTGTACCGTGGCCGGTGGTTAGCTGTCCGTGGTCAGCTTTTGTCGTCCGTGGCCTGTGGTCCGTTGTCAGCTTTTCGTCGTCCGTGGCCTGTGGTCCGTTGTCAGCTTTTCGTCGTCCATGGTCCGTGGTCAGCTGTCCGACTTCGTGAGAAAACCCTTGCAATTATGCTTCATTTTGTTTAGACTCTGGGCGTGCAGACACTTGACAGGAGTTGCCACAACGTGACCACTACGTCCAGAATGTTCAAATCGGGGGAGGTCCTCCTCATTCATTTCAATGAACAGCCCTCTTTTTTCGTCCGCGTCGAACGAATCGAAGCTGATCATAAAAAAGGATGGTGGCGGTTGCATATGCTTATTCTCACCATTCCGCTGCAGAATATGGTCTGGATTCTCGATGACGAGCAGATGCGCGGCGCCGCTTTCACCATGCAAGGCCATCCGGTGCGCATCGAGGCTGTGAATGCCCCTGCTCCGGAAGCCCCTACCTCCTCCGCGCCGAATCAGAAACCCGACGAAGAGCGTGATGCCCAGGTCGTCTCCATGTTTGATGGAGATGAATAAAGCACACGTTTTAACAGGAATCTTCGACCGCCGGGATACGCAAAGAACAATAAAAACAACAATGGTCCGACGTTTCTAAATCAAATTCAAAATCAAGCCTTGTCAAATATTGACAAAAAGTTAGCCTCGACGCTCTCTGTGTGCCCGGCGGTTCCTGAATAAGTCGGTTTAGAAGGCCGCTTTTTCGCGCTCGCGAATGATGCGATGGCTGTCGCCATCCACCAGCACCTCGACCGCCCGCGGCCGTTCGTTATAATTGCTGGACAGGGTATAGCCATACGCCCCGGCCGTCATCACCGCGAGATGATCGCCGCGCTGCATCACAGGCAGATCACGATCCTTGGCGAGGAAATCGCCCGATTCGCAAATGGCGCCGACGACATCCACCTGCTCCGTGGCTGCATCTGATTTTTGCAACGGCAGCACCGTGTGATAAGCGCTGTACAGCGACGGACGGATCAAGTCGTTCATGGCCGCATCGACAATGATGAACTTTTTGCCCTTGGTCTCCTTGCGAAACAGCACTTGCGACAGCAGCAGCCCGTTGGGACCGATGATGGAGCGCCCCGGCTCGAAAAGAATTTCGCATCCCGTCTGTTTGATGACAGGAATCACCTTTTCAGCGATATCCTCCGGCTCCATGAACCATGGCGTCTCTTTTTCGCCGAGCACGCGGGTATAATCCACGCCGAGCCCGCCGCCGATATCCACGTGTTCGAAATGAATCCCCTGCGCCTGCAAATCCGACACAAAGGCGGCCAGGGTTTCAGCCATTTTCACATACGGATCCGCCTTTTTGATCATGGATCCCACATGGCAATGCACACCCGCAATCTTGATCGATTTTTGTCCTGCAGCCCAGAGATAGCAGTCGCGCGCTTCTTTCATCTCGATGCCGAATTTGTTGGCGCTTTTGCCAGTGGTCAGATAGGGATGGCCTTCGATGTCGATATCGGGATTGATGCGGATGGCGATGGGCGCCACCGCGCCCATTTCGGCGGCGATGCGCGCGGTCACTTGCAATTCTTCACGGGATTCGATGTTGATAGCCAGCACATTTGAACCGATGGCATAACGAATTTCAGCATCGGTCTTGCCCACGCTGGCGTAGACGATGCGCTGTGCTGGAAATCCCGCCTTCAAGGCCAGGGCCAGCTCGCCGCCCGAGACCACATCCGCACCGGCGCCCAGTTCCGCCATCATCTTGAGGATCACGGGATTGGCATTGGCCTTCAAGGCGTAGCAAACCAGATGCGGATGCGCGGCGAACGCCTGGTCGATTTTTTGGAAATTATGCACAATGCCCGCCTTGCTGTAGACATAGGCCGGTGTGCCATATTGCCCGGCTACGGCGGTCAGATCGGTCTCTTCGCAGAAGAGACGGTTGTTTTTATACGCGAACGGGATCATCTCTGGCTACTCCTTTTCCGGTCAATAATCAATGCCCACGGCGTGGCGGGCTTTAGCAAGGTAGTCACTGGCGACACCCCGGGCTTTTTCCGCGCCCATTTTCATGATTTTCATCACCCGGTCGCTATCCGCCAGCAGCTCGGCGCGTTTTTCACGGTAGGGCGTGAAATAGTTCCAGATGACTTCCAGCAATTCTTTTTTCACTTCACCGTATTTAAGACCTGGCTGCAGATAGCGCGCGCGCAGCTCTTTCTTGCCCTGGGCATCGAGGAACAGCGAATAGATGGCGAAGAGCGTGCAGGTGTCGGGATTTTTCGGCGCTTCCACCGGCGTGGCGTCGGTGACAATGGACATGACGCGCTTTTTCATCGCCTCATAGGGACTGAAAATCTCGATGGTGTTGCCATAGGATTTGCTCATCTTCTGGCCGTCGAGGCCGGGGACCATGGCCACGGCCTCGGGGATGTCCGGTTCCGGGACCACGAACACATCGCCGTAGGTCTGATTGAAACGGATGGCGATGTCGCGGGTCATCTCGAGATGTTGTTTCTGGTCCTTGCCGACGGGCACGCGATCGGCGCCGTAGAGCAGAATGTCCGCAGCCATGAGCACGGGATAGGCGAAGAGGCCGTGATTGGCGGGGATGCCTTTTGCCAGCTTGTCTTTATAGGAATGGCCGCGTTCCAGCAGGCCGAAGGGTGTCACATTGGAGAGCAGCCAGGTCAATTCGGTCACTTCGGGCACATCGGACTGGACGTAGAAATAGGATTTTTCCGGGTCGATGCCCAGGGCGAGGAAATCGCAGGCCGCTTCAAAGGTATTTTTTCGCAGAGCCGCCGCGTCGAAAACGCTGGTGAGAGCGTGCAAATTGACGATAAAGCAGAACAGGGTGTGATGTTCCTGATATTCGATCATGCGTTTCATCATGGCGAAATAGTTGCCAAGGTGAAGGCCGCCGGAAGGCTGGATACCGGATAAAACGCGCACAAAAACTCCTTTGCACAATTGATGAACATTTTACTGATTCATAAAAGTTACGCGTTTTTTTGCCCTGAATCAAGCAAAAAGAGGCGGCAGATGAGCGCAGTTGACCGGGGAATTTGTCCTTTCAGGCATCACGCGAACCAGAACCCGGATAATTGCTCCACCACCAGCACATTCACAAGTCCGTGCAGGGCGATTTGCTTGCTTTTTGAATTTAAAAGCTCTAAATTGCTATGAAGAAAATGATCACCCTTAATGGAGGATTTATGACTTCTGCTGAACTCATCGCCATCGAAGAACAGTATGGAGCGCACAATTATCACCCCCTGGACGTGGTCGTCGAGCGCGCGCAGGGACCCTGGGTCTGGGATGTAGAAGGCAAACGCTATCTCGATTGTCTGGCCGCCTATTCAGCAGTCAATCAGGGACATTGCCATCCGCGTCTGGTCAAAGTCATGCAGGAACAAGCGCAAAAACTGACCTTGACGAGTCGCGCGTTTCGCAACAACCTGTGGCCGTTGTTCGCCAAAGAAGCCTGCGAACTGTTGGGCTATGAAATGATGCTGCCCATGAACAGCGGCGCCGAAGCGGTGGAAACCGCCATCAAAACGGCGCGCAAATGGGGCTATCTGAAAAAAGGCATAGAAACGGATAAAGCGGAGATCATCGTCTGCAGCGGCAATTTCCACGGCCGCACCACCACTATCGTCTCTTTTTCCGACGACCCGGACGGTCGCGACTATTACGGCCCCTATACCCCCGGATTCGTCATGGTGGAGTATGGCAACATCGAAGCCCTGAAAAAAGCCATCAACAAAAACACCGCCGCCTTTCTGGTCGAGCCGATCCAGGGCGAAGCCGGCGTGGTGTCGCCGCCCGCGGGCTATCTCAAGGCGGCTGCGCAGGTTTGCAAGGAACACAATGTGCTGCTGATGTGCGATGAAATTCAGAGCGGATTGGGCCGCACCGGCAAGCTCATGGCCAGCGAACACGAAGGGGTCAAGCCCGACCTGGTCACCATCGGCAAGGCGCTCTCCGGCGGCATGTACCCGGTATCCGCGGTGCTGTCGAGCCGGGAGATCCTCGGCGTCTTCAAGCCGGGCACGCACGGATCCACCTATGGCGGTAATCCCCTGGCCTGCGCCGTGTCGCGCGAGGCCTTGCGCGTGCTGGTCGATGAAAAACTGATCGAGAATGCGGCCGCCATGGGCGCCTATCTCATGGACGGCCTGCGCATTATCGACACGCCGCATATCGATTTTGTCCGCGGCGTCGGCCTGTGGGTGGGCATCGTGCTGAAACCGGAAGCGGGCGGTGCGCGGCGTTTCTGTGTTGCACTCAAGGAGCGCGGCATTCTCGCCAAGGACACCCATTCACACATCATCCGTCTGGCACCGCCGCTGGTGGTGACCAAAGCGGACATTGACTGGGCGCTCGGCGAGATCGCCCGGGTCTTCAAGACGCTGTAAATGCACATGTCCTGAGCGACCCCGGGGTCGCTCAGCTGGCTCTTCTTTTTGATGCGCCCTGCTCTGAGGTGCCGCGTACAGCGCAGGAACTCGGGAGCCAATCTGTATTCACGCAGTCGCGCTCCAGGGGAGGGCGACCGGGCCGTCCTGCGGACTTGTGCCGGCCAGTCAGCACAGCGACGCCAATCCGCCGCAGCAGGTCACTATGGATGCCATCCCGTCGTAGCATAAGAGCATACAGAGACGCCTCAGAATTTCTGAGGCGTCTCTGTATGAGAGAAATCCTGCCGATGTCATTCCGAGTGTATCGTCTTATAACCAGTTTGTTGCCCTGTTTTCTCGCCATATCACCAATCCCGATTTCGAAACACATGTCTTTCTAATTTAAAATTCCTCTATCTTGTTGTTATTATAGATTTGAATGTAGTTGTTCCCGTGGCACAGTATTTGCGAATGTCTCCCCAAACGCGAAAAATCAGCAACCTCGTAAGCGATGGTTAGTTGATGCTCACCGTATGCAATTTCTTGTCTGAGAGGAGCAACTTGTCAAAAAGGATCAGCACCGCGAAAACCATACTCTGGCACACCACACAAAAAGGAATTCTGGAAAGGAGTTGACCATGCGTAACAAATTAATGTTTTTGCTTTTTATTTTTACAACCTGGGCTGCGAATTTTGCGCTGGCGCAGATGCTCATAAAGAATAGTGGAAACACGGAAATTGTCCGCATAGATCAAGCGGGCAATATGGGGATCAACGCCAATAATTCTGCGAACAAGCTTTCCGTTGCCGGCAGTGTGGCAATCGGCGCCTCCTATGCGGGTCAGACCGCGCCGGCCAATGGCCTGATCGTCGAAGGTCACGCTGCGATAGGAACGCAAGCGAGCACCGCCTATTCTCTGGTTGTCAACGACAGCAATCTGGATGGACTCGCCATTTTTTCCAGGAGTCTGAATGCAGCCCAGAATATATCGACCGATGCCATCACGGCGATTAGCGATTTGCCCACAGCACAGCCAACAACATCAGGCACTCATCGTCATGCCATGCAATCTGTATTAAAAACCATCGGGGGGACCTGGAATGTCGCGAGTACCGTCGATGCAGGATTTTTTGAGGGACCAGCTGACTTTGGGCAGAGTCGCCTCCTGTCTGGAAGTTCGGGCGCCATTTGGGCAGAGCGGACTGAATGGCCCAGTTACGTAAAAGGTGTTAGCGCCATACGAATTGCCGGATATTTTAACAATGATAACGCTGCCAGCAACGATTACGGCATCTGGGTGCGTGGTGGGTACAAAAATTTTCTGCAAAGAGCGGTCGGTATCGGAACCACCAACTTTACACCTCAGAACGTTGATCCCAATGGATACATGCTGGCAGTGGCGGGCAGAGTGTATGCATCCGGAGGCTTCAACCCTCCCTCATCGGACATGCGCATGAAAGAAAATATCCAGCCTGTGGAGGATGCACTCGAGACCGTGGCCAGGATCAGGGGGGTTCAATTTGACTGGCGCAAGGAAGAGTTCCCGGAGCGCTATTTTCCCGGCAGCCGGCAATATGGATTTATCGCCCAGGAGGTCGAACAGGTGGTCCCGGAACTGGTCGGCACAGATCCAGATGGATTTAAAAATCTTTCCTATGATGGCATGGTTCCCATCCTGCTGGAGGCGATAAAAACGCTCAAGGCAAGAGTCGAACAGCTTGAGGCGCAAAATTTGAATAAAACCAAGTAATTCGAGTGTTGGGCTCCGCCTCACAGGCGGGGCCCAACTTGAAATCTGCCGCTACCCCTCTCTCTGTCTCCCCGCCACCAATGTGCAGCAACCCTCTTTTCATCTTTTTGTTTCCTTGCGTATCTTTGCATTCCCCGATAAATACATCCGCTTAAAAGCCATTTTTTATGCACAAAAATGAATTTAACGAATTATTTTTGATTTTTTTACGGGATATCCCCATATTTTTAATAATGAAAATTTGCTCCGGCCCCACATTCCACATTTCAATTTAGCACCGTTTCATAATCTCAACAAAGACAGGTCAGTGTCCTTTGCGCACCCGGCGGTTTATGGATCATGCGGATTAACACCGCCTTGGTAATATACTGCAACCAATCACACTATTTATTTGCTATTCTTACCCAGATGCAATATATTAATACTACATATATCCGGGGAGCATTCTCTCTTCAGCATCTTTCGATGGCCACCCTTTGTCTGGCACGTCTCCACTCCGCAGCACTTGTACATTTTCTGTCTCTTTCAAAAAATTACGAATCGCCACGTCTTGCATATCAAGTTACAGCGTTGTTCGTGAAGAAAGGAAGACACCATGAAAACATCGATGCTGACCAGAGCCCTGATACCGCTTTTTTTACTGCTCTCCTCTCTGCTTTCCGCGCAGAATCTCTTGTTCACCAAGCAATTTACCAACGACCCTGTGTCGCCAGGCAGCACAGTGGAACTACAGTTTACATTAGCCAACCAGAACCCCACTGAAGCACTTACGGGCATCAGTTTTACGGATGATCTTGATGCCGCCCTCTCGGGACTGAATGCGGTGGGAACGCCTATAAACGATATCTGTGGCGTGGGTTCACAACTGTCGGGTACTTCCCTGTTGACATTGACAGGGGGCAATCTGGTGTCCGGGGCATCCGTGACCTTTTCGATTACACTCCAGGTACCTGCAGGGGCTACTCCTGGTTTCTATCTGAACACGACGAGTCCAGTCATCGCTTATTCCACTTCCGGCACGCCCGTCATGGCAAACCCGGCTTCGGACAACCTGGAAATAAAAAATATACTTTCTGTTGCGAAAGTATTTGATCCTGGCAGTGTGCCAACAGGCGGGATCAGCACCTTGAAGTTTAATTTTATAAACGTCACCATTTCCGCGGCAGAAGCCGTGAGTTTTGCCGACGTTCTGCCGGCGGGTCTGGTGATCGCAACACCCGCCAATGCATCGTCCACCTTTCCGGAAGGGACCCTGGTAGCTGTGAGTGGATCCGGTGTCATAACGTTTTCCGGGGGTAAGCTCCTTGCGGGCACCAATGCGACCATCACTGTGGATGTACAGGCGCTCATCAGTGGACAAATGGACAACCAATCCGGGGATGTAACCAGCAGTTTTGGCAATTCAGGTCCCATGTCGGCGTCTTTGCTGGTTACAGATACACCACCCCCCCCGATCATAACCGGACGCATCAATGGGCAACTGACGGTTGATGAAAACAGAAACGGGGTTCCAGATGCCCACGAGTGTACGCTGCATCAAGTCCCGGTGATTTTGAGTGGACAAAACGGACAACATATTGCCAAGGCCTTGTCGGATGCCTCAGGCCAGTATCATTTCAAAAACGTTGGCATCGGCACCTACACGTTACGTGTCGATGATAGACTATGGGACACGCCGGTACACCAGACAACATTCCCCAATCAGGCGATCACCATCAGTATCCCGGGCGAGGAGAAAAAAGCGGACCTGCTGGTCTATTCAGATTACGTCAATCTGTGCGATCAAACCCTGCTTGATTACCTGGATAACAGTGATGATCCAGACGATGTGCCCAAACAGAGTAATTCCCTGGTCTTTGTGACCGGTTCACCGACGGATTCGCGAAAAGGAGAAAAGCGGAAATGCGGTTGGAAGAATGCCGTGGACGGCATTTTGCAGGGATGGAACGGGACTACCCTGGCCAGGGGGTATCCCGATGTGCATGGTCCTGCCTGGGCGATCTTTGAATTTTTTGATCAGCAGGTGCACCGCTTCAACATGATCGCCGTGCAAACGGATAATGGCCCGGATGATGATCAAACGGCAGAATCTCGTCAGGTCGACAGACTGCAAATCCTGGTGTCGACGTCCGGAATGGCAGAGGACGATTTCGTACCCATTGCTGATCATCATCGCCGTTTCAATGGCAACAAGCTGGAATACATTAAATTGAATGACTATGCCGCTGCCCGATATCTCAAACTCGTTCTGCTCTCCCCCTATACGAAAAGCGGATATCGGCAAATCGTTGAATTCATTCCAACAGCCCAGGACAAGAAGGGAGCCATACCGGCAGATACAGAAGCCCCTCTTGCCACATGCGAATCTGGCGCACTTGATCATTTCGAGTGCTATCCCAATCCATTCAATCCGTCAACAACGATCGCTTTTCGTGTCCTGCAAGCCGAACATATCAAGGTGCGGATAAGCGATCCACTCGGAAGAGAGGTCGCAACCCTGGTGGATGGCGTAAAGCCCGCCGGTCGCTACCAGGTGGTTTGGGATGCAACGGATCATGCCAGCGGGATTTATTTCGTTTCCATTTCTTCTGCAAGTGCGGAAATTGTTCGCCGTATCACGCTGGTGAAATAAGTCGCGACAGACCGATGGCCGGAGGGAAAGGATAGAATAAAAGCATAATATAAATCCGCTTTGCATCGATAGATACATAAAATTAAAAACGCCTCAAATATTTGAGGCGTTTTTAGTTGGACGGTGTCAGAAACATCTTCTGTTTCCGACGGGTTCGCCTGCAGGGGCGTAAGCACAGGGTTACTTGCAGGCGCTAAGCAGCCGCTCCATCATAGCGTTGGTCTCCGGGCGGACGATGCGGCGCGCTGCCTCCTCCTCAAACCATGCCAGCGTCATGCGGATGCCGGCGCTGAAGGGTATGGTGGCCCGGTACTGCGGTACAAAGCGCTTGATTTTAGTGTTGTCAAAGATCATGCTGTAGGACTTGTCTCCCAACAGCGTGCCCGATAACGAGGGCTCCAGACGGCCGATAAAATCCGATGGCATATAGACGATCTTTGGCTCCACGCCTACGCAAGCCGCGATGGCCTGATAGATCTGATTCCAGGTTAATATTTCATCGGACGTGATGTGAAACGCATGGCCGATGGCCTGCTGATGCCCCAGCAAGCCAACAAATCCGAGGGCGAAATCCCTGGCATGGGTGAGCGTCCACAGGGAGGTGCCATCCCCGTGCAGAATGACCTCCTGGCCTTTTTTCATGCGCTCGATGAGCGTGTACTCGCGGCCGCCGCCGATGACCGCTGGGATGATGGTATCATAGGTGTGGGATGGCCGCACAATGGTGACCGGGAATCCTTCTTCGCGATGCGCGCGAATGAGGCGTTCTTCGCAGGCGATCTTGTTGCGCGAATACTCCCAGAAGGGATTGCACAACGGCGTCGACTCGGTGATGACCGGATGCGACGGCGGTTTTTGATAGACCGAGGCGGAACTGATAAAAACGTACTGCCTGGTTTTGCCCCGGAACAGCGCGATGTCGCGTTCCACCTCGTGTTCCTGATAAGCGATCCAGTTGACCACAACATCCCAGTGATGGTTTTCCAATAATCCGGAAACTGCCTTCACATCCGTGATATCACCAAGCAGGAAATTGGCTTTGGGGATCTCGACGCCGATCTGGCCGCGGTTTAAAAGATAAAGATCGATGCCGGAGGCAATCGCGAGTTTGCTGACTTCCGTGCTGATGTTGCCGGTGCCGCCGATAAAAAGAACCTTCATGTCCCTCACTCCTGTCCATCAGAAATTAAAATTCAATAACGGCAATACCCTGCGAAGTTTTGGATGATCGCGGACGATTGGGATGATTGGTGATTTCGGATGTGAATACAACGGGGGGCATCGATGTCATTCCGTTATACATTCCTGTCCTCTGCTGTCTGCCTTTGTTCTCTGCTCCCTGCCCGCAATCAACGGGGTACTGCATTATGTTCTCTGCTGCCTGTTGACTGCCAACTGCGTACTGCCTTCTGTTCTCTGCTGCCCGCCAACTGCCAACTGCCTTCTTATCTTTCTGCTGTTCTCTGCCCACTGCCAACTGCGAACTTGTGAGCTCTGTCTGCTGTTCTCAGCTCTCTGACCACTGATTATGCATCCTTATTTCCCTATATTTTTTTAGCCCCGGATTCTCACATCCTGCCGGTCTGTATGGCTAAAATTCTCCCTGTACCCCCGCCGTGAACGTCCGCATCGGCATGAGGTTGCTCTCCATGGGCGCATAATTGTACTGCCGCAGATTCTGCACGCCCAGTTTGAAACTGAACTTGCGCCAGTCATAGCTGACGCGCACATCCCAGAACTTCATCGGCACGCGCTCATTGATGGGATAAATCTTCACCGCTTCCACCTTGCTGGCATAACGGTAATCCAGTTGCACCTGAATCCTGGCCACGCGCACGCCCGCCTTGAGCGTGCCGATCAGTTTGGGCCGGTAGGTCAGCGGCTCCTGCCAGGTCAACTCTTTGTGGTTCATGGCCGTTGCGGTCAACTGCAGACTCGGCACCACCGGCCAATTCTTCCACTGCAGCGGATGGCTGAAATTGGTGGTCGCTTCGATGCCCTGAATACGCGCCCGCGGGATGTTGCGGAACTGCACCTGGCCGCGGATCAGATCCATATGCGCCTCGATCAGCTCCCAATACTCATTATCGAACAGCGACACATCCACATTCCAGTTTTCATTGATGTACTGGCGCACGCCGATATCATAGGCCCAACTGCTCTCCGCTTTCAACGCCGGATTGGCGACGATCTTGAAATTCATGATCGCCAGTTCGAGAAAACGCTCGATGATGGTGGCGGCGCGGAAACCGCTGCCCGCTGAAGCGCGGAGGCTCGTCGTCGGCCACGGCTGCCAGTTGATGCCAATACGCGGGCTGAACAAATCCTCCTTCAATCCGCCCACCAGCTGGTAGCGGTCATAACGGAACCCGGTGGTGAGACGCAGATTATTGCGCGCTTTCCATTCGTTCTGCACATAAGGCCCCAGGAAATAGCCCTTGTGATCGCCAAAAAATTTGGTCGAGCCCGCATCGTGCTGGAATTGCACGCCCGCTGTCACCGTATGATTCTCGTGGGGGATATAGTCCGCCTGGATCTCGGCGCCTTCGCCATAGGCGGGATTGAAATTGCTGCTCTCCCCGAACTGATTTCCCATCAGCGTGCGAATAAAAGAAGCGCGCAGATTCATGGCAAACCGCGGCGAGAAGGGGATGACCAGTTTGGTGTAGGTGTTGAGCTGATTGGTGCTGGCGTGATTGTTGAGATTCCTGGCATCGACTTCATAGGGATCGTTGGGCCCTTTCCACTGCACAAAAAAGCCGCGGTCGATGTAGCTGTAGGCATTATAGATCGTCCATTTGGCGCCGTTGCCGAACTGGACATCGAATTTACCGGTGACGTTGTATTTCTGCGCATCGCCGAGTTCGGTGTAGCCGGTTGTCATGAAGCGGCCCAGGGAGATGCGGCCGCCGACGCGGCCGATGCGTTTGCTGTAAGAGATATCCTCGCGCGTATAGTGCAAGCGCTGGGGATCGGTCCATTCCCAATCGCTGAAATAGGGCTTGTCGTATTGTCCGGCAGAAACAGAAAACAGCAGCCGGCCTTTGGGATCCGCGTCCTTGGTGAGCACATTGACCACGCCGCCCAGCGCCGAGGCGCCCCACAGGGTGGAACCCGCGCCTTTCAATACTTCGATCTGCTCGATATCCAGCGGCGGCAGCATGTCCCAGTTGAACTCGCCGGTGTCGCTGGCATAGACCGGCACGCCGTCCAGGAGCAGCAGCACCTTGTTGCCGGCGCCGAAGGTATAGCCGGTGGAGCCGCGGATGTTGATCTGATTGCCGACAAAGTGCACACCCGGCGCGGTCTCCAGCGCTTCCTGGATGTTGGTGGCGTTGCGCTGGCGGATCTCCAGAGAGGAGACCACCGAGAGCGAGACCGGCGCCTGGTCCAGGGTCTGCTTGGTCTTGCCCGCGGAGATCACCACCGGATCCATGATGATGGGCGTGGGTTTGAGGCGAATGGTCAATGCGGTTTCCTCGCCGGATTTGAGCACGACGCGATCGAGCTGCCGGGCGCGATAGCCAACCATGGAGATCCGCAATGAATGGCTCCCCTCCGGGACGTCCTTAATGACAAATTGGCCTTTGCTGTCGGAGACGGCGCCGCACAGGGTGCCGAGCACCTGGACGTTGGCGCCGGGCAGCGCCTGGCCGCTCTCCTGATCGTAAATCTGGCCGCGCACCTGTGCCTGGGCAAAGATGAGCGCAGGCCATATCAATAAAAATAAAAATATATTTTTGGTCATGACGATTCCCGCCCATAGATGGCATTATTGAGGATTTACTATTTTCGACCAATCCGCCTGGATATCGAGACCGGAGAGGGCCTCACCCGCCTTGACGCGGAATTTGGCGGGCTCGCCGGGCTGCGCCGGATTCTCATAGACGCCGATGGTCTGGAACTCGGTCAGATTAGAATTTTCCGGCAACCAGAAGACAGCCAGATATTCGATGTTGCCGTTGCGCACCGGCAGTTTAAAGTGATAGGGATTGGTGCCGACGCTGAAATCGATGGACTTGAGAAAGGTCAGATATTCCACGCTCACCGTCGGTTTGTAGCGGTAAGCCGCCACGGCTGTGGCCAGCGTGTTGGCTGGGAAGGGGCCATTAAAATAAATGGTGCCCTCGATGCTGGCATCGCGATTGACCTTGTCCCAGTTGGCAACCAGATTCATCTGATGCTGAGGTTGCGCCGTTGTGAGATCAAAACCCAAGGGGAGCAGGTTATTATTGATATCCAGAGGCAGGGAGAGGACATCGGCCAGATTGGATTTGGTATCATTGCTGTACCACCACAGACTGATGGCATCGTAATGACCCAGCGGCAGGTCGATCTCGGTGTGCACGGAATCCAGTCCGATGGGCAGGCTGTTGGAACTATGGAACAGCTCATTGATGGCGTGGGGCGGAAAATCAGGCGTCACGATCAGATAAATGCCCTGGGTGTTGGCAGGCGGTGTGCCGTGGAACTTGATATCCACCAGCAGCCGGCCCGGCAGCGGCGCCAGGCCGTGGTCATCGGAACAGCTGCTGAGAAAGGACAGCAGTCCCGGAAATAAACACAGAAAGTATTTTGCTTTCATAGACATGGATTCCTGATTGACAGATCATTTTATCTTCGCCTGTGGATGAACCCGGAAGAACCCGGATTTGGTCATCGCTCCAGCTCGACGAGGCTCGTCGACCTGGTGTGCACGGGCACGAAGGCGCTCTCAAACGCGCGGACGCGTCCGCGCGTTCAAAGCGGGCGTATGTCACCGCAGCAGCAACAGCTTCCGCTCCGCCCGGAACGATGCTCCCTGCAGCACCGCAAAAAAGACACCGCTGGGCAAGGATCGACCATCCTGATCCCGGCCATCCCATGACAGCTCATGCCCCCCCGATCCGAACCGCTGATCCGCCAGGGTTGCTATCCTGTGGCCGGCGACATCATAGATAGTGCAGACCACATGCTGCGGCCGTGACAGCTGAAATGTTAATCGCGTGCCGGCATTGAAAGGATTGGGATAATTCTGCAGCATTTGAAAATGGCTGGCGATCACCTCTTCGACCTGCTCCACGCCGGTCAAAAAAGTCACCGGCAGAGCGCGATGTTCGATATAATCGGCCAGCTGTTGCGCCTGTTCGCGCGTATTGAACGTGCCGGGCAGAAAATACATGAGAAAACCCAATTTCAGGCTTTTGGGAACGCTCATCAGGAAGCCTTGATCCCCATAGGATTTGCCATCGCCTGTATCCTTGGCGCCTTTGAAAATATGGGCATCTCCCATACCGCCGCTGCTGTTGTCATAAAAATAGAGCTGAATGGCATCGGCCACCGTGTCCGGGAATGTGGTCATGGAAAAAATCGCACCCTGGTCACCTGCCGTGAGCATCCACTCATTGATGGGTTTTTCGATGACTGGGTCAGGGACGTCTGCAACGCCATCCACGACCAGTCCGTTATTGCGTTTGCTGAAGAAGCGCATGCCTGCGGCAGCAGGTGAAAGATCCCAACTCTGCCTCAGGTTGTACAATTCGAGATAGACCTCCGCTTCCGGAAAAGCCTCTGCCAGGCTGTTCGGGTCGAGCGCCTCGCCTCCTTCGAGCGTGCCGCTGAAGGGATAGAATTTGACCGCGACAAAGAAGGCCATCGCGTCCTCGAGTCGGGTGTAGCCCAAGCGAATGGTCATGCGCACCTCGCGCACCATTCTGACCACCGGATTTTTAGTGTAGCCTTTATAATCAGAATAGACCTTGAGATACATTTCATTGGTGTTGACAAAAGGAATGCCCACCACGCCAAAATCGCCATAGCCATTCAGCAATATTTTTTGACGGTCAAAAATATCCACGCCGGTGCCAAAAGGCGGATTGAGCTGAATGCTCCTGAGGATGCCAAAATTCTTGTCAATGGCGACATTGTAATATTTGCTGCAGAGACTGTCCGCATCCGGATAGTAGGTGAACTGATACGGGGTGGGCACGGATTCCGTGATGGTTGAAGAGCGGAACAGATAGGCAAAGGCGCTTTTCTCGTACGAACGGGGATCGTAGACGCGGATTTCAAGCCGTTTGTTAAAGCTTTTGGCCTCGGCATTATCAATCCAGGCTTTGGGCGGCGCCTGATCCCCCATATCGCGGATCATGAACACCAGTTCATCATCTTCATCAAAGAGTCCATCATCCAAGGCTTGATCGGAACAGGCGTAAAAAAAACGGCTTTTGGCCGGATCGTACGGATTGGCCATGATGATGCGCTCGTCAACCTGGAACGGCATCAGACGCCACGATTGCGTGCTGTCGCTCCAGGCATAAAGATACATCTCCTCGACCGGCACGCCATAAAATTCCTGCAGCAGCGACTGCTTCATGACCATGGGCTCGTAAATTCGCTCACGATACAACTTGTTGGTTTCTGCAATGCCAAGGCCCGTCAAAACAAAGAGCAGCAGACCAAACCAGGCGGTTCTCATGATCCGGATTGACATATAAAAAATCCTCCTGTAAACATCTCAGCGGTTGCGCGCTTCGATGGGGCATTGCTCGATGACAATTTCCCCGTTTTCGCCAACCAGCGTAAAATATTCCCACAAATTGACCGTTGAACAGACATGCCGCGGGACCAGGGCCAGATAATCCCCTATCTGCAGCTGTGTTTTTTCAGCCAGCTCAACCACCGTGTGTTCTTCACTCCATTTCACCGCCTGAATGCCGGGCAGGCTGAACGCCTCCACCGGTCCCTGATCCACGGCCCAGCGCTTGTGCCCCAGATTCAGCGTACGGCGGTCCGGCGCGGTCTGGTCGACCACCTGGGCCAGGATGAGCGCCGCGGGCGCAAAGGTATCCGGCATCAGCCGGCCGCAGGTGGTGTCAAAGAGCACCCAGGTGCCCGGGGAGAGCCAAAGTTCCGCGTCAAATTGCTGTGTGTTCAAATACTCAAAATCGGGCCAGAAACCGGGCGTGCCACCGACCACCATCCGCGGCACTGCGACCTGGTTCTCATTGAAATGGCGCAGGATCTGCAAAAGCAGATCCATGCTCTGCCGCGTGATCGCTCTGCGTTCGTCCAGCGTCGCCTTGTAGTTATGGCCGTCATAGGCGTGCAGACCCGCAAACCATAGGCCATAGAGACGGCTGGTTTCACGATAGAGGTCAAAAGCCCGCTCCGCGGCAACCCCGGTGCGCCCCATGCCCACATCCAGATCGATGAAAAAGCGCACATCGAAATCGTGTTTTTTGGCCAGTGCCGGCCAGATGGCGGCGTGTTCGGGATGGGCGATCTGAATATAGAATTGCACCTCGCGGTGCGCGGCCATGCGTTCAGCCAGCCAGGCCGCCTGCGCCTGCAGCAGGGGATAGGCGACAAATATTTCCCGGGCGCCGCAGCCCAGGAGCATGTCGACTTCATTGAGGGTCGCCTTGAAACGCGATACCCCCGCATCCAGCAACTGCTGCGTCACCCAGCCCGATTTATGCGTCTTGACATGGGGGCAGAGCAGGGACAGATCCGCATCAGAGCGCACCTGCTGCAACATCTCCCGCATGGTATTGATGTTGGCCTGAACCCGCTCTTGCCACACCAATAGCCGCGGCGTGATGATTCTGCCGGGATCGGCGATGCGATAGGTGGTGTTGCAGGCGGGTAATGTGAATTCCATAAGCATAACCTGTAGCAAAAAAGTCGCTCGAAATCGTGGGTTTTAATGAACCCTGCAAAATGATTTGTAAAACCTGATATTTTTAAGAGTCAGCAAGCCGCTCGCGATGATCGGCCAAACTGAACGCTGCCATTTGCTGTGCGGTGAGGTGTCACCGTTTTTGGGGCTGCCTGAACCTGTCGAAGGCAGCAATATGCCGGCCTCGACAGGCTCAGGCGTGCGTGCGCTGTCGCGCCGGCGCATGCCACCACGCTGACCCATCAATTCGCATCCTGTACCTGATATACCGTGCGCGTGGGAAAGGGAAATTCAATACCTTTTGCATCAAACTCGATCTTGAGCCGCCGGTTGAATTCCCGGGCGAGGCGCCACTGCTGCCCCGGCCTGGTGGTCAAGCGCGCCCGGATGACGACAGATGACTCGGCAAAGCGCTCCAGTCCGAAGAGCTCGATTGGCTGCAGCATATCCACCTTGAAATCGGCATCGGCGCGCAGCGACTCGTCCACCGCCTTGACCGCCTCGATGGCGCGGTCCACATCCTGATCATAGGTGATGCCGATATCCATGACGTACTGGCTAAATTCCTTGGTCATGTTGGTGACGATATCGATGACGCCATTGGGAATGAAATGGACATTCCCCGAGACGTCGCGCAACACGGTCATCTTCAGACTCACCTTTTCGACGGTGCCGCTTTTCCCTGCGGCCTGAATGACATCGCCGACGCGGATCTGGTCATTAGCGAGGATAAAAAAGCCGTTAATCACATCCTTGATCAGACTCTGGGCGCCAAAACCGACGGCGATACCGGCGATGCCCGCGGCTGCCAGAACGGGGCCGATTTCAATGCCCAGTTCGCTCAAGATCGTGATGATGGCCACGGCAAAAATGATCACGGACAGGGTGTGGCGGATCACCACCCCCAGGGTCTCGGCGCGCTTGACCGATTCTTCATCCAGTTCCTGACGGCTGATCAGAAGCGCCATCTTGCGCGACAACGTGCGAATGGCTTTGTAGATCAGCAACGTGATGATAACAATGATGAAAATTCTTATTCCGGAGCGAAGGACGGAAACCGCCACATCCGTGGTCCAGAGCAGATATTTATCCATCATAACGCCCCCTACACATAGAGATACCGTTTGATCTTCTGTGTTGGCGTCTTGTCGAAGGGCTCGGTCTGCTCGATGATCTTGTTGATGCGCGAGAACGGCTTGACCTGGCTGTTGACGTGGGTACGGATCATTTCCAGGCGTGCGACGATGCGTTCCTTGATCTCTGAGTCGTTCAGTTTTTCGGAGGAAAACATCTGCTCGAGTTCCTCATAGTTGAGAAACACGCGCGCGATCAGCTGGCCGTTTTGTTCATAGACCAGTGACTCCAGCACATCCGCTTCTTCATTCAACACCGCCTCGATCTCTTCAGGATAGATATTTTCTCCGCTCGGGCCCAGGATCATGTTTTTGAGCCGTCCCTTGATGTAGAGGTAACCGTTGCTGTCAAAGGCGCCGAGATCGCCGGTGCGCAGCCAGCCCTCTTTATCCAGGACTTCGGAAGTTCGATCCGCGTCTTTATAGTAGCCCTGCATGACCATGGGGCCGCGGACGAGGATTTCGCCCTCCCCCGTATGTGGATTGGGTTTGTCAATTTTGATCTCTACGCCCGGCAAGGGTTTTCCGGTCGAGCGCAACACCGTGCCTGCCGGATCGGTGCCGGCGATGAGGGGCGCGGTTTCGGTGAGACCGTAGCCAATGGCATAGGGGAATTGGGCTTCGCGCAAAAAATGTTCGACTTCAGGCGCCAGCGATGCGCCGCCGATGCAGAAACTGCGCAGCTCGCCGCCAAAAAAGCGCAGCAACTTTTTGCCGGCCGCGCGATGCAGCGTTCGCCGCATAAAGTTGATGCCGTAAAGCCCGCGCACCACCCGCTTCTGGGTGAACTGCGGCAGAATGCGCGTCTTGAATATTTTTTCGATCACCAGTGGCACGGAGCACATGATGGTGGGCTTAACCGACTGCAAGGCCGGTGTCAGCACCCGCGCCGTCGGCGGCTTATCGACGTAATAAACCGCTGCGCCGACGAGCAGCACCAGCACCAGGCCAAGCGTGCATTCATAGGCATGTGACAACGGCAAAATGGACAGCAGCCGGTCGGTATGATTGACATCGATAATCCCGGTTGTGGCAATGGCATCGGATACGATATTTTTATGGGTGAGCATGACGCCCTTGGAATTTCCTGTGGTGCCCGAAGTATAAATGATCGAAGCCAGATCATCTTCCTGCACTTCCCTGGTACGGCCGGCCCAGCGTTTGGCGGCGCCTCTGAGTTTATCCAGTTCGATGCTTCCCTGGTCAATGAATTCTTTCAAGCGTTCGCCTTTAGTGCGCAAGGGGACCGTTGAAAAATCCTCGATGATGAAAACCGAGCGCAGCGACGATTCGAACTCATCTTCCACTTTGCTGTACAATTTTTCCGAGACGAAAATGGCCTTGGCGCCCGAATGGCGGACGATGTGCTGCACCTCCGCAGTGGTGAAATCAGGCAAAATGGGAACGACGACCGCACCCATGGTGGTGATGGCTAAATAGGCAATGCCCCACTGCGGTTTGTTCTCGCTGAGAAGCGCCACGCGGTCCCCGGCAATAATACCCTGATTGGACAAGAGTTCCGAAACAACATGCACTTTGTCCTGGAGAGCACTGTAGTTGATGGTCGCGCCATCCACTTCACCCAATGCGATGTGGGTGGGATAGGTTTGCACGGAATTCTTCAACAGGGCATTTAATGTCAAAGTTGACAAATTCGTTGTCATAGGTTGATCCTGTATTAAATGATTATTCTCTGCCTTTTCTCTACCCTTGCGAAGGTTTTAAGCCTCCGCAAGGGTATGTCTTGGGTATGTCTAATAAACCACCTGCACTTTGGTCATGAGCATTTGCCCGGCGCAATGGACGCGCACAAAATAAACACCCTGCGGCGCCAGATATCCTTTGGCGTCGCGTCCATCCCAGCGCAAGAGCGTGCGGCCGTTGACAGGCGCCGAAATCGAACGCCAGGAGGTCACCAGCTGACCGAGCAGATTGAAGACCTGGACCTCATAATCTTGTGCAACGGGCATGGCCGTGATCTCCCATGCGATCTCGCCCCGGTGCGGGTCGAAGGGATTGGGATAGCCTGCACCCAGTTTAAATCCATCGGGTACGCTTGCCGGAATATCGACCCTGGTTCCCGGATCATTGAGAACGCTCACTTTGACGGCCGGATCCTGTTGAATCCATTTGAAAAAAGCATCGGCAAATGTTGCATCGCGGTCGCGTTCGGGAAGAATATACAAAGTGAATCCCATGGTCACATTGTTGGTGATCAATCCGCTGCCGGATTTGGCGGTGACCACCAGCCCCATATCGCCGTAGGACTTTTTGTCACCGCTTTCAAGGGTGTTGTCCGATGTGCCGCCCGAACGATCATCGCGATAGTAGAGGATTGTCGCACCGTTTTTGGTGCTGGGCATCTCCATGACCACGAAGAGGGTGCCCTGGGGACCGCTGGCCATGGTCCACTGTTTTCCGGTCTGCGACGCCAATGCTGTGGCGATGTTTTCAGCTGTGCCATCGATGGCCGCCCCGCCGCGATTGTTGTCCGAATAGAAGCGCATGCCCGCCGCCTGCGGACTGAGGTCGAGTGACTGACGTATCAGCTTGGCGCCGGCCAGAACCAGTATGTACTCGCTCTCCAATTGTTTATCCTTGACACCGATCATCACCGACCAGGGATAATAGAAGAGGGGATAATCGATCGGCGCCGTGCCAATGCCCGGCACGGTCAGTTTGGAGCGCTGATCGCGAATCGCGCGCACGACCCCCGGCCAATAGGTATAGGTGGAATCCTTGCTGCCCGGGATGGAGCCATTCCCCTTAAGGGTGTCTTCCGTGGCCGCATATTTGCCGATGGTGGGATCCAGTGCCGTACCCGCCACCCGCAGTTTCAACCGGTCGATGAGATCGGTTTTGGGATTGTCCGCCATGGCCAGATAATCGATCCAGCCGTGATAATTATGGCCGATGATATAGGCGTTGGAAAAAACCGTATCCGCGCCGCTGCCCTTGGGGGCGCCGATATGACGGAAATAGCTTTTGGGCTGACTGGAGCTGGGATAGAGATAGAGCCAGCCTTTCTGGGTAGCATCGCTTCCTTCAGAAATCTCGATTTCGACACGCCGGGCCGCCCGGATGCCATTCTCCGCCAGCCAGGCCTTTTCCGGAGCGCGATCGCCGAGATCCTCAGGCATGAAGAGCACTTCGTCGTTTGCATCCAGGTAGGTGGGAGCTGGTTTGCCATGATAATTTCCATTAGCATCGCGATAATCCACCTGAAAGGGCACCAGATGCCAGCTGCCGTCGCTGGCGTCATAACGAAAAGCGCGCCAGTCATTAAAAGCGAACTGACTGACGGTTATCCTGGCGCCCGCCATCTTGATGGGCACATATTTCCGCTGCAACGTCTTGAACTCGGCGCTCTGCGCAAATTGGATGCTCAACATCATCAACACAACAAAAAGAATCGTACGTTTCAACATTAAAAATCTCCACTGATAGCCAGCAAATAATTCCGTATTTCGCCGAGCACGCGCTCGGAGACGGTGTAATTGTAATTCAACGCGTTGCGCGCCACAACCTGGACATCGATCTTGCCGAAGCGGTAACCGCAGCGCAGATCCCAGATTTTGGTCGGAACGCGTTCATCGAGCGGATAGACCGCCACCTTTTCGATCCGCCCCATGTAACGATAATCCGCCCCCATGGTGAACCCCTGCCAGCGCAGGCTCGGCGACAATGAAGCGATGAAGCGCGGCCGGTAGAGCAGGATTTCATCCGTCTCCGTCTCGCGCGGATCCATCCAGGTGGCCGTGGCTTGCACATTGATGCGATCCTGCCAGAAGCGCAGGCGGCATTCGGTCTCGATGCCCATGATGCGCGCCGCCGGATAGTTGATGAACTGCGCCTTCAGCTGCGAAGCCAACAGCGTCGGCTCGATGAGGTTCTTGTAGCGGTTGTAGAACCAGGTGACCTCCCCGTAGGCCCAATTGCCAACGCTCTGGCGGATGCCCACGTCCACAAGGATGGAGCGCTCCGGCTGCAATTTGGGGTTGGGCACGGCTTTGAAATCCTTCGATCCGGCGGTGATGAAGCGCTCGACCACCGTGGCGGCGCGAAACCCGCGGCCAAAAGACCCGTGCAATACGGTGCCGAACAACGGCTGGTAACTGAAGCCAATTTTCGGACTGACCTGCATCTCGAGCGAATCGCCAACCAGTTGATAAGTGTCCCAGCGCAATCCCGCATTCAGATGCAACAGTTGCGATACCGTCCAAATTTCCTGAATGTATGGGGAAACGCCGTTGGCGACGCGTTTGCCGTAATATTCTGATTCGACCGCATCGCGCTTGTAATCCAGGCCCATGGAGATGCTGTGGCGGTCAGACGGCTGCCAGGTGAACTGCCATTCTCCGCTGGCGCCGATGGCCGGCGTGAAGGCGCTGGTGATGTTGAAGGGCACGCCGACGAGTTGCTGATTATAGGAGAGCCGTGCCTTGCCGGAGAGGCGCGGAGAAAAAACCTGCTGATAGACCGCATAGCCCACAAAACCGTTCAGTGTATAGCTGTCGCCGCGGTCGGGTGAAGGCACATTTAGCGCGCGGTTCTGCTCGAGCCACTGCAAAAAGATCTCGCGCTCTTCCCAGCTGTAGGTCGAAAAGAACGTCAGCGTCGCATGGTTGGGCAGCTGCCACACTGCCTTGCCGCTAAGGTACCAGCGCTCGAAGCGGCCATTCTCGCGGTCACCGGTGGATTGATGGCGCGAGGCGGCCAGGCGCAGGCCAACCGGCCCGAAGCTGCGCGAAAGGCCCATATCGGTGCGATGATAATAGCGCAGCTTGTCCGTCCATTTCCACTCCGGCACCGAGGGTGTGTCGTACATACCCGAGGCCTGGCGGAAGGTCGCTGACCAGGATGCCGTGGGCGCTTTGGTGATCATGTTGACCACACCGCTGAGAGCGCCGGAACCGTACAGAGAGGAAGCCGCGCCCTTGAGAACTTCCATGCGTTCAATTTCCGTGATGGGAACGATGTTCCAGTTGGCTTCGCCGAGATCGCTGGTGAGGATGGGCACCTCATCCAAAAGCACCAGCATGCGGCTGCCGCCGAGGCGATTGTATCCGGAACCGCCGCGGATGTTGATATTTTCTCCCACCAGAGTGACGCCTGGCACCAGCTGCAGGGCCTCTTCCGTGCGCAGCAGGTTGCGCTGGCGGATGGAGGCGCGGTCCATGACGCTGATGCTCGCCGCCGCCGAGGCCAGGGTCTCCGGCTGGCGCGAGCCCGTCACCACCACCTGATGCATCTGAATGACGGTGGGTTTCAATTTGATCTGTACGGATGTTTTTTGCCCCGCCGCGACGTTGAGCGACAGGGTTTCAGGCTGAAAGCCGATATAGGTGGCGCGTAAGCGATGTTCTCCAGCCGGAACGCCCTGAATGGTGAAATACCCTTGTCCATCGCACACCGCGCCATACACGGAACCCATGATCTGTACATTGGCGCCGGGCAGGGCCTCGTTGTTTTGTGCATCGAGCACCCTGCCGCTGATTTGGCCGGTCTCTGCCGCGTGAAGGGCGAGCTCGCCAGCCAGCAAAAACAGTAGAAGGGATCGTATCACTCTATTCATTGAATCATTTACCTTTATTTCGATGCGGGCCAGTCACAATAAATATCGATATCTTTGGCCACGGGGTTATTCTTGTCGAGCGTGACCGGCTGAATTTCCCAGCCATGGGTTTCATCGAGTCCATAAATACCCAGGATGTTGGTGTAATCCCAGTCCTTGCCTTTTTCCCGGTAGACCACAGCCACGACCTGATACCGCGCCAGCGGTGCCGGCAGACGATAGGCGGGTGATTCCTGGCTTGTATTCAGAGAGGTATTGGTGATCACCAGATCGCCCAAACCCTGGGGCGGGAAATTCACCACCGCGACCACCCGGGCCGCATCGATCTTGTCCGGTTTGGCGCCGGGGTTGGAAAAAATCACCCGCCCGCTGATTTCGGATTCGATGATGCCGAGTCCGTGGTCGATCTCACAGCTCGATAAAAGAGAGAGCGTGAGAAGAGTGACCAGATAAGTTTTCTTCATACTTGATTAAACCTGTACCTTTATGGCAATGTTGACCTTGTTGGCTTTGCGTCATTGCTGTGATCGTTTCTGATCGCCGCATCACCAGTGAAAAAATTGCACGTTTCAAATCACACATAGAACGCATATTTACGCTTCGTGGTTCTGCGCCAGATCACAAAAGTGTAATTCCTGCGTCTGGCTAATTTTGTTGCAAAACGGGCCTAAAAATCGGATATCACATCCTTTTGCATGATGACAGCCGGTCGTTTCGGCTGGTGATGATCGCCATTGCAGCAAAAGCAGCCTTTGCGATCGCTGTCAGGAATGGCTTTTTTCATGGATGGATGTTTTTTTCACCTAATACGCGCAGAGTCTCCTGGAGGTTCTTCTCCGCTTCAGTAAAACCGGGCATCTGTTTGACTGCGGCCTGGAAATGCGGCAGCGCTTCGGCATGGCGGCCCTGCTTGAAGAGGACTTTGCCGAGATTGTTATGCGCGGCTGGATTTTCCGCATTCAATTGCAGGGCGCGGTGCAGCGGCGGCTCCGCTTCCTCGAGCCGGTCCAGGTTGAGCAGCACATAACCGAGATTATTATACCCCGAATCATCATCGGGACGGATGCGAATGGCTTCCTGAAAATGAGTCATCGCCTCTTGTTTGCGCCCTGATTCGTACAGGGCGGCGCCCAGGTTGACATGCGCCAGGTCATTGTCCTGCGTCACCCGCGCGGCATGATCGAACAGCGTGATGCTGTTCTCCCAGACCCGGGCCTGACGCCAGGTCAACCCAGCCAAAACAATCAGTATGCCGAGGCCGGCCAGGAATTGCCCCTGCGGCGGCACTTTCAATCGACGCAGGATCCCTTCGCCCGCGAAAACAACGAGGATGAACAATCCGGTCAGCGGCACGTAAGCATATCGGTCCGCCCGCGCCTGCATGCCAACCTGGATGATGCCAATGACCGGGGTCAGGGCGACGAGGTACCACAGCCATCCGGCCAGGGCATAGGGCGCCCGGCGCCGCAGACGCCAGAACACAACAGAGAGCAGCACGATAGCCAGCAGTGAAATCGCAAATGCAGGACTGATGATCTCCGTGCGCGGGTGCGGATACATCACCGCCAGATCCATCGGCCAGAACATCTTGCCGATGTAGCTGAAAATAGAAATGGCCGCGTTGCTGATGCGCTGCGCCAACGGGATGCTCCCCAGCGATTGCACAGCGCCGCCCCGCGCCTGCGCCACCACCACCGCAATGCCCGCTGCCAGGGCGAGCGTAAAGAAATATCTTTTTTCCCAAACCAGTTTTCGCCAGGAAATAGCCGGCTTTGCCGGACCGGAGCCCCGCGACAGAGGCCAATCATCGAGGATGAGCAGGAGGAGCGGCAGCGTCACCAGCATCTGTTTGGACATCAATCCCAAGCCAAACAGCAGCAAGGCGCCCAGGTGCCGCCGGAAATCCGGTTTTTCAAGATAGCGCGTCCATGCGAGAAGGGCGGCGAACATGAAAAAAGTGCTCAGGGTATTTTTGCGCTCCGAGATCCAGGCGACCGATTCGACGTTGAGCGGATGCACTAAAAACAGACCCGCCACCAGGAAACTCAGCGCCGGTCGCCGCGTGAGCCGCAGCATCACCCGGTAGAGCAGCAGTCCTGCCGCCACATGCCAGAACAGATTCATGGCGTGGTGGGCGGAGGCGTTGAGTCCGAACAGGGCGCAATCGATCTGGTGGCTCAACCAGGTGAGGGGATGCCAATTGCTGGCATAAAAGGCGGAGAAAGCCCAGGACAGATTCTCCAGCGACAAGCCGCTGTTGACATGGGCGTTCTCGGTCACATATTCGATGTCGTCGTAATTGACGAACCCGGCGTTGAAAACAGGACTATAGGCCGCCACAGTCAAGAGTGCGAGAAGGATGCCCAACCGCAGATGTCTTTTCTGGATGGATTGCATAGGCTGCTCGATGCTACGCTTCGTTTTTCGGATAAATGCCACGCTGCGCCGCGATCAGCATCTGGCGCGTCTCTTCGGGCCACTCCTGGCTGACCAGCCATTGCAAATAATCCGGATCGTTTTGATGGACCCAGTTCAGACTCTTGCCCCGGTATTTTCCAAAACTGAAAATCGCTTCGCGATAACGCCAGTAGAATTTGCGATCCGGTGTGACGAACCTGCTGTTGTCATCCGGCGCGCAAAACTGTGCCAGATGCGAAACATCATGCGGCAAATCGGCATACCTTTGCAGCTGCCCGTCCAGCACCTCCAGGGTGGCGCGGACATCGGTCAGGGCGTCATGGGCGCCGGTCAAATCCTTGTGACAGTAGAAACGATAGGCGGCGGTGAGGTCGCGGGGTTCCTTGCGATGAAAGATGGATTGGGCATCAACGATGCGCACCTGCGCCAGGGATAACGGCTGGCCGTTCCGCTCCATTTCCGCCTGCAGGAAGGGGATATCAAAACGGGCGACATTGAAACCGGCGAGGTCGCATCCGGTGATGAACTCCTGCAGGCGCGGTGCAAAATCCTTGAACAGAGGCTTGTCAGCGACCATGGCATCGCTGATGTGATGTACCTGCGTCGCTTCCGGCGGGATCGGGATGCCGGGATTCACCAGCTCCTGCCACTCCTGCATCTGTTTGTCCACTTGCAAACGGATGAATGCGAACTGGACGATGCGGTCCATTTGCATATCCAGCCCCGTGGTTTCGAGATCGAAAAAAACCAGGGGGCGATTCAGATGCAGTGCGTGCAAGGGCAGATCATTATCCGCAAAATTCAGGCTCTGTTGTTCGCTCGCCATAAGGTTTCCTGTATTGACCATAGTAAATTAAAGTATTAAAAATAATACATAAAAACCATAAAATTATTCACAGAGAAAAAATGATGCATTTTTCAAAATAAATAACTATGTTATAGACGGGAAAGTGGAACACGATTCATTTCATTATGAGAACAATAAATCAATCTCTTTGCAGCATAATCCTCCTCCTCTTTTGTCTCATCCAATCGGCCTCTGCTGACGTGCATCAGGGTGTCGGTGTCGGCTTTATTTTGGGGGCGCCGACGGGCTTGAGCGCCAAAAAATGGATCGGCGCGCAGCAAGCCTTTGACGCTGCTGCAGCGTGGTCAACGGGTGAGCAAAAATCCTTTTATCTCCATGCTGACTATTTGCACCAGAGGCCGCAATCGGTTCCTGCCAATTCTGTGTACATGGACTGGCATTATGGTTTTGGCGGCATGATCCGCTTTGATCAGAAAGCAGCCGTTGGCATCCGGCTGCCCTTCGGACTCGACTATGGTTTTAAATCCATCCCCCTGGAAATATTCGCCGAAATCGTCCCCGTCGTCCTCCTCGCTCCGGATACCGATTTTGACATCGACGGCGGCATCGGCATTCGACTTTTCTTATAACCCTTAATGAACGAGGTTTAAATGAAGAACGCCTTACCCGCGACAGATGCTTTTCCCATTCGCCACCTGGGTCCTGATGCGAACGAGAAGCAGGACATGCTGAAGCAAATCGGCATCAACTCCCTGGATGCCCTCATCGATGAAACCATCCCGCAGAGCATTCGCCTGCAGCAGGCCTTTGACAACCAGTCGGCCATCGGCGAGCAGCAGCTGTTGCAGCAGCTGCAAAAACTCGCCAACCGCAATAAAGTATTTCGCTCCTATATCGGCCTGGGATTTTATGATACCATCACCCCGGCTGTCATTCTGCGCAATATTTTTGAGAATCCCGGCTGGTATACCCAGTATACGCCCTACCAGGCTGAAATATCCCAGGGACGGCTCGAAGCGCTGCTGGTTTTTCAAAATATGATCAGCGATCTCACAGGCATGGATGTGGCCAATGCCTCGTTGCTGGATGAAGCCACCTCCGCCGCGGAAGCCATGAGCATGATTCACCGTCTCAACAGCAAAAAGACCCGCGATCCAAAAAATAATGTCTTTCTCGTTTCCGATAAATGCCTGCCCCAGACCATAGACGTATTGAAAACCCGTTCCGCGCCGCACGATATCGAAATCCGCATCGCCAAACTGGATGAAACCAGCCTGGACGAGCGCGTATTTGGCGTGCTCATCCAGTATCCTGATGTCGATGGCGATGTGCAGGATCCGCGCGCTTTCATTGAAAAAGCCCATGCCAGGGGGGCGCTGGTGGCGGTCGCCGCCGACCTGCTCGCTTTGGTGGTGTTGACGCCGCCGGGGGAGATGGGTGCGGACATTGTGCTCGGTTCCGCGCAGCGCTTTGGCGTGCCCATGGGATTCGGCGGTCCGCACGCGGCTTACTTTGCCACCCGTACCGAGAATATTCGTCAGATGCCCGGCCGCGTCATCGGCGTGTCGGTGGACCGGCACGGTAAAAAAGCTTATCGCATGGCTCTGCAGACGCGCGAACAGCACATCCGCCGCGAGAAAGCCACCTCCAATATCTGCACCGCTCAGGCGCTGCTGGCCATCATGGCGGGCATGTATGGCGTCTGGCACGGCGCAGATGGGCTCAAGGGCATTGCCACACGCGTCCACTATCTCACCCGGATTGTGGCTGCCAGCCTGGAAAAACTCGGCTATCGCCAACTCAATAAGGTCTATTTTGACACCATCAAGGTACGGGCCGGAAAAGAGGAAGTGACCAAAATCCGCGAACAGGCCCTGGCCCATGGCATCAACTTCCATTATATCGACATCCAGGAGATCAGCATTGCCCTCGATGAGACGGTACGGCCTGAAGATGTGGAGGAGATCGTCGCTCTGTTCGCCACTGCCATAGGTCAGAAAGAGTTCAAAATCGACTGGCAGGCTCTTGCTGTGGATTCAAGCGCTGTCATCACCGGCGCATTGCAGCGCAGCAGCGCCTTCCTGACGCACCCGGTCTTCAGCAAATACCGCTCCGAGCACAAGATGGTGCGCTATTTGAAAAATTTGGAAAAGAAAGATCTCTCGCTCACCACCTCCATGATTCCCCTGGGATCCTGCACCATGAAGCTGAACGGCACGGCCGAGATGCTGGCGTTGAGCTGGCCCGGCTTCAGCAAGCTGCATCCTTTTGTGCCGCAGGACCAGGCCGCGGGGTATCTGGAATTGATCGCAGAGCTGGAAAGAGATCTCTGCAAGATCACGGGATTTGCGGCCGCTTCGTTCGAGCCCAATTCCGGCGCCCAGGGCGAGTTCAGCGGACTGATGGTCATCCGCGCCTGGCATCTCTCCCGCGGCGATTTGCAGCGCACGGTCACGTTGATCCCGGCGTCGGCGCACGGCACCAATCCCGCCAGTGCGGTCATGGCGGGCATGGACGTGGTGGTGGTCGCCTGCGACAATCAGGGCAATATCGATGTGGCGGACCTGAAAGCCAAGGCCGAACAGCACAAGGACACCTTGTCCTGCCTGATGGTCACTTATCCCTCCACCCATGGCGTGTTCGAAGAGCAGATCATCGAGATCTGCCGCATCATACATAAAAATGGCGGTCAGGTCTATATGGACGGCGCCAACATGAACGCCCAGGTGGGATTGACCAATCCGGCGGCCATTGGCGCGGATGTGTGTCATCTCAATTTGCACAAGACCTTTGCCATTCCTCACGGCGGTGGCGGTCCCGGCATGGGTCCCATCTGCGTGGCGGAACACCTCAAGCCGTTCCTGCCGGGGCATCCTTTGGTGAAAATCGGCGGCGGCAAGGCGATTCCGGCGGTGAGCGCCACGCCTTATGGCAGCGCCAGCATCCTCATCATCTCCTATGCCTACATAAAACTGATGGGCAGTGCGGGCTTGACGGACGCGACGCGCTATGCGATCCTCAATGCCAATTACATCGCGGCGCGGCTGGGCGCGCACTATAAGGTGCTCTACACCGGCGTCAAAGGACGCGTTGCCCATGAGATGATTTTCGATCTGGCGGAATTCAAGGCGTATGGAATAGAGGCGGAGGATATTGCCAAGCGGTTGATGGATTACAATTTTCACGCGCCCACGGTGGCTTTTCCGGTGCACAATTCGATCATGGTGGAGCCCACCGAGAGCGAAGACAAGGGCGAGCTGGACCGTTTTTGCGATGCCCTGATCCGGATTCGCGCGGAAATCCAGGAAGTGATCGATGGCAAGGCGGACAAGCTCGACAATGTTCTGAAGAACGCGCCGCACACGTCCGCCGAAGTCAGCGCGAATGAATGGACACATGGTTACAGCCGTGAAAAGGCGGCGTTCCCGTTGCCGTATTTGCAGGACAATAAATTCTGGCCTGCGGTGGGGAGGATCGATAATACCTACGGGGATCGCAACCTCTTTTGCGCCTGTCCGCCGCTCGAGGCTTACGAATGAAAAAAAAGCCCTGGTTATAGAAACCAGGGCTTTTTTGTTTGTTGTTTTCGCTGGGGGCCTTTGACAGGGCGGGGCAGCCCCCCATAACGTCATCCTGCAAGGATCTTTTAGACTCCGCGGGACCATCCCAAAAATGTCATCCTGCAAGGATCTTTTACGCTGCGCGGGACAATTCCAAATACGCTGCGCGGGACAATTTCAAATACGCTCCGCGGAACAATCTGCCGGTGCCCCACTCTTCTGCCGCAGGGCGTAAAAGGTGCTTACAGCAGGACATGAAGGGGGGCAGATCAAAAAATGTCATCTTGTAAAGATCTTTTAGACTCCGCGGGACCATCCCAAAAATGTCATCCTGTAAGGATCTTTTACGCTGCGCGGGACAATTCCAAATACGCTGCGCGGGACCATCTGCCGGTGCCCCACTCTTCTGCCGCGGGACGTAAAAGGTGCTTACATAACAGGAGGGGGGCGCGTCAAGGCGGGGGCGGCTTCGGCCTGGTATGCACCCTCACCGCGGCAGGCGCATATCATTCCCCTCATTGGGCCAGCGCGAGCGCACCTCAAGGGTGTCCGGATAGACGGCATAGCGCTCGGCCGGTTGCCACGGGAACGGCGCGCCGTAGCTGAAGCGGCCGTTGTTGTCCTCATCGCGATAATAATCGATGACATACCGTCCCGGCATGATATCCGCAAAGCGATAAAAGCCTTCATTATCCAGCCACAACTCATACACCGGCCCGCTCACTCCGCGCGCCCGCATATAAATACGTCCCGAGCCGCTGGCTTCATCCACCATCGACCCGGATATTTCGGATAATGTGTCTGGATTCAGCGTATGAAAGGAGAGGGCTACCAGGGTGTCCGCCAGGCGGATGCCGTTGCGGTCGCGCACCGAGTCCTCGGCGATGACCACTTTGTAGAGCTGTTCAGGCAGGAGCAGTGAATCGGGTTGAAACCGCAGCGTCGCGGCATCGGGCCAATTGAAGCTTCCTGTGAGGGCGGTTTTGCCGGTGTCCTGAAGTTGAAAGGCCAACTGCGTCCAGGTTGTGTCCAGCGCTTCGGAAAAAATCATCGTGACAGGTGTGTTCAAGGGATTATTGCGGCTCTTGTCCTCGGGCAGAGCCTGGATGAAGTAGGGTTTGACCGAGTCATCCCGGGCGCTGCCGGTAAAAACTGCGGAGGAGGAATCGGCCAGCAGGGCAAATCCGGCTAAATCCTTGCCCTGTTTCACCTGCACGGTATACGATGCGCTGTCCCGCTGTGGGGCGGTCAGCAGGTGCACATAGGCGGCGTTGCGAAAGTCCAGCAGGGCGTCGAGCACGGCCAGGGTATCGCCTTTGGCGTGGATGAGATAGTTGGAGCGATCCTCCAGGCCATCTTCGGCCATGCGTTCCGAGAAGCGCAGATCCACATGATGGCGGTCCGGGGCGGTGGCGCCGGCCAGTTGCGGCGCCGTGGTGTCGCCCATGGCTGCGCGCAGCACCAGCCCGCTGATGGCTGGACGGGTGCTGTCCAGAGCGACATCCTTGGGTGCCACGGCGATCAACTCGCGTTCGGCTTCATAGGTGCCGCTGCGGTCGCGGTCGGCCACCGCGAAAATACGGTAGTGTCCCAAAGCGAGATAGTCGAGGTTGAACACACCGAGGGCATTGCATTGAGTCACATACAGGGGTTTTGTTTTGCCGGGATTGGGGTGTAAATCAGTTTTCAAGTCATAGGCCCACACCTGCGTGCCTTCAATGGGCGTATCGGCATGGACAGTTCCCCGGATCGTGCCGCGATCCAGGGAGTCACCGGTGGAGAAGGCGAGGGTATGGGAGGCTGCCAGGGTGAGGTTGCGGCGGTCGCGCGTGCCCGTGCCGATGGTGATGACGTAGGTGCGGTTTTCCAGCAAGGGCTCCATAAAGCGGATTTCCAGTTTTTTGCCGTGCCATTTATAGCGCACGGGTTCCGCCGGCATGGGGGTGATGAAAATGGATTCTTCGCAGGTGCGGTGTTCCACAGCCTCGCTGAAGTGGATGAACACTTTGCTGTCCAGGTTGACCCGGGTGCTGTCGCTTTTTGGCTCGGTGCTGAGAATTTGCGGCCGCGTACGGTCGACCGGACCGCCTGGCGGAAAGCCTTGTTTGGCGCAGGCCAGCAAAAGAAGGAGTATCAAGGTCGTCCAGTATCGAATCGTATTGTGTGAAAAAGTAAAGGTCATGGGCTTTTCCGAAGAGAATTTTTATTCTTTCCTGAATTGAGCGATTTGTGCGCAAAAGGCAGCCTTGTGAAGGTTAGGAGAACCTTCGCAAGGTTAAGGCAATCGCTCGGTTCAGGTCTTTATAAACATAGGGAGAAGAAACAGGAATTTCAAGTTCTTTTTATCCGGGATCGGTCCGGTTGGTTGATCAGAGCTTGTAGAAAAGACTTGATTTTTGTATATAATGTATATATACTTTTTAAATGAGCCAACTATATGAAAAAATACGTGAGTGTACCGGTTTTGAGTGGGATGAATATAACATCAAAAAAAACTGGGAGAAGCATTTTGTTACGCCCCTAGAATGTGAGCAAATATTTTTTAATAAGCCGCTTCTCGTTTTGACCGATTTGAAACACTCTGATATTGAAATGAGATTTTATGCATTAGGCAGAACGGACCGCCGTAGAATGTTGTTTGTGGTTTTTACCATAAGAAACCTAAAAATAGGGGTGATATCTGCCCGGGATATGAGCCGAAAAGAGAGAAATTTTTATGAAGAACAATGTTAAAAAAGTTATTCCCAAATTTAAAAACGAAAAAGAAGAAAATGATTTTTGGGATTCGCACGATTCCAAGGATTTTCTGGACTGGTCCAGGGCCGTCAAAATGACAAATCCCAAATTGAAACCTTCCCTTAAAACTATCTCCATTCGTTTGCCTGAGAGCGTCATTGAAGAACTGAAATTGTTGGCGAATAAAAGAGATATTCCATATCAATCTTTGCTAAAAATGTTTCTCATGGAAAGAGTCGAAAAGGAACTGTTACTAATAAGCGACCAAGGATGAGAAAATCCCATGACCAGATCATCTAAAGTATCCCGCCGTGAATTCCTCGGCGGCCTGGCCGCCACCAGCGCCGCCGCAGCCTGGTTTGCACCTGCCGTATCCGCGGAAGAGCACCTGCCCCTGGTGAAGCCGCGCGCCCTGCAAAAGGGAGACGTGGTCGGACTCGTCGCGCCGGCCAGTCCGGTCTTTGAACCCAGTGAAATCATCGAAGGTAAGCGCGCCATGGAAAAACTGGGCTTTCGTGTCAAGCTGGGTAAACATATCCGCAAAAAATGGGGTTATCTGGCGGGCAGCGACCAGGAGCGCGCCGAAGACCTCATGTCCATGTTCACAGATCCCGATGTGGCTGCCATCGTGGCGCTGCGCGGCGGCTATGGCGCCATCCGCATCCTGCCGTATCTCGATTATAAAGTCATCCGCCAGAATGCAAAAATTCTCATCGGTTACAGCGACATCACCACGCTGCATTTGGCCATCCACAAGCTCTCCGGCATCGTCACCTACCACGGCGCCGTGGCCCTGTCGACCTTCAATGAGTATTCCACGCGCTATTTCATGAATACGCTGACCAGGGCGGCTGCGCCGGGTCTGGTGGATACCCCATCATCGGCCTTGCCCATGACCTTTTGGCCGGAAAAAGCATCGGCCCTGGTAAAAGGCCCTTTGGTTGGCGGCAACCTCACCCTCGTCACCGCTACGCTGGGCACCCCTTATGAAATCGATACAGCCGGCAAGGTGCTGTTCCTCGAGGAAGTCGGCGAGGAGCCCTACTCGCTGGATCGCATGTTGACACAGCTGCAGCAGGCGGGGAAGCTGGCGGCGGCCTCTGCCATTCTCGTCGACCGCTGCGTTAAATGCAAGCCCGCGGAGTATAAACCTGCTTTTGATAATACCCTGAGCGTTGAGGAAATCATGGAAGACCGTCTCAACGGACTGGGCGTGCCGGTGCTTTATGGATTGCAGATCGGCCATGTGGCGGACAAACCGGTGCTGCCCTTGGGCATTGAAGCCACGGTGGACCGGGACCAGGCGTGTTTTGCGGTCAGCGAAAGTGCGGTTCGCGACATTTGATTCCGCAAAATATGGCTTTTTTTGTATATAAATATGTAAGTAAGAGAATTTTCAGGCTGTGAGAAGTATCACGACAGGTTAGGCGCAAAATTCATACCTTGCCATACCAAGTCCGCGAGCAGCATAAACGGTGAATTCATTCAAACAAGGTATGTTACAGGTGAGTGTTCTTCATATAAAAATATCCAGATTCTTTTGCAAAATGTTACTGTTCTTTGTCATCAGTGGATGGTTGCTGGGCGTGGTCCCTGTGCAATCGGGCACGGCCACGCTCTCATGGCTGCCCGTGAGCGAGGATACGTCAGGCCATCCGGAGTCGCAGCCGCTGTATTATAATATCCATTGCGACACGCTGCCCGCTTTCGTGCCGTCGACATCCAATTTCCTCGCTGCGACCTTGAACACCCAGTATGTGCATACCGATGCGCGCTTGGACGACCCCAACGTACATCTCTATTATGTGGTCTATGCGGTTGATATGTATGGTAATTATTCTGCGCCGTCGGATACCGTGGGTGAATCCAGTTATGTGCTGGCCAATGTACGGGTTTTACTGGAGGCGCCTTATGATGCGGCGGGCGATACCATGTCCACGCGTCTAAGGGACAGCGCCATCTTGTCATTGAGTTCGCCCTATTACCTGGCGCCGCGCCGTGTAACTGCACTGCCCGCGAACGTAACGGATTGGGTCTTGCTGCAGCTGCGCGATCCCATCACAGCCACCATTGTGGCCGAGGAATCCTTTTTTGTCAACAAGTACGGCATGGTGACGGAGTTGGATGGGATAACCACCCAGCTTGGATTCACCGGGTGTGCGCCAGGAGATTATCAAGTCATCGTGCGGCATCGCAACCATGTGGCGGTGATGTCCCGGCCAACTATCTCTTTTTCCGAGAAAAGTGCGGCACTCTACGATTTTACCTCGGACAGCACGCGCTACTATGGCACGTCTGCCGCCAAGTTTTTGCGGGAGGGCATCTGGGGATTGTGGTGCGGTGATATGAATCAGGATGGCGTGGTGACCGATATTGACTATGCCTGGTGGCTGGATGACGCGCAGACGGGACGGACGGGCTACCGGCCGGCGGATCTGAACTTTGACAACGCCTGTACCACGGCGGATTATCTGCTGTGGTACAAGACCCAGCGGACCGGCATTTATTCACATGTGCCATAGTGATAATGAAAAATAGCAAAATTATATAGATTTTATTATTTTCCCATTTGATTTTTTATTTGCTTGATGTATATTATCAATAGAAACCTCAAAGAAGGGGCAAAAAAGGCATGCAAAAAAAATACAAAAGCATTCTCTGTCTGGCAGCGGTTGTGCTCTTCTCCCTGGTTGCGGTTGTTTTTGCGGATGATTCAGAGTTCCGTCTGGTCGTATCGCGCAACAGCGGCGCCGTGGGCGCCCGGTTTCATGTCGATCTCGAGATGAAAACCACGACCACGCGAACGCTTAATTCCCTGACCATCGATGTGGCGTATGGGCCTGAATTGACGCCTTTTGCCACAAATCCGGACAGCAACTGGTTCGCCGCCACCACAGGGTACGATCTCTCGGTGAGCAAACTGGGTGCCCCCAACAACTATTATCGCGTTCTGGTCACGGGCAACGGCATCGGCAAATCCGGCGCCGGCGTGCCGGCCGGCTTCAATGTCACCACTTCCTGGCAGCGCGTCGTCACCTTACGCTGGACCATAGCCACGCTCAGCCCCTCTTATAACATGGCCATGCTGAACACCACCGATGCGGCCGCCTATTTCGATAATCTGGCCAACAATCCCGAAGGGGATCTGACCGAGTGGGCCACCGCCCCAATCGCGCCGGCAACGGTGAAGCTGTCGGTTAAAGCTTTTCTGCAGGGGCCTTATGATGTGGCAAATCACAATATGTTGACGGGACTCCTGGATCTCGGGGTCATCCCGACGACTTCTCCCTATGCCTACGATCCAGGCACTGTGAGCAGCATTCCTGCGAATTCGGTGGATTGGGTGATGCTGCAACTCCGCAGCACGATCGGCGGACCGACGATCTATGCCAAAAGTCTGTTCCTGAACAAGAACGGCAACATCGTCGGAACTGATGGATCTACTGCTACTTTCGATATCTTGACGCTTGAGGGACTCAAAAACTATTATGTCGTTGTGCGGCACAGAAATCATCTGGCCATCATGAGTAATGCGGGATTGGCGCTCAATGAAACCAGCACGACGCTGCATGATTTTACCACGGCTCAAACCAAAGCGTATGGCATTACGCCGATGAAAGCGATGAGCGATGGCGCCTTTGCCTTGAAGACCGGCGATGCGAATGCAGATGGCGGTGTGGATGCGATAGATAAAAACAGTTATTGGCGGCCCAATAATGGCACACCGTGGGCTTATGAGAAATATTCCGATTTTAATTTGGATGGTGGCATTGATGCCATCGATGCCAATACGTATTGGCGACCCAACAATGGCAGTGGAACCCAGGTGCCATAATAAGTGAGGATGATGATGAAAAGAATGATATTTGTTGTCGCGTTACTGGTTTTGGCGTTTGGCCAGCTGTCCACTTCATTCGCCGCATTCGACCTGCAATTTGTGGTTGTTCGCAACGACATGACCCTGGGCGGCTATTTTGACGTCAAAGTGCAGATCCGTTATACAGGTACTGCTTTCAACCTGGGCACATGCAATTTGGTGTTTACTTATGATAATACCGCGCTTTCAACACCTGAATTATTAACGGCTCATAATTTTAGTGGCGGCGGGTATTATACCATGACTGTCACTGTGCCTGCTGCCGGCCGTACATCCGTAAATATTGCTCTAAGGACTATTGGCACGGCGGTTACATCCAGTTTTATGGATGTGGTTACCATCCGCTATACCATCACGGATCCTGATGGAAGCCCCAACTTTGTCTGGAGAACCACTTCACCCAACCCGACTATTGTCTGGGCAGATGATGAGGAAACAATCATCGCAGCCGGCAATCTGAGTCCCCTGGATGCCACCCTGCCCGTCGAATTGGGCAGTTTCACCGCCGTCAATCTTGATGGCGTGGTCAAGCTGCAGTGGACCACCCAGAGCGAACAGAACAACGTCGGCTTCAATATCTATCGCAGCACCTCGGCCAAGGATGGTTTTAAGAAGATCAATGGCAGCCTGATCGCCGCAGCGGGCACGTCCGCTACGCCCAATTCCTATTCTTTTATTGATGATCGTCTGCAGGACAAAGGTACCTATTATTACCGCCTTGAAGATATCGATATTGAAGGCCAGACCAATCATCATGGCCCGGTGACCATCACGGTGGATCAGGTCAAACTGCCGGAAAATTTCTATGTCCAGCAGAATTACCCCAATCCATTCAACCCATCCACCACGCTCGAATACGGCTTGCCGGAAGTCGCCTCGGTGCGCGTCCAGGTCTACAACGTGCGCGGCGAACTGGTCCGCACCCTGGTCAACGAGAACCAGACCGCCGGTCACAAAACTCTCACCTGGAATGGATCCAATGACAATGGCACCATCGTTCCGACGGGCATTTACATCTGCCGCATCCAGGCCGGCAGCAGCACCAAAGCCATCAAGATGATGTTCGCGAAATAAACTTTATCTGACCATAATATATATGGGCTGCCCGGCAAAGACTGGACAGCCCTTTTTTTTGCTAATATCTGTTGCTTTTTTCTGCTGAATTCTCTATTTTTCGTCAAGTTAACCGGCTTGATAATCAAAGGCACGTGCGATGGATAACAGAAAAGTAGAAACGTATCACGATCTCGCCGTCTGGCAGCAGAGTCACGAACTGGTACAAAATGTTTTCAAGGCATGCGCCAGGTTCCGCAAGCACGAACAGGCGCATCTGGCCCTTCTGCTGCGCACTAGCGCGGCGCAAATTCCTCTCAACATTGCCCTTGGCTTCAAAAAACGCGCCAAGGATGCCAAGGTGCATTATTACCGCACCGCCCTCACCGCGCTCGATGAACTGAATTATTACATCCTGCTCAGCCGCGATCTCGGCCATCTCAAAAATGCCAGCAAGCTGTTAGAAGAAATCGAAAACGTCGAGAAGCGCCTGAAGGGCCTGGTGCGTTCGGTCGCCGGTAATAATTAGGGCTGCAGGGCTCGGCACAACATTCATTTCGTTCCGCTGATCATCCTGACTTTTCAGATCCAAAGACGGTTGATCCCGATTCTGTACGGTAAATTATCTTCAACTTTCTGAGCTTCGAATGGTGGCGAGCATTCATAGTCAGCCACCTGAAGGCGGAACTACGAACACTGGAATGCCTGATGTTTTGCCCCCGGGCTCTGTATTAACGTGCCCGCAGCGATTGCATGCCCTCACCTTTTGGGTAAATTTAATCAGGATTATGCCAATCGTTGAAACAGGATAAGGATTGTTAAGTCTCATATCGGATATTCATCTCATAAAGGAGTTGTTTTATGGATTTAAAGGCCATTCAAGCTGCATTACAAGCCGCCGGTCTCGATGGCTGGCTGTTTTATGATTTTCACAACCGCGACGCCATCGCGGCCCGTATTCTCAATATGGACACCCATCGCTTCGCCTCGCGGCGCTGGTTCTATTTCATCCCCGCCACAGGCGAACCGCAAAAACTGGTGCACCGCATCGAGCCGTGGCGTTGCGATCATCTGCCCGGCGCCAAACATATCTATCTCCCCTGGGAAGGACAGCATCAATTGCTCCGCAAGATGCTCGGCAGCGCCAAACGCGTGGCCATGCAGTATTCACCGGGCAATGCCATTCCCTACGTCTCCATCGTCGACGGCGGCACCCTCGATCTGCTGCGCAGCTTTGGCGTGGAAGTCATATCCAGCGCCGATCTGGTCGGACAGTTCGAAGCGCACCTCACCATGGCGGATTGGGAGAGCCATAAAGAGGCCATGGAAGTGCTGCATATCGCCAAAAATGCGGCTTTTGCAGAGGTGGGCCGGTTGATCCGCGCCGGCAAGCCACCCCGCGAAGTGGAAATTCAGCATTTTATGAACGACATTTTCAAGAAACACGATCTCATGGCCCTGGACGGTCCGATCGTCGGGGTTAATGAACACGCGGCCGATCCCCATTTCGAGCCCACCGAGGAGAACAGCCACACCATGAAAGAGGGCGACCTGCTGCTGCTCGATCTCTGGGGCAAGAAAAACCGGCCCGGATCGATCTATGCGGATATCACCTGGATGGGGTATATCGGCGAGCAGGTGCCCCAGGCCCTGGAAGATACGTTCCAGGTCATTCGCCGCGCCCGCGATGCGGCGGTGGGCATTGTGCGCGAGCGCTTTGCCGCCAATAAAGCATTGCACGGCTGGGAAGTGGATGACGCCTGCCGCAAGGTGATCGTGGATGCGGGCTATGGCGACTATTTCACCCATCGCACAGGGCACAATATCGGCGAAGAAGTGCACGGCAACGGCGTCCACATCGACAATCTCGAGACCAAGGACGAACGCCTCATCATTCCCGGTACCTGCTTTTCCGTGGAACCGGGCATCTACATGCCGGAGAAGAAGCTGGGCTTCCGCACCGAGATCGATGTGTTCGTCACCGACGAGCGCGAGGTGACCATCGCCGGCGCAGTGCAGGAAAAGATTGTGGCCATTTTGGCCTGATGCGGATAAACCGGGGCCATCTCCCGGACACTTCAAAGGTGTTCAGCATTTCTTGACCAAATCATCCGCCAGGCATGGGCGCCATGCCTGGCTTTTTTCAGCAAAAAATAGATTTTGCTTGACTTGTATCACAAAATAAGTTACTTTATAATAACTTATTTAATTTATAAGCCCTTTCACCTGCATCCTTGCATTCGCAACTGTGCCGCATTCTGAAGTGCTTTCCCCTAATTAACCAGTGATCCAATAACCATCATTAGTCGCTGTTTAATCATTCATTTTATTTTTGGAGATTCCAGATGAATCAGAAATGGTTACGGTTATTATATGTATTGTGTCTGGCCATGGCGATGTTACCTGTTGCCGCATCCGCACAAAATCTCAACATTTATGTGGATGATGCCATCGCTTACTATGAAGGCGATACGGGCACGATGAATGTGTTAGTGACCATCAGAACCACTTATTCAGGTCTCTTCCGCAGGGTTTTAATAGATTATACAACAGCGGACGGTACTGCAATAGCCCCAGGGGACTATCAAACCGTCAGTGGAACGATCGAGCTCAATACCTTAATCCGCTCCCAGACGATCAGCATTCCGATTGTGGGCGATAACATCGTGGAACCCAATGAAATCTTTGTAGTGAACATCAGTAATCCACACTATGGTTCCGGCGTTTTGCCCCGACCAACCCTGGTCATTGCTGATGGTTCGGCCAATGTGATGATCGTCGATGACGAGTATGATCCCTATCAGATCAGCATCGAGCCAGTCGTTCAACCGGTCGAAGGCACACCACCTACGGTTCTGCCCGGAACCAATGCGGTTAATGTGACCGTCAGTTTGGACCGCGTCGTGGCGCTTTATCATGCGGTTACGGTTGACTGGTCCACCGGCACGGGCTCAGCCACGCCGGTGATGGATTACATGCCTGTTCCCATGCTGCCCATTCTCCCCAATCCAACCATCACTTTTAATACCGGTGAGCAGACCAAGACCATTACGGTGACGCTGGTGACGGATCGTCATGTGGAAAGCGATGAGAGTGTGCCGGTTGTGCTTTCCAATGTATCCCCGAATGCCGCCATTGTGAATGGTACCTGCAGCCTGGATATCCTCGACGATGATCAGGCGGATCTGGTCACCACCAAAACGCTTTATACCATGGATGGCGTTCCGGTTTCGGGCGAAATCTTGATCGGTGAATCCTACAGATACACCTTGACCTTGCAAAACCTGGGCCCGGGTAACCTCTGGTCCATGAGCGGCGAGGTCGTCACCGTGACAGACGTGCTGCCCGAGGGATTGAACTATGTGTCTCACTCTGGTCTGGGCGGCAGTTATGATGATCCGACGCGGACCATCACCTGGCTGGTGCCTTTGTCCATGTCCTGGGATTTCATGGCCACCTATACAGCCGAAGTGGTAGTCACTGTGGATCCCGCCCTGTTTGAAGGCACGACATTGACCAATCAGTTGTGCGCCGCGCTCCCGGCATTCACCTACTATCCCGGGCATGAGATGATGCCGGATCCCGATCTCGACAATAACTGCGCCAATTTTACCATCTATTCAGCCAGGCCTGATGTCGATTTCTGCAGCCAGTTTGATTCGGATCGCAACGTGGGTCCGGCTCCCCTTCAGGTCAATTTTCATTCGTTCAAAAAGGTGTTGAATCCGCACTGGAACCTGGGCGACGGCCTGGATATCCATCAAGCCAACAATTCGCACACCTATATGACGTCTGGTGTGCAATATGATGATTACAGAGTGGGCTACATGGGCAGCTTTGTGCCGCATTTCGTCACCGTTTATGCACCCGGCGACGATGCCTATGCCAGACTCCAGGTGGTCTCCGCCAGTCCGTCCAATCCCAAACAGGATTGGTCCAATGCCGTCGATGGTGACACCTATTGGAAAAATGGCACAGCGGCGGTCACCCACGATGCCATGGGCAAGCCATGGGCCATCTTTGAGTTCGTTGATCAGACCACGAAAAACCTCAGCAAGCTGCGCCTGTTGACTGATACCGGTCTGATGAATGGCGCCGATCAGGTGCGCCATTTCCGCGTCCTGGTCTCCACGACCGGCACGGAAGAGGCTGATTTCACCGAGATCCTCGCGGCGGAAAAATCGCCGATTCTCGATACGCCCTGTGAATTGAACGATGATTGGCAGACCTTTTCCTTCACCCCCATGGCGGCCAAATATATCAAACTGGTCATCGATACGCCGGAGAGCCATTGGCGTTATCTGGGCGAGTTCGAAGCCTACGTGCACACGGTATTGCCGCATGCAAATAAATCCTGGATCGCGGCCTCCTGCAACGGCACTGCGGTGGATGTGACGCTGCACCTGTTCGATGCGGAAAACAATCCGCTGGCGGGCAAGCAGCCGGATGATATCCATTTCTTCGCCATGCCGATGCACCACGAGAACCCGAATCCGCAGGGAAGCTGGTCAGCCTGGACCGAGACCGCGCCCGGCGTCTATAACGCGCAGTTGACGTGCCCGGTGGAAGGCGAAAAGCAGATTCTCGCTTCTGTGGATGGCGTGCTGGTGCTGCATACGAATCCGGATGCCGAAGAGATGTGCACGGTGATGATCGGCACGGAAAAAGTGAGCGAAAACATGCTGCCCGTCGATCCGAGTCTCCCGGCCAATGCGCTGGTTTTCGTCAAAGGCTCGGCCACTGCCAAGAATCAGGGCTGGGACAATGCCGTGGATGGCGATTTTGACGGCTGGGATGGCACCACCACCGCCAGAGGCAGTAAAGTGGATGCGGGTCCGGCCTGGGGCATCTTCCAGTTCGCCGGCCAGGGCATCATGCAGTTCGACCGCGTAATCATTCAAACGGATAATGGCACGGACGACGACCGCTATGAGATGCGTCAGGCCACCAGGATCGAAATCCTGATTTCGACCACGGGCACAGCGGACGGCGATTTCACCTCCATCAAGACCTTGTATCGCACCAATGGCAAGTTGAAATGCGATCTCCTCAAGGAGATGGTCTCGGCCCGTTACGTCAAAGTGATGCTGCACGAACCGGTGTGGCAGACCGGCGCCTGGCGGCAGATTGTGGAATTCCAGGTTCATACCTCCGCACGACACGGCGCCATGCCGGTCGCTGAAACCGCGGCGCTGGCGGCACTGCCGCAGACGTTCCAGCTGGAGCAGAACTATCCCAATCCGTTCAATCCGGTCACTTCGCTGCGCTATCAGCTGCCGCAGGATGTGCACGTGATGCTGGCGATTTTCGACATCTCCGGCCAGCAGGTGGCGCGGCTGGTGGATGAGAATCAATCGGCCGGCTGGCACAGTGTGAAATGGAATGCTGCCGGTATGCCCAGCGGCGTCTATTTCGCCCGCATCGTCGCCGGCGAGTTCTCGGATGTGAAACAGATGATGCTGGTCAAATAAATTTTCCATATCGTGGGGTGGGTGCCAGCCCACCTTTCTGGAGTGAAAAAGATTTGTAGGGTGGGCGCAAGCCCACCTTTGCAGGATTCTGAAAGCCCGTTGCCCTGGTTTGGCGACGGGCTTTTTTTGCCGTATTTTGCCGATGAATCTTTTCGTTGGTTATTCCAGGGGAACAGCCGGGATGCGCGGGGCGTTATGAAGACAAAAGAAGGAGTGGTTTTCATGAAAAACATCATATACAGCGCCGTGCCTGCGATTCTCCTGTTTTTGATGATCGCAGTTTGGGCGCAAACAGGAGAGAAGAAGGTGAAATACAATACATTGACGCCGGAGGAGGAGCGGGTCCTGATCCACAAAGGGACGGAGATGCCCTTCACAGGCCTCTATTACAAGCATAAAGATACCGGCACCTATACCTGCAAACGCTGTGATGCGCCGCTCTACCGCTCCAGCGACAAATTTGACTCGGGCTGCGGCTGGCCCAGTTTTGACGATGAAATTCCCGGCGCCGTGCAGCGGCATACCGATACCGACGGCCAGCGCACGGAGATCCTCTGCGCCAACTGCGGCGCCCATCTCGGCCATGTCTTTGAGGGCGAGGGATTCACAGCCAGGAACACGCGCCACTGCGTCAACTCCATCTCGATGAATTTTGTGCCAGCGCCACAGACCCCGGGCCGCACGGCCAAAGCGTGGTTCGCGGGCGGATGTTTCTGGGGCGTGGAACACTATTTTGAGAAGGAACCCGGCGTCATAAGCGTTGTTTCCGGATATATGGGCGGAACGGTGGAGAAACCCACCTATGAGCAGGTCTGCAGCGGCCGCACCGGACACGCCGAGACCGTGGAGGTGACCTATGATCCTGACAAGACCTCGTACGAGACCCTGGCGCGGCTCTTCTTCGAGATCCATGATCCCACGCAGCTGGATCGCCAGGGACCTGATCGCGGTCCGCAGTACCGTTCCGCGGTTTTTTACGGCACCGAGAAAGAAAAGGCCATTATCGAAAAGCTGATCCGGTTGCTCAAGGAGAAGGACTACAAAGTCGTCACCGAGGTAGCGCCGGCAAACACCTTCTGGCCCGCGGAAACCTATCATCAAGACTACTATGCCAAAACCGGCAAGCAGCCCTATTGTCATTTTTATACGAAGCGGTTTTAGATTAAAGTGTTGTCGGACACCTCCCAGGTGTCCGACAACTATCCTGTTAATCCCTCCCCTTTGTCCTGCTGTAAGCACCTTTTAAGTCCTGCGGCAGTGGCCTGTTACACCGGCAGATTACCCCGCGGACGCTAAAAGATCTTTACAAGATGACATTTTATTAATTTGTCCCCTTCCTGTCACTCCCCCCCTGCCATACTGGAAGCATCTTTTAGTATAAAAATTTTTTCATTTTAAAAGATAGAAAATATGATTAAAATAGGAGTCACCGCCTCTGTGAATGATTTTTTGCGAATGATGGCGGTTATATCTCAGAACTGTCATGTAACAGCATTGCATCATGTGTCAGGATAGGATAAAGCGGATGCAGTCAATCCGAAAAGGAGGAAGGTTCCATGAATAATCCCGTTAAAACAAGCCGGCTGTTCGCAGTTGTGATTACCCTTTTGTTAATATACTGTGCCGCCGGATGGGCGCAAAACAGGCCGGAGTGGAAGCCATCGCCCGGCGATACCCTGACCTCTTACCGGGTGCTGGGCGATCTGCGCGTCTATTTTGCCATTTATGCCCCCAAGGCCACTGAAGTACTGCTGTCCGGCAGCGACCTCCCGGGCCTCGATCGTGGCGCCAAAATGAACAAGCGCGAAGACGGCGTCTGGGAGATCACCGTGGGACCCATACCACCCGGCGCTTACCGATACAATTTTAACATAGATGGCCTGGCGGTCATCGATCCGCGCAATCCCCTGACCAGTCAATCCAACATGAACACCTGGAGTCTGTTCTACACCGGTGGCTCGGAGTGGATGGATGCCAGAGATGTGCCGCGAGGCGCCATCGCCGAGGTGACCTATTTTTCCAAATCCCTGAACCGCTTCCGGCGCATGCACGTCTACACCCCGCCGGGTTATGAATCGGGCAAGGGCAAGTACCCCGTCTTTTATCTGCTTCATGGCGCCTGGGACTGCGACGATTCCTGGACCAGCGTCGGCCGCGCCGGTTTCATCATCGATAATCTCCTTGCTGCGAAAAAAGCCAGACCCATGATCATCGTCATGCCCGCCGGCCACACCGGACCTTTCCTGTCCCGTCCCAGCACCGACGCCACGCGGCCGCAGGTCGACGAGTTCTCCGAGGATTTTATCAACGACGTCATGCCCTGGGTGGACAACCACTATCGCGTGCTCAAGGGCCGTAATCACCGCGCCATGGCCGGACTCTCCATGGGCGGCGGCCAGACCCTCAATATCGGCTTAATGCATCTCAACAAGTTCGCCTATCTCGGTGTCTTCAGCGCGGGCATCTTTGGCATCAACGGCAAAGGCGGCCCGGAGTGGGAAGCGCGCAACAAGCCCTATCTCACCGACGCCAGGGCGAAGCAGGGCTTGAAACTGCTGTGGCTGGCAACGGGGGTGGATGATTTTCTCGTCGAGACCTCGCGCGCCACGGTCGAGTTTCTCAAGAAATACGATTTCAATCCGATTTACAAAGAGACCGACGGCGCACACACCTGGCTCAAATGGCGCGACTATCTCTACGAATTCGCGCCGATGCTGTTCTAGAATTTTTGCTGTTATTTGGAGTGCGGGCTACGTGTCGCCGCTTTTTCGCTGCCTGAGCCTGTTGAAGGCGGCGACATGCTGGCCTCGACAGGCTCGGCCATCGTCCGTGCGCTTGAAAGCGCCGTCGTGCCGGCGCACTCCACAATGCTGAGAAATGACCATGTGTAGGTTGACGAGTCTCGTCGACCTACAGGGGTGCCATTGCGAGTGAAGTATTAGACGCAGGAAATACCGCAGCTATTGCGTTGGAACGAAGCAATCTCCGCCACAAGTGATAGTACCAAAGTGCCATTTTCGATTTGCCCTAATCAGATTAAAAAGAATTCGGAGCACCTCATGAAAAAAATTATCACCATGCCACTGGTTTGCCTGGCCATTTTGACCATCCTTGGCGGACTCGCTTTTGCCGCGAGTCCGGCGATGCATCATGAATACGTTGTCAGCAAAGACGTCGAATGGGCCAAGCCGGGCGGACAGGGCCTTACCATGGACATCTACACGCCGCAGACCGGGAAGGCGAGCTATCCGGTGCTCATCATCTATCACGGCGGCGCCTGGATGATCAACAACAAATCGGTCATGGACAGCATGTCGATCTATCTTGTGAAAAGAGCCGAGTATGTTGTATGCAACGTCAATTACCGTCTGCTGGTGGATGCGGGTAATACCGTCACCCTGGACCAGATCGTTGAGGACGTGCTGGGCGCGGTGGCTTGGGTGCGGTCGAACATCGCCTCTTATAAAGGCGATCCTGCCAAGCTCATCGTCACCGGCGACAGCGCCGGCGGACATCTGGCAGCCATGGTGGTGCTGGCGGGCGACAAACTGGAATCGGACGGATTCGGCGGTGCGACCCTGGGATTCTGCCCCACCTGGCTGCCGCCGGGGGTGACTGCTGAGGAGCTGGCGCAGCAAGATGGATTGGCGGTGCAGGCGGCCATCCTCAGCTATCCAGCCCTGGACCTCCATGCGGCTTGTGCAGGCGGATTTGAGAAGCCGGAAAACTATTTTTGGAATTTCGCCAAAGCGCAGGCGCGCGGCATTTTCGGCGATTCGGTCACGGTGGAAAAGAACCCCGATCATTATAAAATGGTCTCGCCGGTTTATCTGCTTCCCCATTCTTCGGCGAAAAAATTGCCGCCGCAGCTGTGCATGGTGGGTTCGGCCGACAATCTCATTCCACCGGCATCGGTAAAGGCCTATGTGGACACATTGCAGGCATTGGGACATCCGGCTGAGTATTGGGAACACGCAGGCCGTCCACACGCCTATCTGGACTCCTGGAAGAATGAGTTTCTGGGCACCTCCTTTGGCAAAGATGCCCCGGCGGCGCTGGACAAGATGATCGAGTTTATGAACGGGATATTTTACTAGAAAGCGACCATTTTAGGGAGGCTATGCTCTGACCACGGACGACGCGCCATGGTGGTCTGTGGTCCGTCGTCCTGTCACACCAACTGCTCCCTTATTGCTTTGCATCTTCAGCTTTTCATCAATTTTCACTATTTTACATATTTTCACCGTACGGTGAAAACAGTAAAATTGGTGAAAATGGTTAGAATCACCTCCATGTATTATATAGGAGTGCGATGTAAGCGGGGTCCCACCTCTGCGGTGGAGCCCAGCTATACAAATCATCTGCATGGCTATTTCCCCCGATTGCCTTTTTTTCCATGTCACCTCAATTCTATCCACCCAATCGCTTTTTTTAAGATGGCCGAGCTGCCGCTCGACGCTCCCAGGTCGCCCTCTGGAGAGGGCTCCTACAAAAAAATTCCATTTTTTCCCTTGACAATAATAAGAAAAAAATGTATACTGTATATGAAACATATATACAGTATAATCGTATAAAACAGTAGAAACAGACAATACACAAGGATTGAACTCGTGAAGATCATCCTCTCAAACGCATCGCCCGATCCCATCTATGAACAGATCGCGCGGCAGATCAAAAACCAGATCATCAGCGGCGACCTCGAAGAGGGCGCACCCTTGCCCTCCATCCGCATGCTGGCCCTGGAACTGCAGATCTCTGTGATCACCACCAAACGCGCCTACGAAGAACTGGAAAAAGAGGGCTTTATCGATACCGTGGGCGGCAAAGGCAGTTTCGTGGCGGTGCAAAACAAGGAGCTGCTGCGCGAGAAAAAGATGAAGATCGTGGAGGACAAACTCAACGAGGCCGTGGCCGAAGCCCGGCTCCTCGGCATCTCCTATCAGGAGCTGCAAAAGATGCTGGATTTGCTGTATCAGGAATGAGCCCATGACGAAATGGCTCACCCATCACACCCTGAATAGGTGCGGATTTTATGTGTAAACGCATCGAAATGATCCCATGCCGTAATGGTTTACCCATCACGCCCGGCTCACAGGGCGCCAAGGCAGTGCATATAGATTTCAGGAGTCATCGCATGTATCAAGCCATTGAAATTCTCGGTTTGCGCAAACAGTACAAACGCTTCACCCTGCAGGACGTCTCCTTCGTCCTGCCCGCGGGCTATAGCATGGGTCTCATCGGTCCCAACGGCGCCGGCAAGACCACCATCATCAAGCTGATCATGAATCTCATCCGCCGCGACGGCGGCGAGATCCGCGTCTACGGTCAGGATGTGATTCAGGACGAACTGGCGGTGAAACGCCGTATCGGTTTTGTCTATGATGTGCCGCCCTTTTACCAGGACGTCAAACTGACAGACATCGCCAAAGCCATGGCGCCGTTTTATCCCGCCTGGAACCAGGCGCTCTTTGAGTCGCTGATGAGCGAGTTCGAGCTGCCCAGGAACAAGACGGTGAAGAAACTCTCCCAGGGCATGCAGACCAAGTTCGCCCTGGTCCTGGCGCTCTGCCACGATGCCGATCTCATCCTCATGGACGAGCCCACCTCGGGCCTCGATCCGGTTTTTCGCCGCGATCTCATGCAGCAGCTCAACGGCTACCTGCGCGACAGCAACAAGGCAATCCTCTACTCGACCCATATCACCACCGATCTTGAGCGCAGCGCCGATTATATCACCTTTCTCCGCGAAGGCCGGTTGGTCTTTTCCACCACCCGCGACGAGCTGCTCGATTCCTACGCCATCGTCAAGGGCGGCCACGAGCTCCTCAAGGAATCGTATCGTCCCCTGTTTGCGGGTTGCCACGAAAGCGCGGTGGGCGTGACGGCTCTGACCGCCGACCGCAAGCAGGCCGAGCGCCTGCTGCAGAATCAGGCGGTGGTGGAACGCGCCTCGCTGGAAGATATCATGGTATTTTTAAATCATGGAGAATAATATGACGCGCCTGTTGATCACCTATGAATGGCTGCACAACCGTAAAATCTTTTGGCGCTTGCTGGCCATCATGCCGCTCTATTTCATCTGGATGAGCAACTCCATCCCTGAAACCAGGGTGTTCCTGTTCATCACCGCGCTGATGTGCAGCTTTCTGCCGTTCACACTGCTCCTGCGCGAGGACAAGTTCAAGGCGCAAGGCCTGATCTGCAGCATGCCGGTGAAGCGCCGTCAGGTTATTCAGCTGCGCTATGGTGTGCTGTGGCTGGCGGCCCTGGTCTTTTTGCTCGTGGTGCTGGCGGTGGTGTTGCTGTCGCCCCTGTCACGGGTGAACGGCGCCAGCCTGCTGACGGTGGGAGGGCTCTTTTATTTCCTGTGCCTGTCCACCCTGATCATCGCGGTGCTCTATCCTTTCAGCGTCTATTTCGGTGCCATGGGGTTCATCATCGTTCTTGTGGCCTTTCAGTTCCTCGGAGTGGGCCTGCAAGCCCTGATCCTCGCCCTGGGGTATGGACCTGACCTGAAGACCATCCCGCGGGCGATCGCCGCATTTTTGCAGTCGAGCCACGCGGCACTGGGGGGGCCGCTCTATTATTCGGCGCTCTTCATTGCCGTCGTGCTGGTGAATGCAGTATCCCTGTTTATATCGATACGTCTGTTTGAAAAGAAAGAATTATAAGGAAGTCATCATGGAAAACGTAGTGGAGATAAACCGGCTGGTCAAGTCCTACGAGGGATTCAGCCTCAAGGAAATCTCGTTTGCGCTGCCGAAGGGTTACATCATGGGTTTCATCGGTCCCAATGGCGCCGGCAAGACGACGACCATCAAACTGATCCTGAATCTGATTCGCAAGCAGAGCGGCGATATCCGCATCTTCGGGATGGATCCCATCCGCGATGAGGTGGCGGTCAAGTCGCGCATCGGCTTTGTCCACGACGCACCGCTGTTCTATGATTATCTCTGCTTGCATCAGATCAAGAACATCATCGCGCCGTTCTACAAACGCTGGGATGATGCGGTCTATAAAAAGCTTTTTAAGGAATTTGAGCTGCCCGAGGGCAAGAAATTCAAGGAGCTCTCGCGCGGCACCAAGATGAAATTCGCCCTGGTCCTGGCGCTTTCCCATCACGCCGATCTCATCATCATGGATGAGCCGACTTCGGGCCTGGATCCGGTGTTCCGCCGCGAGCTGCTGGAAAAGCTGGCGCAGCTGCTGCAGGATGAGGAGAAATCAATCCTCTTCTCGACCCATATCACCTCCGACCTGGAGCGCATCGCCGATTATATCACCTTCATCAACGGCGGCGAGATTGTTTTTTCAGCGGCCAAGGATGCGGTGCTGGAGCAGTGGGGCATTGTCAAGGGCGGCAAGGAGCTGCTCAACGAATCGAGCAAATCCCTGTTCCGCGGCATCCGGCTGCATGAATTCGGATTTGAGGCGCTCACCGCGGATTGCGAGCGCGTGCGCCGCACCTTCAATGGTCAGGTGGTGATCGAGCGCGCCACCCTTGAGGATATCATGTTCTATATCGTCAAGGGGGCATAATATGTTACAGCTCATCTGGAAAGATATCTACCTGGTAATCATCAACCGCAACGCGCGCATCGCGCTGCTGCTGTTCTGGGTGATCCTGGTCTATTTCAAAAACCGCTGGCAGGCGGATGCGGTGGTGGCGATCGGCAACATGGTGTTCGCCTTTCTGGTCACGGTGGCGCTGGTGGCGCACTCGGAGAGCGAAGAGTCGGCCCGCTACCAGCCGCTGCTCTTCTGCAGTCTGCCCATCAAGCGCGCCTGGATGGTCTATTCGTCCTATATTGTGACCGTGTTGAGCACCTGTTTTGCGCTGCTTTACACGCTGCTGGTGACCTGGCTGGTCGGCTGGATTATTCCGGCTTCCTTTTTGAAGGACCACCATGTGCTCACCCTGGGCGAGGCGGGCATGGTGATGTCGATCATGGTTTTCAACGCCGTGATACAGGATCCGATGCAGTTCAAGTACGGCTCCATGGGGCATCGCAAGCTGTTGTATGCGCTGGCCATCATCACGACAGTGATCGCCAGTTTGTTCCTGCTGCCGCTGTTCATGACGCTATTGAGTGTTGGCCATCTTAATCAACCATCCTTTGACCATTTCGGACCGATGGCTCCGCTATTGTATGTGGCCGAACGGTTGAACGAGCCCACCTTTGCACTGGGGACGCTGGCGGTGTTTGCGGTGCTGTGTCTGGTCTCGATCCGGTTGTCGGTTTATTATTTCGAAAAAAGGGATTTGTAATATGTGGAAATATCTGCACAAGGATTGGGCCACGTGCCGGCTATTCGTGCTGGTGGTTTTTCCCTTTTATCTGCTCTATGGCGTGATCGCCCACATGGCGGATGGCATGCTCTTCCTGTTTCATATCATGCTGGCCCTGGCATTGAGTCTGCTGCCGCTGATTATGGAGGAGCGCTATCAGACAGATACCTGGCTGTGCAGTCTGCCGGTGAGCCGCTGGGAGGTGGTCGCGGTGCGCTATGTCACGGTGCTGGTGGTGATCACCTTGATGCTGCTGCTGTATGCTCTGTTTGGCGCGCTGTTGCGATGGCTGCTGCCGCGGGAGCAGGCGCTGCCGCTGTTGCATCCGGGCATGGTGATCGCTTTTTATCTGTTGCCGCTGCTGATGCTGTCGCTGTTTCTGCCGTTTTATTTTCGTTACGGCTTGAGCCGGGGATTTTTCCGCATGAACATGAGCGTACTGGGTTTTTTGCTGGTGGTGATGGTCGTGCTGGAGCTGCGTTCGTCACTCGGGGAGTTGTGGCGCTACCTGCGTTCGCCCGAATTCCTCAGCGCGCCGATGGGGACGCTGTTGGGGGGATTTGTCGGCTGGCTGAAGGCTGGCGGGATTGGCGTGGTGGTGTTGTTGGGGTTATTGTCCGTGCCGATTATCTCTTTGGCTTTGTCGGTGCGGTTTTATGGGAGGAGGGCGTTTTAATACGCACTCAGAGCAATCAGTATGAGGCTCAAATCACCCTTACAACGGCTCTTTTTCACTAACGGGGTAAGATGCCCCGCAACATGCTTCCGTCCGAGAAAGCATCATCGGACGATCAGAGGTTAATGAGATTTTAATTGCATGGTTGGTATGAATTTATTATGTTTGATTGTAGGAATGTAATCATCTATGGATGAATCGTATGAAAAAAGCAGTAAATTTTACGTTGATCTTCCAGTCCGAGCCTGAAGGCGGCTATACCGCGACCGTTGCGAATCTGCCCGGTGTGGTCTCTTTTGGAGATACCATCGAGGCCGCGGAAAAAAATATTCGCGAGGCTATTGGGCTGCATATAGAGAATTTGCAGGCTCATAATGCATGGCCGCCTGAGATAGGACATCGTGTATTTACAGGAACCCTGACTCTGGAGTTGGCCGAATGACTCCGCGGCTACCGGCCATGACATCGCGCGATGTCGTGCAAAAGCTCAAACGAGCCGGTTTTTGTGAATGGCGTCAAACCGGAAGCCATCTTTCCATGTATAATGAAAAAGAAAACAAAGCTTTGACTATACCGATTCATTTCAAGAAGGATATTCCCATCGGTACGCTTCGGTCCATCATTCGTGAGTCGGGATTGACAGTAGAGGAATTTCTAGCGTTATAATTAGAAATCAGGTTGGTATCCGACCAAGATCCATTCCTTCTCATAACCTCACACGCAAAAAAGTCTGGTGTTTTAATTCATCTTGGTGCAATCTTATATGAGGCTGGAGCTGTATCCTTGCGAAGGCTGCACGCCTTCGCAAGGTTATAGGAGTGACTCGGGGTTTCTATCTCTTCCGCTCCACAACGTGAAGTATTTTTCCTTCCTTGTTGAACATATACAGCCGCAGATCCTGGCCTGAGGCGGAGCAGACGGAGAATCCGGTGCTGCTGTCGCAGAAGACCGTGCCTTCGATGGGGGCGACGATGCGGCTGAGTGAAGCGGAGCTGTTGACAATGTAATCGACATCCGAGCCCGGACGGCGGATGTGCTGATGATTGTGAATGTGTCCGCAGAGGTAAAAATCCACATCATGCTTGATCAGGAGCGGGTCCAGCCACTTTTGCATATCCGTCCGCTCTGAAAGGGTCTTGTTGGTTTCGGCATAGACCGGATGATGTCCCATCACCACGGTCCAGGTGGATGTATCCACCGTCAGAACCGAATCGATCCAGACCAGCTGACGATCGCGGTCCTGCTTGCATGCGTCAGGGTACTCTGCGGTGTTTGTTCGGTATTTGTCGATCAGGGGTGCCGTGTCGATCCATACCAGACGCAACGTGGTGCTGTCATCCACCTCGTGCACCCGGGTGTAATAACGCGCCGGCATGACCCAGCGGCGGCTCACCTTGCCATAATCAAGAACCGCCTGGGTGTTGCCGCGGTACTCGTGATTTCCCAGAACCGCGAACCAATCGATCATCAACTCCGGGTGAGAATAGACATATTCGTAATTTGTCAGCCACAGCGGATCGTGGACACTGGCTACGCCCATGAAATGATGGACATCCCCCGCCAGGGCGACGAATTCAGGGTCAACAAACTCGGCCAACTCACCCATTTTGTCAGCGATGGGCTTCTGGTCATAGTAGCCATTTCGGCCCTGGTCGTTGCTGACATAAAAGTTGAAGCGATCGTCGAATTCTTTTTTCAGATCCTGTCCCTGGGCGCTGACACTCCAGACAGTGACCAACAACAGCGCGAACATCAGATGTTTTTTCATGCCATTTCTCCATACAATTGGAATGGGATAGAAGCCCGATAGATACTCATTTTTTCTATCGCCCCACAGGCTGTTTTTCACTCGTGTCATCAAATTCTTCAAAAGATAGTCAATCAGACTATGAGATGCAACGCAAAAAGGAAGCCGGTCACAATACCGTAGCACTATTGACGCTGCCCTTTTGCTTTTCCTGGCATAGCTCTGTGTCCCCGCGGTTGATGATTCAGTCTGTTAACCTGCATAATTCACAAACAACACAAGGAGCAGCTTTAATAATTTATTTAATATAAATTTATACCATTCAGACATCAAAAATGTAATCTACCAAAAAGACCACGAAGCGCACAAGAATAATTTACTAACTTTATATATTTAAGAGAATTATCAGGGCATCTTGCTTCGTGTTCTTCGTGAACTTTTTGGTTAGGAATTATTCAGGTTAAAGCATATCTCATCTTTTTTACAATCTCTGTTTGTGCTTGCAAATGATTTTCAAGAGATGTAATTTCAACAACAGCTCGTTCAACGAAAAGGAGACCATCATGCGCAATTCCAGGCTGATATTTTGCCTGCTGCTGGCAGGCTTGGGTTTGGCACTCGCCGGTGGTGAAAAAACCGGTCTGGTCAGCACCGCTGCCACTCCCCATGCCCGGCTCCACGATGTGCCCATTCCCGCCGTGACCCTGGGCGATGGATTCTGGGGATCGCGCATGCGCATCAATCAGGAGAAGAGCATCCCCGAACTCCATCGCCTGCTCGAAGAACACGGTGTGATGGACAATTTCCGTCGCCTCAGCGGCCGCAAGGATGTGCCCCGGCGCGGCTACCTCTTCACCGATTCGGATCTTTTCAAATGGATGGAGGCCGTCGCCCTGTCGCTGCAGTCGCAAGCAAATGATTCACTCAAAGCTACACTCGACGCGGTCGTGGACGACGTCGTGGCCGCGCAGCAGCCCGACGGCTATCTCAACACTTATCACACGGTCATGGACAATGTCCCCCGTTTCAGCAATTTCGCCGACAACCACGAGCTCTACTGCCTCGGCCATCTCCTCCAGGCGGGCATCGCCTATGCACGCGGCAGCGGCGAGGAC
>CAUJEL010000069.1 GCA_963169875.1 Candidatus Zhuqueibacterota bacterium
GGTAGAACTCGCTGCGGCCCAGCCACATCATGGCCTGGAAATAGCGCCCCAATTCCGGATGAAATTCATCGGTATAATGTCCGCGCACCTGAAATTGACTGAAATCGATTTTGCGCGGACTCTGGCCAAAGAGGGGATAGGCAGAGGCCTGTTGCGTCTCGATCAAATCCAGAAGCGTTTGGAAAGCAGTCTGGTTGGCCGCGAAATAGGGCGTTGTCTTTTCATCGAGCAGATGCGCGGTGACGCTGATGTAAAGATCGACGTCATACAGCATGGGTTGCAAGGCGGATTGGCCGGCGTAGCGGTTTTCCAAAAGTGGCAGGGCGGCATGAAGTTTGTCAAGCCACGTCTGCAAGGTAGGTAAAAGGATTTCCAGTTCGATTTTTTTCAGCACCATGTCGTAAGAGGCATGCACGCTATGCAGCAGCGCATCCGCGCTGAGGAAGATGGGCAGGTCTTTATGAAAAACATCGGCCAGGGCCGCCATGAAGGTGTCGTATTGCAGCCGTTCGCTCACCATGAAACCCTGTTTATCGAGGATTTTTTTCTCGGCATCGGTTAACAAAAAGGCCTGTTGAATGGATGCGGCGTAAATCGCCTTTTGCCAATCAACCGGTGTTTCGGCTGCGAAGCGGCCGGCGTCGTAGCGCGATTGCAGCTGCGCAGCGCTGTATCGACCGGTCTGAGCGAGAAAATCGCGATAGGCGGCCAGGTCGAATGCGCCGGTCTGGGCCTGGGCGAGCGCACAACCGCAGATTAACAGGAACACCAAAATTAGCTTTTTCATGCACATCTCCGGATATGACAAAAAGCTGGTAAAAATAATTTGCTGGATTACAGATGGTTCTTATCACAGAATCAGCAATATCGCAAACAAGTTAATCTGAACTATTCACCGCCAAGTGCGCGGAGATACGCAAAGAAAAAAATAACAACAGTTAAGACAGAGATGAAAGTTAAATCATAACTTCTTTAATCCCAACAAAAACAGCTCGGCGGGCTCTGCGCGCTCGGCGGTTGATGAAAAAAACAGGTGAAAACTCGTATTTTAAAAAATTCAATAAATCAGGATAGCCTGATTGCGTAGAGCCTTTGTGTTGGATAAGTATTGCTCTTCTTATTACTGACAGATGCATGATGTTTTCACACGGGCTGTGCGTCCTGGACCGGCCGGGTGTGGCCGTTCAGGACGGAAATTGTTTTTTCCCCAGTCTCTTGTGCGGAATCTTGTCGTATTGACTTGTCAAGTTTGCGATGCTTATCTCAACAGCAACATGCGGATCGTTTTCTGCTCTTGCCCGGCGCGCATGCGGCACAGATAGAGGCCGCTCGAAACCATCTGACCCCTGTCGTCTCGGCCATTCCAGACCACCGAGTGCTCGCCACGGGATGCCATCGCATGTTCGAGTGTGGCGATTTTCTCGCCCCTGACATTGAACACTTCTATATGGACCAGCGTCTGTCTGGGGATGGTGAATTGAATTATTGTGCCGGCGTTGAAGGGATTGGGCCAGTTTTGTGCCAGCGCAAACGATTCAACACGTGAAGCGGCATCGCCCGGCTGCTGGACAGAGGTGATCATTTCATCCAGCGGCCGCCGCCACACGCTGGCGCCGTCGGTGCCGGCATAGAGATAGGTCGCATCCGCGCACAAGGCGGAGATATAAGTGGTTTGCAGGCCGCTGCTGACGTCCCTCCAGCTGTCGCCACCATTAGTGGACATGAAGATGCCCCCATTGGTTGCGGCAAAAAGGGCTTTGCCACTGACATAAAGTGCCCGCACCACCTGATTGGTCAACCCGTTGCTGACCGCGGACCAGTTCCTGCCGCGGTTGGCTGATATGAACACGCCGCCGCCATCGGTTCCCGCAAAGACATCACTGCCGCTGATGAGGAGACATTTGATGGCGGTGTTGGTCAATCCTTCGCTGGCGGGCACCCAGCGTCCTCCATTGTTCATCGACAGGAACACGCCGTGCTGGCGGCTGCCCGCAAACACGGTTCTGTCCTTGACAGCCAGTGCAGATATTTCCTTGTCGGTCAGGTCGGTGTTGACCGTTTCCCAACCCGTGCCATATTTGTGGAGGCGGCACACGCCGCCGTCATCGGTGCCGGCAAACAGGAATGTGTCGTTGACAGCGAGCGCCCGGATGTTCTTGTCGTACAATCCGGCGCTGATATCCGCCCAGCTTGTGCCATGGTCGACGGAGGCGAAAACGCCATGCAACGTACCGGCGAAGAGAAACTCGTCCATGCTGGCGAAGGCCCAGATATCACTGGATGTCAGGTCTTGATTGGTTTCAGCCCAACTTGTACCCTGGTCCGTGGTGGAGAAAACCCCGCTGTTCCAGCCGCCGGCAAAAAGGTGGTCCCCTTTGACAGCGAGGGCCCTGACCGGCGAATGGCGGATGCCGGCTTTGGCCGGGGTCCAGTGCGCGCCATAGTCGGTGGTGACGAACACGCTTTGCACGGCTATACCGGCAAAGAGCGCCGTGCCTTTGACGGCCAGATCATAGACCGTATTTCTGGTCATGCCGCTTTGCACAGGAGTCCAGCTTTGACCATTATTTTCAGAGTGGTAGACACCTTCGAACCCGACGACGGCAAAGAGATGTGCGCCCATCGACGCAAAGGCATAAACGGACTTGGCCGGCAGGCTGGAGTCCGCCGGCGCCCAGGTGGCGCCGTTGTTGGCCGATAAAAAGGCGCCCTTGGTCGTGCCCGCAAACAGGATGTCCGGTCTGACCATGAAACTTAGCACTATTTTCCCCGTCAACTCCTCACTGGTTTTATGCCAGTTTTCGCCGCTGTCGGTGGTGTGATAAAGACCGTCTTCCGTTCCGGCGTAGAGGGTTGTGCCCTTGGCGTCGAGGCAGTAGATTTTAAGATTGGTCAGGCCATTGTTGGCTGCATTCCAACTGGCCCCTTGATCCGCGGAAATAAAGACACCACCGCCATAGGTGCCGGCGACGATATCCGCACCGTGATAAGCGAGCGCCAGGACCGATAGCGTGGTCAAGCCTGTGCTGGCAGGCGACCAGTGATCGCCCGCATCGGTCGATAGATAAACACCCGATTCTGTGCCGAGAAAGAGCGTGCTGTCGCTGGCCAGAATGGCATTGTAGAACTGATTTTTCACCCCTTCATTGCGAAAGGTCCAGGTTGCGCCGTTGTCACTGCTGCGGTAAATGCCGTCCAGATTCGCGCAGACGAAAACATACGAAGCATTGGCACCCAGGCAATAGATGTCACCGCCATCGGGGCCGTTGGTTTTGCGCCAGCCGGCAAATGCGCTCGCGCTCATGATGAAGATGCTCAGCAAAGCCCATACGAATCTCGTTTTGGCGTCTCTCATTTTACTCTCCTTATAATAGGGATAAATGCCCTGAACGGAATTTGTATTTGACATCAGCCTGCAGCTTGCCGGATGACAACCACAGCGCAGATCATGCCTCAGTGTGTCTGTGCGTTCCAGTGGTGTTATGATTGTATTTCAAGTTTGATTCTGGAGGAGCGTTGAATACTGGTCCGATAGAGAGAGGGGAGCCCGTGAGTTGATCAAGTCCGTGACATTTTGCCTTGTTTAAATATAACCATTGCGGATATACTGGTCAAGCGAAACAATCTGTTGAACAAGAATATGAGACTTTTTCGAGGGGACATCCATAAATGTATTTTCACCGCCCCGCTGTGGAAAACCGCACGCGGGTGCCCGCTGCTGCGGCGAGGTAGTGGCCGGGGAAGTGTTCCTGCAGCGCTTTTTTGGCGTTCTCTCCCGTGCAGTGCAGGGGGATGATCTGCGCGGGGCCGAGAGACTGCAGTGCGGTTATGGTCTGTTGCAGCCGCTCCGGACTGGCGTTGAGCAGATGAAATCCGCCGATGATGGCATGTACGGGCGCATCCTGGTTAATTACACGGATATAGTTGATGGTATTGACCAGGCCCGCATGACAGCATCCGGTGCATATGATCAGTCCCGCGGGTGTATGGAGCCACAGGGCGATATCATCGCTCAGGGGATCGGCGTGAATCCCGTGCTCGTCGAGAAAAAAGGGGCCGCCCGTATCTTCAAAAGGGGGCCGGCGCGGAATCGTACCCGTGAGACCCACATCCGGCGTGATCCAGACGGGCTTGTGCACCCAGATTTTTTGCTGTTCCAAAAGGTCGCGAATCGCCAGGATAGTTTGGGTATTCATGTGAATAGCCTTTGCCGTACCCTGCTTCATGCTGTAGCGGATACGCTTGGCTTCAAGGTGGTAGTACATTTTGACGTCCGGAGCGCTGCGCAGCACGTGCAAAATACCGCCGGTATGATCATAATGGCCATGGCTGATGACCACAGCGTCGGTGCGGACGAGATCGATGCCCAGGGCCGCGGCATTGGCCGGCAGGGCTGTGCCCTGCCCCGTGTCAAAGAGGATACGTTTTTCCGGAGTCTCGATCCACAGGGACAGACCGTGTTCGGCGACCAGGCCAGGTTTGGCCTGATCGTCAACGAGAACGGTTATTTTTATCGATTTGCGCATCAGTGGTCGCAGCAGTTTTCGCCGCCGCTCAGCGTGCCGGCGAGATATTGGGTGACGATGTCGTCAACCGGGGCGCTGGCGACGCCGACCATCACCTCGATGCCATGCTGGGTGAAGAGCATTTGCGCGCGCTGTCCCATGCCGCCGGCGATGATGAGTTTGGCGCCGCGTTCGGCGAGCCAGGGCGGCAGGAGCCCGGGCTGATGCGGCGGTGCGTCCACCATCTCGCGGCTGAGGATGGTTTTTTGCGCCGGATCGACTTCGATCAGCGCAAATTTTTCACAATGTCCGAAATGGGCGCACAAAGCGCCATTGACAACAGGAAGGGCAATTTTCATAGATTTTCTCCAGGTTTGATAGGGTCATTTGTCCATGTCGATGATGGGCTGGACGATCTTTTTCATGATAACCGCGGTGGGCGATTCGGCATAGTGGTGCACAAAGGCCTTGCCTTCGTCACAGGCGCGCGCAATCTCTGCGTCCATGGGAATGGCGCCGAGAAAAGGCACCTGCATATCCTCTGCGATGCGGCGGCCACCGCCGCTGGGGAGAATCTCCGTGATCTGGCCGCAGTGGGGACAGGCAAATCCGCTCATATTTTCGATTACACCGAGAACGCGGACGTTGAGCTGGCGGCAGAAGCTGATGGATTTGCGTACATCCACAGCCGCCACTTTTTGCGGCGTGGTCACGATCACGGCGCCATCGAGATCGCCAATGAGCTGGCACACTGACAGCGGTTCATCGCCCGTCCCCGGCGGCGAATCGATGATGAGATAATCGAGATCGCCCCAGGCCACGTCCTTGAGGAACTGCTTGATGGCGCCCATCTTCAGCGGCCCGCGCCAGATGACGGCGTCTTCCGGATTCTTGAGAAAGAATCCCAACGACATCACTTTGAGGTTGCCGAGGGTCTGGGGAAAGAGCTCTTCCTCATGGCCGAACACGGTCGTGCCCTCCAGCCCGAGCATGGTGGGGATGCTGGGGCCGTGGATATCCACATCGAGAAGCCCCACCTCTTTTCCCGCCAGCATCAACGATACAGCGAGGTTGACAGCAACCGTGCTCTTGCCGACGCCGCCCTTGCCGGAAAGCACGACGATTTTGTGTTTGATGCGGCAGAGACGCGCCTGCAATTGCTGACGCTCCATAAAATCCTTGTCGCTTTCGCCCGGATTCTGGGCGTGCGCAGAACAGGATGCGTCGCCGCAGGTTTCGCAGCTGTTGCCAGATTTTTCCTGATTTTGAGGTTCCGAATGGTCTTGCACACGATTTCCTTTCAACTATATTAATTTTGACTTGATCTCTTCCCACATGTTGCGGATGGACTGGGAGGCGGTAGTCCCGGTTTCCACCATGGTTTTAGCCAGCAATTGGGCGCGGGTGATCCCGGGGTCGTAGGGAATGCGGCCGACAATCCGGAGATCGCGTTCAGCCGCTTTTTTTTCGATGGCGGCGCCCATATCGGGGTTTAAATCCCATTTATTGATGCAAACATCAGCGGGTATGCCAAAGTGTTTCGCCAGATCCAGCACGCGCTCGAGATCATGCACCCCGGATACTGTCGGTTCAGTCACGGCGAGAATACGGTTGGCGCCGGTTATCGAGGCGATGACCGGGCAGCCGATGCCCGGCGGCCCATCGGTGATGATCAAGGCATGGCCGTTTTTCTCCGCCACTTGCCTGGCTTGCTGGCGCACCATGGTGACCAACTTGCCCGAATTTTCCGCAGCTGCCTTCAGCCGCGCATGCACCAGGGGACCGGTGCGCGTCGCGGAAATCATCCATTCTCCGCACAGCGCCTCGGGGAAATCGATGGCTTGCTGCGGACAGAAATGGACGCAGACACCGCACCCCTCGCAGGCAGCTGGATCAATCACATACTGCCAGGTGGTCTTCTCACTGGATAATTTTTGCACGGCGTCGAAACGGCAATAGTCGTGACAGAGTCCGCACTGATTGCAGGCCTCCTGACGGATGATGGCCTGGTTGCCGCTTTGAAACAGATGTTTTTCGAGAATCTGGGGGGACAGCAGCAGATGCATATCCGCCGCATCGACGTCGCAATCAGCCACCACCACCTGGCCCGCCAGGACTGCCAGTGATGCGGCGATGCTGGTCTTGCCCGTGCCCCCTTTACCGCTGATGACTACCAGTTCCTGCATCCTTTACGCCTCTTTCCGGCACAAGGCGGTTATTTTATCGCGCAATTCGATCATGACGGCGCGAAATCCCGGCACATGATCGATAGCCGCCAGTCCGCGCGAATAGTTTTCGGCAATGCGGCGGTCGTCCATGATTTCCGCGATGACCGGTATGTTTTCCGCCTGGCAAAAACGCTGCACGCGGTCATCGCCGATGCCCATACGGTTGACGATCACCGCCATGGGCAGATTGATCTCGCGCACCATCTCGACCGCGATGGTGAGATCGTGCAGGCCAAACGGCGTCGGTTCGGTGACCAGGAGGGCCAAATCCGCACCGCGCAGGGTGGTGACCACCGGACAGGATGTGCCGGGCGGCGCATCAAGAATTACGATGCGATCGGGTTCGATGCGCTCCTTGAGTACGCGTATCAAAGGCGGCGCTGAAGCGACGCCCACATCCAGTTGACCCTGTAATAGAGAAATTCCGCCGCTGCGCCAGGTGCGGATCAGACCAATGCGCTGTTCCACCTCTTTCAGGGCGTTTTGCGGACACACTTTGATGCAGCCGCCGCAGCTGTGGCACAGCTCCGGAAAAACCAGCGCGGTTTTGCCGGGAACGATGATGGCATTATAACGGCAAAAAGCGCTGCAGGCTCGGCAGCCGTCGCAGCGTGACGCGTCCACTTCAGGTACCAGTACGGAGACGATGGTTTCATTCAGTAACTCGCCGCCGAGAAAGAGGTGGTCATTGGGTTCTTCCACATCGCAGTCCAACAGTTGTACTGGTTGAGAAAACGCTTTTGCCAGATTGACCGAGAGTGTGGTTTTTCCGGTTCCTCCCTTGCCCGAAGCCATCGCTATAATCAACTCCAGTGTCCCTCGACATCGGCTGACGAGGTGGGCGGCAACTGGCCCGCTTTATAGGCATTGAGGGCGGCATGCACCGTACCCTCAGCGGCATTATAGACCGTGACGCCGGCCGCGGAGAGCACCTTGAAGGCTTTGGGTCCGCAATGACCGGTGATCAGGGCTTGTGCGCCGCTGCGTACGACGGTTTCCGCCGCCTGGATACCGGCGCCCTGGGCCGCGGTGAGATTTTGCAGGTTGCTGATGATTTCAAATTGATCTGTTTCAAGATCGTAAATCAGGAAACTGGCGCAGCGGCCGAAACGGCTGTCAAGTGGGGCATCCAGGTTGCTGCCGCTGGTGGAAAAGGCAATTTTCAAGGGTTTACTCCTTAACGATAATTTAGTCGGTTGATTTCTGCAATGCATGCAAACGTTGCTGGATGGCCTCGAGTTCGGCCTGCAATGCGTTTGCTTCGTTTTGCAGGTCTGTTTTTTCGGTTTCCGGATCGTATTCGTTGGGAAGCACAGCTGGGAGTCCTGAACGCCGCCAGCCCGGCCGGCCGGTCATGCAGAATCCATTTCGAAAACCGCGGCCGCGGCCAAAGCCGCCGCGCCCATATCCTCCGGTAAAGCCCGGTACAGCGGTGTCCCGGCAGTAGCCGAGGCCGCGGCCGGTTCTGGGTCCCATGCCTCGTGGACCGGTTTGATCTCTGCCTGGCATGATAGGTACCTCCTGAGTTTAAGTTATCCTCTTGTCATGGACGCGCCACACTTGGGGCACGTTTGTGCCGTGCAGGGCGTTCCGCGTTGGTGCGCGGTTCGATGTCCGCACTGTGGACAAACACACTCACCCGATGGGCCGCTCGACAAGGGGCCGCCCATTCGTCCGCGTCCAGCGCCGCGGCCTTGTCCCTGGCCGCCGCCACCACCCTGGCCACCACCTTTTCTGCCAAACATAGGTACCTCCGTATTTTTATCATAAAATGGGTTCGGACCTTTATGCCTGCGGCAGCATCCGGGCATGAGAAAATCGCTGTGATTTTGCAAAGCGCCGCTGTGCCAGGCGCTCATCACCTGCTGCAACTCGCCCGCCACAAAGGGGATGACCTGGATCCCGTATGCCGCCAGCATCTCATGCAAGGGTCTGGAGACAGCGCCGCAGATCAGCAGCTCAACGCCCAGTTCCACCAACGACTGCACTTTCTGCATGGCATTGTGGACGGGCAATCGGGCCTCAGCCTCGCGGACCAGGACATCATTCTCGTAATGTGCGAGATGGATGTGTTGGGCCACGTCAAAGACCGGCGCGATGCGATGATTCCAGACGGCAAATGCCACTTTCATAAACGTCCTTTTCTTGTCAATACCTATCTTTATGCATGAATCATGCCAGACTTGATGTTACATATATAAAAACATATAAAACAATATGATAAAATTAATAAAGCAGCAAAATCAAGGTACTGATAAGTAGCAAAATAGGAACTATTAATATTATAAGGATGCAAAAAAGCAACTTTCCGGATTGGCTTTTCGCGGACAGAGTGCGGAGGGTACCATCGAGACGGCGCGCGATGAGGCGGCTGAAGTGGTGTGGTTCAGCACCGGACGCTTCTCGTTTTGGGGTTGGAGGTGGTGTGTCTCAGCGCCGGCCGTTTCCAGTTTGAGCAGCGGAGGTGGCGTGACTCGGCGCCGGCGGTTGCTAGTTTTGGCGGCGTTTGCGGTTTTTTTCGGGGCGAATGCCCAGTTTTTTTATTTTGCGGAACAGCGTGGTCTTGTGGATGCCAAGGCGTTTGGCGGCTTCGAGACGGTTGAAGCCACTCTCCTCCAGCGCCAAGAGAATTGCCTGGCTGTCAGATTGTTCTCGCGCTGAACGCATGTCGGGTGTTGACGTCTGCCGGTTATCAGAGGCTGTCAGATGTTCAGGCAGGTGCAGGATATCGATGAGACCGGAACGGCAGAGGATGAAGGCCCTCTCGATGACGTTTTCCAGCTCACGCACATTGCCCGGCCAATTGTGGGCCATCAGCAAAGACAGTGTTTCGGGCGCGATGCCCTCAATTTTTTTATTCTGCAGCCGGTTGAAGCGGGTGATGAACTGGTCCACCAGCAGGGGAATATCCTCCTTGCGGCGGCGCAGCGGCGGCAGTTCCAGACGGACGACATTGATCCGGTAATAGAGATCTTCGCGAAAGAGGCCCGATCTGGTCAGTTCCGCCAGATCCCTGTTGGTCGCGGTAATGATGCGGGCGTCGGTGGTCTCTGAACGGGTGGCGCCGAGCGGTTCATAGGTGCGTTCCTGAAGGACCCGCAGCAGACGCACCTGCAGTGCGGGACTCACATCGCCGATTTCGTCTAAAAACAGCGTGCCGCCCTTGGCCAGGGCGAATCGTCCCGGTTTGTTCTTATGCGCCCCGGTGAAGGCGCCCGCCCGGTAACCGAAGAGTTCGGACTCTAACAGCGTATCCGGCAGCGCACTGCAGTTGATGGCGATGAAAGGCCCTTCATGACGGGCGCTTTGCTCATGGATGGTGCGCGCAATCAACTCTTTGCCCGTGCCGGTCTCTCCCAGAATCAACACGGTGCTGGGGCTGGCGGCAATGGCCGGAAGGACATCAAAAAGACGCCGCATTAATGGACTGTGGCTCACCAGATCGCCCGTGCGGAAGCGTCCGGCCAACTCCTGGCGCAGCGATTCGAGTTCGCTCAAATCGCGAAAGGTCTCGGCGCCGCCGATGATGTTTCCCTGCGCATCCCGCAGCACAGCCGTGGAGACGCTGATGGGGATGCGATTGCCCGACGCATCGATGATGAACCCTGACTTCCCGATGATGGGTTTGCCGTTCTTTATGGTGCGGCGCAAGGCGCATTCATGCTCACACATGCTGCAGCGGAATACATCGGCGCAATACCGGCCCAGCGCTTCCTCCCGGGAGGTTCTGGTGATTTCTTCTGCCGCCCGATTGAAAGAGGTGATACGCCAGTTCAGGTCGATGGTGAACACACCGTCGGAAATACTTTCAAGGATCGCCTCGGTTTGCGTCCGTGTTTTTTTGGGTTTAGATTTCATCCTCAGGATCGTTTATGGATTACGCTCATTGCCGAATCATGGCCTGTCGCCCGCTGCTGTGCGCTCATATACTCTAATATAGCAATTAGTTATGACAATCCAAAGGGATTGTGACGCGGCGAGGCAGGACAAAGGGGGTTTTGGCTCACAAACGGGCGGCGTCCATCAGGTGCAGGCGTTTCTTTAAATGAACGGTGAATACGATCATGGTGCCGGTATTCGCCCTGGTCTCGATGACCAGTTTCCCGCCCAACAAATCGGCCCGTTTTTTCATGTTGATGAGACCGTTGCCGAGGCTGTCCTGGTCGCATATGCCCTGGCCATTGTCGATCAGATTGATCTCGAGCATCTTGTTTTGATAAGACACGATGAGGTCGACGGTGGAGCAGTGACTGTGTCTCAGGCAGTTGTTCAGCGCTTCTTTAAGGAGCAGGTAAAGTTGGTGTTTATACTCCATGGAGAGATGCGTATCTTTTAACACGCCGAGATCGCTGGTGCTGAAGCGGATGTTGCGGGTGAGAAACAATTCATTGTAGGTATCTTTGAGTTTCAGGATCAAATCGTAAAGGGTGTCTCTTTGCGGATGGATGAGCCATACGATATCGCTCATACTGTCGATGAGGTTGCGCGCGATATCACTGATTTTTGCGATCTGCTTTCTTGCGGTTTCCGGATCTGTTGTGAGTTTCTTTTGCGTGACTTCACCGAGGATGGATATCTCGGTGAGACTGGCGCCGATGTTGTCATGGAGATCCGCCGCAATTTTACTGCGCACTTTTTCCACGGCCATCAGACTTTTTAAACGCAAGCGCACGCCGTAAACGACTACCGCCGCAGCGAGCGCGATCAGCGCCGATACGAACCACCAGGTTCGCCAGAAAGGCGGATGAATGATGATGCGCACCGACGTCCCCGCTTCATTCCAGACGCCTGTGTTATTGGAGGCCTTCACCCTGAAGGTGTATTTGCCGGGCGCCAGGGTGGTATAACTGACCGTGCGTTTGCCGGCATCGGTGTAGATCCAATCGCTGTCCAATCCTTCCAGCATGTAGGCGTATTGATTCTTCATCGAGGCGCGGTAATCCAGTGCCGCAAATTCCAGCGAAAAGTAGTAATCTTCGTAGGTCAATTGAATTTCATTGACGAAAGCGAGCGGTTCCTGCAGCTTGAATTCCTGGTTCAATTTTCTGAAAGAGGTTAGAACAACCGGGGGAATACATGGATTTTTACATATTTTATCAGGGAAAAAAGAGTTGAGGCCATTGACGCCGCCGAAAAAAAGCTCTCCCTGTGCACTTTTGTAATAGGCGCCGGCGTTGAATTCCAGGCTCTGCAGGCCGTCTTCGACGGAAAAATTGGTAAAGATGAGCGATTCCGGATCAAATCGCGAGATGCCCCGGTTGGTGCTCATCCATAATTTGCCGGTCTCATCTTCCAGAATGCCATAGACGACATCATCGGCCAGCCCTTGCTCTTTGGTGTAGCAGGTAAAACTATCGGAGTCGGGAAAATATCGATTCAGGCCGCCGCCCCAGGTGCCGATCCATATCCGCTTTTTGCGATCCTGAAACAGGGTGAAAATATAATTATTGCTCAAATGGCCGGACTGCCGCGGATCCGCCTGATAATGGGCGCATTTACCGGTGCGCGGATCCATCCGGTTCAAGCCGCTGCCTTCGGTGCCGATCCACATCTGCCCCTGTTCATCTTCCAAAATAGCGCGAATGTGATTGCTGGAGAGGCTGGCAGGGTCTTTATCATCCATGAAATAATGTGCGAAGGATCTCCGCTCAGGATCGAATCGGTTCACCCCCCCGCCGGCGGTGCCGATCCAAAGCATGCCCTCGCGGTCTTCATGGAAACAGCGGATGCTGTTATGACTGAGCGAGTTGGTTCGATTCGCCTGATTTTGAAAGCGGGTGAACCGGCCGGTGTCGCGCTCCATCAACGCGAACCCCGCAGCATCCGTGCCAACCCATAAGCGGCCGCTGCGGTCCTGGTGGATGATGCGAACGCGGTTTTCATTAAGGCTGCCGGGGTTTTTTGGATTGTGCCTAAAATGGACCCAACGTTTACGGATGCGGTCAAATCCGTCCAGTCCGCCGTTATAGGAACCGACCCACAGGGTGCCGCGGTCATCTTCGCAGATCGACCAGATGAAATTATCGCTGAGACTGTTTTTATCATCCGGGATGGCATTGATATGGGTGAACTGCATTTTGCTGCGATTCAGTTTGCTCAAGCCATTGCGAAAAGTCCCGATCCAGAGGACGCCGGAACGGTCTTCGTAAATGGAGACGATGTTATCCCCGCTGAGACTGTTTTCATCATTCTTATGGTTGCGAAAATTAATAAACTTTTGCGCCCCCGGATCCAGTACGTCCAGTCCACCATCGCGCGTGCCGATCCAGAGGTGACCATTGCTATCTTCGTAAAGCACATTGATGAAATCGCTCGACAACGAGTTGCTCCGTCCGGGCTCATGCCGGAAATGGCGGAACACGGGCTTGCCGTCGCCAGCGAACGTCATACGGTTCAGACCGCCGCCTTCGGTGCCTATCCAGAGGCCGCCATCCCGGCTCGGGCAGAGCGCAGACACCGAGTCATGGCTGATACCATTCGCCCGGCCGTCGCGATGATGAAAATGTTCCCAGCTCCCGGTTTCAGGGTTAAAGGCATCCAGCCCATTCCCCTGGGTGGCTATCCAGATTTGCCCGGACGCGCCCTGTACTATGGCCTTGACCCGGTAAGGGTCCTTCCCGGTGGAATTTTTATGGTTGCCGCGGTGATGGATGAACGAGTCTGTGGCCGGATCATATTGATCCAATCCGGAGTCGGTGCCGATCCACAGCCGCCCCGAGCGGTCCTGGTACACGGCGTGGACGATGTCATCGGCCAGACTCCGGGGATCTCGCGCGTTGTGGCGAAAGCGCGTAAACCGCTCCCGCTTGAGATCATAATGATTCAAACCGCCCTGAAACGTGCCCAACCACAGGCTGCCGCTGTCATCTTCGCAGATGGAGAGGAGATAGTTGTGAGACAAGCTGTTGGCATTGCGATAATCGTTGCGATAAAGGGAGAAGGAATAGCCGTCGAATTTGTTGAGGCCATCCACCGTGCAGAACCACATGAATCCCTGGTTATCCTGGAGGATGGCGTGCACGACCATCTGTGAAAGCCCCTGCTCCAGCGACAGCCGTTCAAATTTATGCTGCAACACGGCCAGATCGTCAAAGCGGTAACAGAATCCCTGCATGGATCCGGACGGATCAGCATGAAGCGGCTGGCAAACAACCAGCAACCAGCCTGCCGATAGAGTGAAAAGATGCCGACGGAATTTTTTCATGGTGATTCGATATGGTTCAACGCAACAGGATGACTTGACCTATCAAGTCATCCTGTATACGCAGGCGTGCGCTGGTTTGTAACAGAGTTTTTGCAGGGTTCGCTCGAATTGATTTTGCACGCAGCGGTTTTGGCGTTGTTTGCGCGCTGGCAGGTGCGATCTGCTTCCGTTTGTAGCGTAAGCGGGCGGTCTGTATCGATTCAGCCGCCCGCTGTTTTCATGGACGGATTTGTTGGGCTCCCTCCTCGCGGGAGCACATTCATCGTCTGAACAGGTTCAGCCGCCCGGCTGTGGATATGTGCGCTCCAGCCTGAGATATCTTGATGGCCGGCTGCAGCGAGGGCTATTTGATCAGCATGACCTTTTTCTGCAGTATGCGATCTGGCATTTGCAAACGGACAAAATAGATGCCCGAAGCTTGAGTAGCCGCTTGCCAGGTGACCTCGTGACGGCCGGCTGCAAGCGGCTGATCCACGAGGACAGAGACCCGTTCGCCACGGATATTATAGAGCTCCAGCTTCACCGGAGCGGATTTGCAGAGATCAAAGTGCAGCCGCGTCGCCGCATTGAAAGGATTCGGATAGGGCGCGTATAAGCGGCTCTCGGCCGGCAAGGCAATTTCCGGCTCTGGTGTTTGCACCCGGGTGGCGGGATCCCCTTGCACCAGCATCAGCAGACCGCTCAGGGAGGTGACCAGCACGCGGTCGCGATCCAGGGGCGTCACCGTGGGCACATGGGATGCGCCCACGTTATAGGACCAGTAAATCGCGCCCGACGCTCCGTCCACCGCTGCGGCGAATCCGTTTTTGCCGGCCGAAAAGACGCGACCCTGCGCCTCAATGGGCATGGAGCAGATGGTATCGAAACCATAGACGAGATTGGCGTTCCAGAGCTGCGTCTGGGCGCTGGCGGCGGCGTCAAAGGCATAAAGACGGCCGTCCACGGAACGGCCGTAGAGGCGGCTTTGATCTTCGGACAGGCCGATCGAATCGTAAAATTCCGGCGTCTTGCTGGACCAGATGGTCTTGCCGGTTTCGATGTTGATGGCGGACATGTATCGATCCGGATCCGTGACAAAGACTTTGTCCGCCGTGGCGACAGGCCAGCAAGCAGCCGGCGCATAATAGAAATTGGTGTTGCGGACCCAGGACCACAGCTGCTGCCCGGAGCGGCGATCCAGGGCGCGCACCGTGCCATCCCAGGAGCCGAAGATGATTTTATCGCCGTGGATGAGCGGTTTGCATTCGACGGTGCCAACCGCCGCAGTCCACACGGTAGCATGGCCTTGCAAGCCCAGCGCATAAAAGGTGTTGCCGCCGGCGAAATAGAGCAGCGTGTCTGCGATGACCGGGGCGGTGAGAATGGCGCCCTGCGCCTGGAACGTCCATTCAACATGGCCGGTGACGGCATCAACCGCGTAGAGCTTGCCGTCGGCGCTGCCGATATAGATGCGTTGCTGGTGCGCCAGGGGGGAGGAAGCGATCACGCCGCTGGTCGGAATGGCGGGCCACAGCGGCTGCCCGTCCGCAAGAGAAAGGCCGATAATGCGGCCATCGCTGGTGCCGGCGTAAACGCCAACCGCATCGCAGGCGGGTTTGGTGAGCACCTCGGCGCCGCAGTTGTACGTCCATTGGCTGGATGGATAGCCGTTCTCGACATAAAAAGCGCGCGTGGCCGAGACGGTCTGCCCCGCGGCGGAAACGAATCGCACCTGGATGGTGTGATAGCCGTTGCGCAATCCTGTTGTGACGAGGTCAGCCCGCCAGCTCTGGCCGCTGCCGCTGAGATTTTGGATGCTGCTGGTAGCGCTGGTGATCTCCCATTGACCGTTCACTACCGCTTCGCTGGTGGTAATGTCCACTGCTTTGGTGGCGCTGATTTTTTCATATTCCTGCAGGTTGGTGAATTCAATGCCGGGCTGGATGATGCGCGGCGTCGGCCGTTGATACCAGGCGGGTGCGATTTCACCGGTTGTGGCGTTGCAGGTTTCGACCACGATCTCTTTCTCGGACATGGTCACAATATTGAAGGCGGGTGGATTGGCGTAAGTATCGCGTCCCATGGCGCCCGGGAGGCTTTCGAAATCATAGGCACGGTTGGAATGGCCGTGGCCAACCATGATCCACACGGTGCGATGTTGTTTTAGGCGGTCCAGTACCTGCCAGTAGTTGGGGGCACCACCCTCGTCGAGGGGCATGTGGCTGATAAATACCAGCGGCTGATTAACAAAATCGAGGTGCCCCAGCTGATCATCCAGCCAGGCCATATCGGCCGGATCGAAGAATCCGCATCCCCCGCGCATGGGAATGCCGCTGTTCATGCCGATGAATTTGAAGCCGAGGTGGTTGAAGGCAAAATGCATTTCACCCATCACTTTTACATACGCGCTCAGTGCACTGGGCGACCATTTGGTCTCATGATTGCCGGGCACATGATGGATGGGAATCTGACACTTGTTGACAAGATTTTTGTATTGGGTGAATTCGCTTTCAAATCCTTTTTCAGTAATATCTCCGGAATGGATGACAAAGGAGAGTTCATCTTTATGGAGATTGATGCGGTCGATCACTTGACCGAGCGCGTTGTCCGTGCCGGCGCCGATATGCGAGTCCGTGATCCAGGCATATTTGAAATAGCGATACATCATGATCGGTTCGAGGCGGACATCCTGGTTGTTGATCGTCACGCGTGTATAGGTCGTGCTGTCGCTCAGATATCCCGGTTCGCTGAAGGTGAGGCTGTATTCTCCGGGCGGCAGATTGGGCAGATTATAAGACGACCCGTGAGCGACCGAATCGAAAGCGACCACAAGAGGATCACCAGTCTTGAAGACCTCCACGCGAACCCACCGGTTCTGTGCCGAATCACTCAGTGCCAGGGTGCCGCTGATCTGATAACGCGGTCCCGCGGCCGGTTTCATCAACAGCTCCAATCCTGTCAGCGCACCGCCGGCCACGCAGAAGGAATCGATGCTGGCGGTGTCATACCCGTGGGTGGTGCAGGTGAGACGGTAGCAGCCGTCGACTGCTTCCGGGATGGTGAAACTGCGTTGATCGGGCAGAAGGATTTGTGCGATCAATACGTCGGGACTGCCCAGTGCATAAAAATTCAGACGGCAGGAGATCTGGTCATTGTTGTCCTGAAATCGGACTTGACCGGAGACCGGGTAAACCGGCATGGTGCCTGTCAGGCGGATGGCATCCGCCAGAACCATGGAACCCTTGCCGGCAGCCTTGTCAATCATTTGAATCGATACGCTGTCCCCCAATGTAAAAACGCCGAGTGGCTGCCAGCCCTGCAGATAGCGCTGGTTGACAACCACCATGGTGTCTTTATCACGGGAATGGATTGTGCAGAAAACGCTGTCCGGATAATTGCCATTGATGACGTGCATGTCAATGGCGTAGGCGCCCGGCCAGGTCAGCCCAGAGGACCATTTGACGCTGTTGGTCCCATTACCCCGCGCTCGATAACGCACACTGCCGCCAATGGCATCGGCGCTCGTCTTGAGAATCCATGAAGAGGGACCGGCTGTTGAAAAGCAAGCTGTATCATTATCCAATATGAGTTCAATTTGCGCCATGGCCGGCGCCGCCGAAAGGCAGAGTGCAAAAAAGAGTATCAGTTTGCTGCGCATGAGGCTGATCCTTTCACGTTGATGAGGGTTACGCGGCTGAAGCTGGGTACACTGCAGGAAAATGAATGCACTGAAAAAGATACAAGGATTTTCGTTGGGAGTCAAGAAAATTGATGGAGAAAAAAAGGGGAAATTAAAAAAGGCTTCTGAAGAAGCCTTGTGTGGGCTCAGGTGGGAGGACTCGAACCTCCAACCTAGTGGTTAACAGCCACCCGCTCTGCCGATTGAGCTACACCTGAATTTTTTTGCAACGTTTAAAAATGTACATAAAAATTGATTAAATGTCAAGATTAAATTTATCAAGTTCTCCCTCTGCCCCTGACTATTTTCAGGATGAGCTTGGGTTTGGCGACCGGATCCGGGGAGATTTTAAAGGCACCGCGCACCAGCGGTGTGACTGCTTTGGCGGTCTGGGGCTGATTGGCGTGAATGACCGCCAGAAGTTCGCCTTTCTGCACCGCATCGCCGATTTTTTTATGTAACACGATCCCGGCCGCATAATCGATGGTATCGCTGAGCCGGGTTCGGCCGCCGCCGAGCTGCACGATGCACTCTCCGATGGTCAGCGCATCCACTTCGGCGACAAAGCCCGATGCATTGGCGCGAATGTGCTGTTCCAGAATCGCCCGATGGATGCTGCCGGGGTCCTGCAGCGCCTTGACATCGCCGCCCTGAGCGGCCGTCATTTTAAGAAAGAGTTGAAAGGCCGTGCCGTTGGAGATGGCGTGTTTTAAGGTGGCAGCGGCCTGGCGGGTGGTGCCCTGAAACCCGGCGAGAAAAAGCATCTGCACGCCCAGGGCATAGGTCACCAGCATGAGGTCCTCCGGTCCGTGGCCCTGCAGCGCCTGCAGCACCTCGCGCACCTCCAGCCAGTTGCCGGCCGCATAGCCCAGGGGTTGACTCATATCCGTGATCAGCGCCACCGCGGGCAGCTGGTGCAAACCGGCGGTGCTGATGATGCTGCGCGCCAGCGCCTCAGCCTGCTCTGGCTGCGACATGAAGGCGCCGCGACCGGTTTTGACATCCATCACCAGACCATCAATGCCTGAAGCAATTTTTTTGCTGAGGATGCTCGCTGTGATGAGCGGGATGGAGGCGATGGTGGCGGTGCTGTCGCGCAGCGCATAGATTTTTTTATCCGCCGGCACAATATCGTCGGTCTGCCCCATCATGGCGACGCCGATATCGCGAACCTGATCGTGGAATTCCCTGGCCGTGAGGCTGGTGCGAAATCCCGGGATGGATTCCAGCTTGTCCAGCGTGCCGCCGGTATGTCCGAGGCTGCGGCCCGATATCATGGGCACCCGGATGCCGGAAGCGGCCATCAACGGCGCCAGGATTAATGAGACTTTATCACCGACACCGCCGGTGCTGTGTTTGTCGATTTTAGGTCCGGGGATGTCCGAAAGATCGATCTGCCCCCCCGATTCGAGCATGACTTGCGTCAATGCGGCGGTCTCCCGGGAATCCATGCCGCAGAGATAGGCGGCCATGAGAAATGCGGACATCTGGTAATCGGGAAGTTCGCCATTGCTGTAGGCTGTGATGATGAAACGTAACTCGTCAATGGAAAGAACCCCGCGATCCCGCTTTTTGGCGATTATGCTGTTAACGGTCATGCTTTGTTCTCTGATTCGTATACCCCGGCTAACTTAACCATAATTATGTTAGTTATCAACAAAAATCACAAAATCCTCAAGTTTTTGTTTGAAATTATGGAAACTATTTGCATATTCTTTTACCAAAGCACCGGTTTACCCTCGAATGCGCTTCCACTTTATCTGATTTCCCGCCGGCATCCTGAAAAGCGGCTTGACGTCTCTGCTTCTCCGCTGAGCCGGAGAAAGGGACAAAAAGAGCGTGTTATTTGTGGTTTGCACCTGATCTCCAAATGCTGTTGTTGGCGATATGGCAAAGGAGTTGTGTTATGAAACGTCGCATCCTCTCTTGGTTGATGCTTTTGGGACTTTTGACAAATATCCGGGCGGAAAAGGGTTGGCAGTGGATGAATCCGCTGCCTCAAGGCAATACCCTCAGCGCCGTGCATGCTGTTGGTGGCCTGGTGGTCTATGCGGTGGGCAAAGGAGGCACCATCCTGCGCAGCGACAACCGCGGCGTAACCTGGCAAATCCTCCACAGCGGTTTTTCGTCCGATTTGAACGATGTCAGGTTTTTCAATCCGGATTCCGGCTATGCGATCGGCGCTACAGGCACGATCCTGCGCACGCGCGATGGCGGGCAGAATTGGCAGAAACTCTCCTCTCCGGTGAACGTGACCTTGTATTCCATCGAGGGGTATGATCATATGCTGCTGGTGGCGGTGGGCGCCCAGGGCACCATTCTGCACACCATCGACGGGGGGGATTCATGGGAAGTGCGCACCAGTCCAACGAGTGTGGATTTATATTCGGTCGTTCTAAACCAGGTGGGCGATCTGTTCGCCACAGGCGCCAATGGCATCCTGCTCAAAAGCATCGATGGAGGAACGACCTGGGCGACGGCGCCAGCCACTTTTGCCAATTCACCGGTTCGCACGCTGGCTTTCGGCCAATCTCAAATCGGCCTGGCCGCCGGCGATGGCGGCAGAATCTATCGCAGCAGCAATGATGGCAAGGATTGGGGCATTTTGAGCACGCTGCCGGTGTCCGTGCCGCTGCGAAAAATTGTCTTCACGGATGCAACCCACGCATTTATGTGCGGCGACAACGGCACGATTCTCACCACCGGCGATGCCGGCCTGAGCTGGCCGCTGCAAACCAGCGGGACGGTACAGAATCTCAACAGCATCGCCTTTTCCAATACCAGCAGCGGCCTGGCGGTCGGCGCCAACGGCACTATCCTCTTCACGGATAATTATGGCAGCAACTGGACGAACCAGCTTTCTTCCTTCACCAGCGCCACCTTGCGCGGCGTCGATCTCATCACGGCATCGCAATGCACAGCCGTTGGCGATTCATCCGGCAAAGGGATGATCTTTGCCACCAGCGATGGCGGAACCAACTGGACGGTCCGGCACCGTGTTGCCAACACCGTCTTGAATGATGTCTCATTCGTCAGCGCCGATACAGGCATCGCTGTAGGCCGATGGGGTACCATCCTGCGCACCATCAACGGCGGCGCTGCCTGGAGCAGCCTGGCCGTGACCCCGGCCAATGAGTTGTTTGGCCTGCATTTCACCACCCATCGCATCGGCACAGCCGTCGGCGCCGGTGGTGCGGTCTGGCGTACCAGCGATGCCGGCGCCACGTGGATTGATCGTAAAACTTCCTTCGGAGGGGTGGTTCTATATGGCGTGCACTTTATAAAGCCGGATACAGGGTTTGCGGTTGGAACCATTGGCTATATTCTTCGCACTGTCAATGCAGGGGTTACCTGGTCCAAAATCAATGTCGGCAGCGGCATCTTCACCACGTTCAATAGTGTCTCCTTCGCCGACGCGGATACCGGCATTGTCGTGGGCGAGAGCAGTTCCATCTATCGCACCATCAACAAAGGCCTGAATTGGGGCAAGGTGACTGTGCCCGACCTTCCAGCAGCACTGGTGCTGAAACGGGTGCAATTTGTCGATAGTCTGGTGGGATATATCAGCGGCAGCGGGGGCATAACCCTGCGTACGGACAATGCCGGACGTACCTGGCAGCTGCTGCAGAGCCCGACAGCCAATAACCTCAATGCGATCGATTTCATCGATGCCTATCAAGGGGTGGCCGCGGGCGATATGGGGACGCTTTTGCGCACCAGCGATGGCGGTCTGCCGGTGGAATTGATCTCGTTCACCAGTGTATATAATCCAGCGGATAGAAAAGTCACGCTGCGTTGGGGCACGGCGACCGAGACGCAAAATTATGGATTTATTCTCGAGCGGAAAATGAACAGCGTCTGGTCCGAGATCGCATTCATCTCCGGACATGGCACCACGGCGACTCCCTACACCTATTCCTACGATGATACGCCCGGAATCCTGCAGGGACGCCTGGCCTATCGCTTGATTCAGATCGATCTCGATGGCACGGCTACTCAGGTCGGTTACACCTCGGTCGAGGTGGGCTCGCTGCAGCACAGTTTTGCCTTGCGTCCGGCCTATCCAAATCCATTCAATGGCGTCTGCAAACTCTCTTTTGAAATTGATACGCCCGGCCCGGTGCGGTTGGCCGTGTATAATGCCCTGGGGCAGCAGGTGGCTCTCCTTGTGGACCGTGTATTGCCCTCGGGCGCCCACGTCGTATCCTGGGATGGTGCTGGTCAAAGCAGCGGCCTCTATTTTGCCCGGCTACAGCAGGGGGCGCGCATTCAGGTGCAAAAACTGATCGTATTGAGATAAGGTTTGCATGACGGAAGTGGATGAAATTCCTGGTGAAGAGACGATTATTGCGGCCAAACCCAGGAAATCATGGTTGAGGTTGACGGGATTTTTTTTCTTCGGCGTCCTCGTCGTCATAGGGGTGATGGCTGCAGCCGTTTATTTAACGCTGCCCGATGTGACCGTGGTCAAGGATGCAAATCCCAAAGAGACGGCGATCATGAAGTACCGCGAAGCGCAGTCGCTGGAGAAGGGCAAGAAATTGCGGCGGGTACACCATTGGGCGCCCTTGTCGCGTATCTCGCCGCTGCTCATCAACGCGGTTCTCATCTCCGAGGATGACAAGTTTTTTCAACACGAGGGATTCGATTGGGAGGAGATGCGCGAGTCCATGGAGAAGAATCTTGATCGCAAAAAAGTGGTGCGCGGCGGGTCCACCATCACGCAGCAGCTCGCCAAGAATCTCTACCTGCGTCCGGCGCGTACACCCTGGCGCAAGCTGCAGGAGGCGCTCATCGCCCGCAAACTGGAAAAGAACCTGCGCAAGCGCCGCATTCTCGAACTCTATCTGAATGTGATTGAATGGGGGGATGGCATTTACGGGGCCGAAGCGGCGGCGCGCATCAATTTCGGCAAATCCGCGGCCGAGTTATCGCCAGCCGAAGCGATCCGGCTGGCGTCGGTGATCATCAATCCGCATCGTTATTCCGCGATTTCCAATACCAACAAACGCATGCGCAATAAACGTCTGCTCCTGGCAGAGCGGATGTTCAAACGTACGCTCTACGATGAATCGACCTATCAACTTCTCAAGGATGAGTTCTCACAATAGATTGATTTCTCAATAATGAGGAATCGAAAAGCCGCTGAGCACGGTGATGGGCTGGTAGACATCGTCCTGATCCGTGTGGACACGAATGAAATACGCTCCGCTGCCCAGTTTTTTGACAAGCTCGGCCGGGATGTTCATGCTGACTAATCTGCCCTTTCCTGCCAAAACTGCACCCTGAAAAAGCGATCCCACTTTTTGACCGAGGATGTTATAAAGCTCGATGGAAACGTGCGATTCTTTGGTCATATCCAGCTGTACGGTCATTGTTTGCGTGCCGTCGTTCAACAGAGGATTGGGAAATACCGCAGCCAGTCTGAACGTTTTGGGAATTTCAACCGGCGGCGCCAGCGCGCGGAACGCGCTCAAGGTCTGGACCAGCCCCCAGCCGTAGTCATTGTCGGGATTCTGGGTGCGGCTGGCCGTGGTACGCAGGGCCGTGACGATTTCCATGGGCTTGAGATCGGGATTGGCGCATAGCAGCAGGGCCACGACGCCGGCGGCCAGGGGACAGGCGGCGGAGGTGCCGGAGATGGACGTGTAACTGCTGCCAAGCCCAAGCTCAGGCGGGACATTGATGGCGGTCACACCCACGCCCATGGTGACGATATCCGGTTTGGTGCGGCCGTCGTAGGTGGGTCCATGGGAGCTAAAGCCGGCGAGGTTGCCATTGCGGTCCACGGCACCGACCGTGAGCACGCTGTCGCCGTCTGCGGGCGCGGAGATGTAGTGCCAGAGGTCATTGCCTTCATTGCCGGCGGAGACCACCACTACCACGCCTTTTTTCACCGCCCAATCGGCTGCCTGGGTGATGGGGGCGGTATTGCCATCCATATCCTGGTACTGGTACCAGTCGATATAACCCAGACTGGTGCTGATGACATCGGCGCCGAGTCCTTCCGCCCATTCGGCGGCGGCGATCCAGTGATCCTCTTCAGCGCGGACCTCCTGGCTGACGTCCTCGGTTTTGGCTAATAGAAATTCCGCATGGGGCGCCGCGCCGATCATTTTGCCTTTCTGTTCCGCGGCGATGATGGAGAGCACCTGAGTGCCGTGGCTGTTTTGCGAAGGCCGGTCGCCCGCCTGATTGTCCGTGACGAAATCATTGTTGATGAAATCATATTGCGCCAGGACCTTGATGGAATCCAGGGCTTCATGGTTGAGGCGAAAGCCGGTGTCGAAAACCGCGATGATCACGCCCTGGCCATAGTAGCCCATTTGATGCAGCGCCGGGATTTGGATCTGTTCATTCTGGATGAAAGCGCCGCCGTAATCCGTGTCCGAATAGAGGCCGGCTTCCGGTTTGGAAAGTGAGGTTTCGGGCGAGGCTTTATGATACACCGCCACCCTGCCAATCTTTTTGATGAAAGGCAACTTGCTGGCGCTTTCGATCTGCTGCGGCGAAGCAACCGCGCTTACGGCGTTGAGCCAGCGCGACGTCACGACCGGATTGATGCCAAGCCGTTGCAAAGCATGCAAATATTCCGGATTTACGTCCAGATCTTTCTGGTCAATGGTGGCCACGCCGGGGTTGCTTTTGGCGCGGCGCGCCAGTGCGCGCGGGGTGATCCATGCCGCGGCTTCTTCATGCTGCTTTGCCAGACTGGATGAGCCCTTGTCGGTGAAGAAGAACCAGAAACGTTCTTCAGCCCGGGTGGTTTGCACCAGGCCTGATGATGTGATAAAAAAGAGGATCAGGGCGATGAACCCTGACCCTTTAATAAAGATTCTGCACGAATGGGAATGCATAAATTATCTTTTTTCCATATAGGCGCGTAAAATGGTCACGGGTTCTACGGGTGCGGACATTTCGCCCATATCCGACATCTTGGTTTCCACCAGGGCGATTTTTTCCAGCACATCAACGCCTTCGACGAGCTTGCCAAATGCGGTGTACTGATTATCCAGGCCTTTGGTGCCTTCGCGGGAGAGGCAGACGAAGAACTGGCTGCCGGCGCTGTTGATGTCATCGCCGCGGCGCGCCATGGAGAGGATGCCCTTGTCGTGGGGCGTGTCATTGAATTCCGCGGGCAGGGAGTAGCCGGGTCCGCCCATGCCTTCATTGCCGAGGATGGTGTCCTTGCTGTTGATGTCGCCGCCCTGGATCATGAAATTTCTGATGATGCGGTGGAACTGGGTGCAGTCATAATAGCCGGCATTGACCAGCCGTTTGAAGGAGGTGCAGGTCATGGGCGCCTTGTCGGTGAAGAAGGTCACCACCATTTTGCCGTGATTGGTTTCGAGCACGGCGACTTCATTGGCTTCGACGGGCTCCATGGGGGTTTGTTTCACCTTTTCGAGGAGCTGCTGGATTTCTGCGTCGCTCAAGGCCACACAGGTTTGCTTTTTTTCTGCGGGTTGTTTCGTATCTGCTTGTTCCTTTTTACCGCAGCCCGTCATGAGGATGGCGGCGCAGGCTGCCAGGGCGAGTAATTTTTTCATGGGGTTCTCCTTCAATGGTCTTGCCGTTTGGCGGTATTTGTCGAGTCATTAGATACAAAAAAAACCGCTGAATCGCAAGGATTTTTTCAGCCTGCACGGTTGCGGCATGCGTTAGGCCGAATGGCGCTTGTGGGTCAACGTCTGGTGCATGTGTTCGTTAGCGTAAATCCCACCAGGGACCGTGGTTCGTCATGCAGCGACGCTAACACCCTAGAAACTCATTTTCTAGTACTCCACCGCCAGTCTTAACATATCTTTGAGCTGAATGCCGTTTTCGTAAATCGGCTCTTTATAGTTGACCAGGAAGAAATCTTTCTCTATGGCGAATACTCTAAATCCTTCCCGCTGATACCAGGCAAGTTGATACCCAAAAGTCCCGGTTCCTACCTCAAGGCGGAGCGCCCCCAAATTCCGAACAGTGGTAACGGCATGTTTGAGCAGTTCCGTTCCAATGCCCTTGCGTTGATGTTCAGGCAAAACCGCAATACTCATCAACTCATACACACCCGGCGCAATGCACTGCACAACATACGCAGCGACCGGTTTGCCCTGAAGCATCGCTACGAAACATTTTGATCGTGGCAAGTATGCTTTTATTTTCTCAACGGACGGATCCGCTTCCAACAGCAGCTCTATGGGCGCCTTTGTGTAGGGGACTTCTAGAATTTCCACGGTTCCTTCTCCGCTTGATGTATCACATTTGTTTTTTAGGCTCACAGCAACTTTGCAGTATATCTCATGTTTGACATATTGATGCGTGATATGAGAATTGTCAACTATTTCTTTTTTTGGGGGAAAATCTAATCTCAGTCTGGAGAAAGAAGCGCTAATCGCGGGGGGGCAGCAGACCCGCGCGATTCCCGAGACGCGCAAGCGTCTCGGGAACGAATGATTATACAGTTTCTGTATTTTCTGGAATATAGAAAAAAAACTCACATGGCGCAATAAAATAGTCGCTTGTTAGGAATAGACGCATTGACTCACAAAAAAAGTAACCATGCTCATTTGGCACGATATTCGTTGCCTCATAATTAATGTAACCATGTCAAAGATTGGAGACATTGATTATG
>CAUJEL010000070.1 GCA_963169875.1 Candidatus Zhuqueibacterota bacterium
AGTAGCCGTGCACTCCGAGTGCATGGTAAATCAAACTGGTAGACATAGTATTTGCTCCTTTCCTTGCTTGTCACTTGGAAAGTAATACTGTGTCTACCTTTTTTTCAACTAAAAAAAGTACGCATTATTCGGATGAACCAATTTTATAAAGATGCCAAAACCATGCACAAAAAGCAAGGGAAAAATAACTTGATATAAAATATTAAATTAAATATATTTATACTATTATCTCCGGATCGATTAATGATCATTTATGAGAAAGACAAAATATGGTTATACGAAATATCGCACTCTATCTGTTAGGAATGCTCATGTCGGTGCAGACGGCTTTTTGCGGCGAACGCATTGTCGGTTACTATCCATCCTGGAATCGCTATACGACACCCGCGGAAAAGGTGCGGTATCAGGATTTGACGCACATTTGTCATGCCTTCATCTGGCCCAAATCGGATGGCACGCTGGACCTGTACAGTGATCTCCTCGACCCCAAATTGAACGCCACGGCGAAATCAGCGGGTGTGCGCATGATTGTATCTGCCGGTGGCTGGGGGCAATCGGATGGGTTCGCCACCATGGCTGCCAATAATGCGGCGCGGAGTGCCTTTATCACGAATATTGTCGCTTTCATGCAGAAGAACGACTATCAGGGACTGGATCTGGATTGGGAATATCCGGAGAACAGCACGCAGCGCAGCCATTTCACGCGTCTGGTGCGCGAACTGCGCGCCGCTTTCGATAACATCGACTCGACCTGGTCCCTCAGTTTCGTGGTTCCGAGCGGCTCGTACAGCGCCAGCAAGTTTGAATTCAATGCGCTCATCCCGTTGGTGGACTGGATCGGCTGCATGACTTATGACATGCACGGCGAATGGACCGCGCACGCGGGACACAATTCACCCCTCTTCGCGCCGGCCAATGAACCCGAGGGCTCCATCGATCTCTCCATCAAATATCTTCTCCAGCAGGGTTGGCCCCGGGATAAAGTGCTCGTCGGCGTTCCTTTTTATGGCAAGCTTTTCAGTGCCAGCCAGCTCTACGGTGCGTCAACGGGTGGCACCGCTTATACCTATAAGGATATTGTAACCATGACCCGTGGCTGGACCTATCACTGGGACGAATTGTCACAGGTACCTTATTACCAAAATTTGGAGCGCACAAAATTAATAACCTTCGATGATACCGTTTCGGTGCGCAAAAAAGCCGAATATGTCCACGCACAGGGACTCGGCGGCGTCATTGTCTGGGCCGTCGGGCAGGATAATCTCGGCGCGCAGCAGCCTCTGCTGCAGGCTTTGGCTAAAGCAATGCGCTCATCGCCAAGCGGCATTGAAAACGAAGAGCCATTTCAACAGCCTGAACAAGCAGCCCTCCTGAAGTGTTATCCGAATCCCTTCAATGAGTCGGCACAGGTTGAATTTTATCTGGCCAAAGAAGGCGCTGTCGTTTTGCGCGTTTACAGCGTGGACGGGCGCATGGTGCAGGAGATCCACCCCGGGTATTTGCCCTCGGGCTGGCATCATATGCCCTTGCACCTTCACGACCTCAGCAGCGGAGTCTATCTGTTGCAGCTGCACAGCAATGAACGGATGAGGCGGTTGAAGGTCACATTAATACGGTAACATGGTTCAAAAAAATCGAGTTTCCGCTAAATGCAGGCCAGCAAGTACGGCCGGCCTGCAGCGGTATATCTGTCACACCTGGGTACCCCCATTTTACGCCGCCTTTTAGAGTGCAGTGACCTGTCACCGCTTTGAACGCGCGTACGCGTCCGCGTGTTCAGAGTGCCGTCGCACGCCACCATGGTGAACGAATAATTTCCGCTTAATCTCACGACCCCTCTTTTTCCAATAATCGCTTCATAAAATGACATCTGCCGCTGATTTGGGCCTGATTCTTGCCTAAAGGGAGGTGATAGAGAACATAATAAATGGTTTTTCCTAAAAGGCAGAGTCACATCTTAAACAATTACAATATATTATTGCGTCCGAGGCTATATCTATGCTGATGAAATTTCCAGGTAAAATTGACTCAATTTATCACACCTGTTTAACAACGATACTCTTTATTCTGAGCCTGATGGGTCTCATCTGTCCATCAATCACGTCCGGACAGAACATTCGCTTCAGGGATGTGACACAGGAAAAAAAGGTGCCTGGCTGGGTGTCCAAAGGAGTCAGTATTTTGGGGCATGGGGCCTTCTGGACGGATATTTCCGGAGATTCTTTACCGGATCTGTACATCTCCAGTGCGGTGCGCGAAGCCTACGGAAAAGTGCCCGAGACATTGTACATCAGCCATGCCGATGCGGCCTATACTGAAGAGGATGGTGCACGCGGTGTGTCCGATTCATATGGCATGACTGGTTCTCATGGCGTTCTTTTCGCGGATTATGATAATGATGGCGATCTTGATTTTTTCAACGCCACCACGGATGATCGTACTCGCCTGTATCGCAACAAAGGTAACGGTACTTTTGAAGACTATTCCAATGCGGCCAATCTCAAGGGTCCCCGCGTCACCTATCCCACCTATGGTGAAATTGGTCTGGGGACGCGTGGCATCGTCGCCTTTGACGCCGATAATGATGGCGATCTGGATCTCTATGCCACAAATTGGGGGCCGGTTGAAGATAAAAATTTAAAAGCCTGGGAAACGCCGCCGCAGCCAAATGAATTTTACATCAATAATGGGGATGGAACCTTCACTCTGTCCCAGGACCGCGGCTGCACCCCTGTCAATCCCAGCAATGAAGGCACCCAGGGCGTGACCGCGGTGGATGTGGATGAAGATGGCGACATGGATCTCTTTGTGTGCCATCGCAATTATGCCTTTTTGGGCAATGACGAGTTGGGAAATCCCATCTTTGGCGCAGGCGCAACACCAACCCCCAATGACCTGTTCATCAACGATGGCACCGGCCATTTCACCGAAGCCAATGCGCGCGAGCGCGGCCTGCACAGCGATTCCAATGATATCAATGGCACCACTTTTGCCGATTACGATAACGATGGCGACCTCGATGCCTTTGTGGTTCATACTGAGGAAGTAAAACAGTATGTCCGCCTCTATCGCAATAAAGGCAATGGATTTTTTACCAGAACCGGCGTCACGGCACAGATCAAGCAATGGGGGTTCACCTGTTTTGTCTTCGATATCGATAACGATGCTGATCTGGATGTGGTCAGTCTGTCGACGCGCGATTTTGGCCGCGTCTATCTCAACGATGGCGCTGGCAATTATACCGAACAAAGCGGAACCGGCATGGAGATTCCGGTGTATGACCCGCGCGGCGGATCCATCGCGGACATGGAAGGAGATGGCGATCTCGATCTCTATTTTGTCGATGCCAACAAGGATACCAATGCCGCCTACAGCAATCGCTTGTTCCGTAATGATACACCCAATTCCAACAATTGGCTTAAAATTTGGGGCAGCGGCCCCAAAGGCGATTTGGGCGCCTTTGGAACCAAGATTTGGCTCTATGAAAAAGGTGGCATGGAGGATACGTCCCAATTGGTGGGGTACAAACAGATCACCAATGCCTATGGTTATCTGGCCCAGGATGACCTGGTGCAGCATTTCGGTTTGGGCACGCGCGATTCCGTCGACGTCAAGATTAAAATGCTGGATGGAACCGTGCTCAAAACAAGTCTGAAGGCTAAAACCCGGTTCTATTTCTCCAGGCCCAACACGATCACCCTTTTGTCCGGTGATAACCAGACGGGACAGGCGGGCGCCAGGTTGACCAATCCTCTGCAAGTCCTAGTCACGGATGCCAAAGGAAAAGCTGTCCAGGGAGCGGCCGTTCAATTTGCGGCGGTCAGCGGCGGCGGCCGTTTTGCGCAGGCACAGCCCGTATACACCGATGCCAGAGGCATCGCCAGTGCCCATTATATTGTCGGCAATCTCGCCGGCGCGCAGCAGGTGACCGCGACATTGTCCGGGGTGACCGATGGCACCGTCACTTTTGTCATAACCGGTGTCAATCCTGGTCCAGCTGTCATCGAATTGGTGAGCGGTTCGGGCCAATTCGCTTTTGCCGGGCAAGTACTGGCTGATTCAATCCGTGTGCGCGTGTCCAACAGCATCGGTGCTCCACAATCGGATCATATAGTGCATTTTGAAATTTTGACCGGAAACGGCAAGATCAAACCAGGTGATAACCTCGTCGCTGATATCCCGACCAATTCACGTGGTATGGCCTCTGTGGCATGGCAGTTGGGACCCGTTGCAGGTACTCCTCAGGCCATGCGCATCACCTCGGAGGCCAATGACACACCTCTGGCAGGTTCACCCATCGATATCGCAGCCACTGCTCTGGAACGACCGATTGTGGCAGGACCTCCGGCAGATTTGCTTTATTTGAGTGGTGACCGACAAAGCAGTGGTGTCAATCAACTGCTGCCTGCTCCCTTTGTTGTCCAGTTGGTTGACAGTATTGGAGAACCTTGCGAGAACTATGATATCTTGTTTGAGGTCGTTTTGGGCACAGGCACCATGGATGGAGCTACCCAAAAAATAATCAAGACCGATGTGGATGGAAAGGCTTTCATTCAATTTTTGAATGGCAAAAAAGCGGGTGTGGATAATAACCGGGTTCGCGCCCGCTACGCGCCCATCACCAGGGAAGTTTATTTCGCGGCCTCAGCAGTCGCTGATATACCCGCCACTCTGACCAAAATAGATGGAGATAATCAATTCGGCGCGCAGCTGCAGACGCTGCCTAAACCGCTGCGCGTCAAGATCACCGACACATATGGCAACGCCATTCCAGCGCACCCTGTGACTTTTGCCATGACGAGCAGCGATGGCTGGGTCAATAACGTGAAAACCACTACAGTGAGTACCGATTCCAGCGGCCATGCAGCAGTTTTGTTCAAATTAGGCGAATTGCCGGGTGTTTATCAGGTGTCCGCAAGTTCCCAGTATGGCAATATGGCCCTGGCGGGATCCCCTCTGTCTTTCATGGCCACGGCCGTTTCGAAACCCGCGATTCTACAGCTCGCATCCGTGGACAGCATCTCGGGATTGGCCGGTCAACGCCTGGCAATACCCCTGCGCGTACGGGTCACCGACAAGGCTGGCTATGCGGTGGCCAACCACCCTGTGACCTTTCTGGTACGCCGCGGCGGTGGCAGTTTCGATAATCAGCCGGAAGTTCTGAAATTGACCGATCAAAACGGTGTGGTGAGCGTGACCCCCACGTTGGGCCAGGCCATCGGCAAATATAACAACGTCTTTGAAGCGCAGTCATATCAGGAAGCGGGGCAACCTCTGACCAGTTCTCCCATCCGGTTTTACGTCACCGCAAAAAAGAGTCTGGCTGCAAAAATGTACCGGGCGGGCGGTCAGGATCTCAGCGGCCAGGCCGGAGAGTTCCTGACCCAGCCTCTTGCCGTTCGCATTGTTGATAATCTGGAACAGTCCGTCCCGGGCCAGGACGTGCTGTTTGAAGTCAGCAAAGGCAGCGGCCTGCTGGGCGTTGGCCAAACAGCAAAAGTCATTGTGCAGAGTAACAGCAGCGGGGTTGCCCAGATTGCGTACCGGCTGGGAAACGAAATCGGCGCCAACAGTCAGACGGTCCGGGCCAGCGCCAATGACGGGGTGGATATTCTGCTGAACTCTCCGATACTTTTCACCGCCAGCACGCCGTATGGTCAACCTGATTCAACGGTGTCAAGGGTAACCGCCACAACGCCTGTGGCAGCCGACGGTGTTTCTGAAAGCCAGATCGCCATCGAGGTGAAAGACAGCGCTGGGCATCCCGTGCCCGGAGAATGGATCGCTTTCCTGGTGAGCGGGGATGGTAATAGCATCACACCGCCTGAAATGCCGACAGATGCGCAGGGCCGAGCGAGTGCCATTTTGCGATCGACGGTCGCCGGAAAAAAGCAATGCCGCATCTATTTGACCGACAAAAAAATCTATCTACAGCAGAAACCGCAAATCGAGTTTGTCGCGGGAAATGCACACAAATTAGTCACGGTCTCCGGCGATTATCAAAGCGGCATCATTAATTCAGCATTGGAGAAGCCGCTGTTGCTGCGTGCGGAAGATTTCTATGGCAATCCGGTGCCGAATAGCGTTCTTTATGTTGAAATACCATCCGGCAACGGTGCGGTGATTCCACCGATGGACCTCTCCACCAACGATCAAGGGATCGCGCAACTTACCTGGATTCTCGGCGCCAAAGCAGGCCAACAGCAGATTCTCGCCCGCGTTGCCGGGACCAGTGTGACGCGCACATTAACCGCTACGGCTGCGCTGCCCAGCAAAATTAATCTATTGCGTTATGCGGGCGAGGGGCAATTTGCAGTGCCAGGTGGCATTTTTGGCGATTCCTTGACCGTGAAAGTGGTGGATGCCACGGGAGCGGCTATTTCCGGTGTGGATGTAACTTTTGCCATTATGCAGGGGAGTGCTCAAGTGAGCGCTGCGTCCGCGGTGCGCAGCGATCAATTCGGGTTGGCGCGAACCCGCCTTTCAGCCGGTTACACCATCGGCGCTGTCAAGATACGCGCCATGGTTCAGGCGGATATATATGTGGATTTCAACGCGGCAGTGTCCACCTCGGTCCCTGAACGTCTGACGATGATTTATGGTGACAGTCTGCGCGACCGTGTCGCCATGACAATTTATCCGTTAACGGTTAAAGTGAGCGATTTTTTTTCCAATCCGGTGGCTAATGTCCCCGTCACATTTACAACCAATGATGTAGGAACGACCGTGTTGGATGACCAGCCCATGTACACGGATAATGAGGGCCTGGTATCTGCGCGCGTTCGTCTTGGCACTTCAGTGGGTCCTGTGACCGTCCTGGCGCGTAACAATAATCTGCAGGGATCGCCGCTCGTATTCAATTTGTTCGCGGATGCGGGAACTCCTCAGAACCTCGTGATATTTGACGGCGATCAACAATCAGCGCGCGCGATGAGTCCTTTGTCCAATCCGATCAGGACGAAGGTGATTGATCAATACGGCAACGGCGTCCCCAATCAAGTGGTGGAATTCAGCGTGCGTGCCGGTGGGGGACAGGTCTATCCCATCGTGCTGCTGACGGATATAACCGGTGTCGCGGCATCGCGCTGGACCCTGGGCATGGATGGGACGCAGGAGGTGGCGGTAAAATGCACTGCTCTTCCGGGCATCCAGCGAATAATCACCGCACAGTTGATTCCGAATCTGGCGCCTGTCATTCGTTGCATTTCGGACACGACCATCAGCGAGACACACACCCTGGTGTTTGATGTGGAAGCTGTTGATCCCGACGGTGGTGAAGCCACTGTTCAAGCCACCAATCTGCCTGCAGGTGCCACTTTCGATGCGCTCAACAGCAGGTTATTCGTGTGGCGGCCCGATTATAAACAGCAGGGTAACTATACAGTCACCTTTAGCGCCAAGGACAACAATGGCGGGGAAACGCAAAAACCGGTCACCATTCGCGTCAAGAATTTAAACCGCCCGCCGGCCATTTATGCGTTTCAACCGGAGTCCTTCTATCTGCTGGCTCCCACTTTCAAGCCTTGCACTTTTTGGGTGAAAGCAATCGATCAGGACAGTGATTTATTGCAGTACAGCTGGCGTTTGAATGGCAGACTCATCGGGCAGAAAGATTCTGTGACCATTTTTACCGGCACTACGTTGCCCGCGGCATTCACGCTGGTCGCAACAGTCAGGGATCTGGCTGATTCAGTGACTCAGGAGTGGTCGGTGCAGCAGGCGACCGCTGTTGCTGAAAGGGAAATGCTGCCGCAGCATAGCAAGTTGGAGCAGAATTATCCCAATCCGTTTAATCCGGAGACGACGATCCGCTATGAACTGGCAAAGGCGCAAAACATCGAAATGAAATTATACAATATGTCCGGACAGTTGGTGAGAACGCTGTACAGCGGTTTTGCCAAACCGGGCTATCATCAACAGCGCTGGGATGGCAGAGGCGACAACGGGGACTTGCTACCGTCCGGTGTGTATCAGTGTTTGTTGTCGGGAGAGACCGTCAGACAGTCGATCAAACTTGTCTTTTTAAAGTAAACAGTTCATCATTTTAAAATGGGTGAGGTTATGTTGAAGTTACGAGCAGCTTTAGTCGCATTGATGCTGGTGGGTTTGTGGCAGTTGGTGGCAGCACAGCCTAACCATACTCGGCCTATTTTTACAGCAGATTTGCAGAGTTCGCCTACTGCCATTGGTACCGTTTGGGAGACAGCGGGAAACTACTCTTCAGCCGGATGGACCGCCAAAGCGGGTGGGCAGATGAAGATCATGTTGAACGATTGGATGCCGTTCGAGGGCACCTTGAGCGTCGACGTTAAAGGCATGAGCGGCACCGTGGTGGGCGATGACTGGATTCCATTCTCGGTATGGTCACGGGGCCATGGGAAATTCCGCATTGATGCGGTGAAATATCCCAACGACGGGAGTTTCCTGTTTGCAAAGACCGATCCCAGCAAGGTGTCCGGCAGTTCACTGGGTTTTAAGCTTTTTTCCAAACCTATCTATGATCCGGTCAATTTCAATTCTGCACAATATGATCCGATTTCCATGAGCGCTGCGGAAACTTACACCTTGAAATTTGTATGGACCCCCGGCAAATCATATTTTCAGGTTTTTCTGAAAAGAACCGGGCAAAAAATTGCCGAGACTTCAACAAATTTTGTCAATCAATCGGAAGCCTTTCTCTTCATATTTTTAGGAAAGAGTAACGAATATTCCAGTATGGCCGGAGTGACCTATAGTAATTTAACCTTATTGGGTCCACTGAGAGACATGACCTTTTTGGATGTCAGCCGGTCGTCCGGAGCAGTCAAGGATACGACACTGGAAGCACTCAGTGTGGCTTGGGCCGATGTCAATATGGATGGTAAGGAAGATATCTATGTGTCGTATTACAACAAACCCAACAAGTATTTTGTCTCTGCGCCCGGCAGCAATACGTTCACCGAAACAGCCGCTGCGTCCGGTCTGGATGATTCGGGCGGCTCTTTTTCGACAATTTTTGCTGATTTTTCCGGCGATGGCAAAATAGACGCTTTTGTCGGCGACTATGGCACGCCGAGCCGGTTATTGATCAATAAAGGCAATGACCTATTCGAAAATGAAGCCGGAAGCCGCAACATTAGCACCACAAACGGAAAAGTAGTCAATCCCCTGGCGATTGATGTTGAAAACGATGGCGACATTGACATATTTGTCGCCAATAACAGTGCAGCACATGAACTCTATGTCAATAACGGCAGCGGCGTGTTCACACGCATTGAATTGTCCAGCCTGCCCATCGGCGAAGGTCCGCGCGCCGCTGCAGGCGATGTAAACAATGACGGCTATGTCGATATCTTTTATGGCCGTCGCAACGCGCCCGCGGTATTGTTGATCAACAACAAAACCGGCGGTTTTGAAGATAAGGCGTCGAGCAGTGGTTTGGCCATCACTACGGATCCCGGTGCCCCAACCCTGGCTGACCTTGATAACGATAACGATCTCGATCTGGTTTTTCCCTGGGCACCTCCAAGCAGCTCGGATTCGGTCAAAATATATATCTACCGGAATTCGGGTGGCTCTTTCACGCAGGTGCCCTTTGTCGATCCCTACAGCTTCTATACCTATGGTGTGGCGGTCGGTGATTACGACAATGACGGATTACAGGATATCTATGCAGCGCGACGCAACAAGGCGAGCGGTGGCCGCAGTAATTATGGCAGTCGTGTTTATCGTAACACCTCCACTTCTGGTGGCATCACGTTTGCCATCTATCCGGGAACGGGTGCAGAAGTCATCTATCAGGAATCCCGAGGCAGTGCAGCCGCCGACTATGACGGAGATGGAAAACTGGATATCTATACAGCAGCCAGGGGGGCTGTTGGCAGTAACAAACGCAATTTTGGACGCAACTTTTTACTGAAAAATACCTCTACCACCGGTAATAATTTTCTCCTGGTTAATGTATTGGACAAGAAAAAACTGCCGGGTCTGCTGGGGGCAAAGGTGGAGCTGTTCGATCAAACCGGCGTCACGGGTAAATTGCTGGGTTTTCGTGAGATCAATTCCATTCAGGGATATCAGAGCCAACCGGGCCGGATGCTTCATTTTGGCATGGGGGGCAACACGGCCGGCGTCCTCCGAGTGACGCTGCCGGACAAACGCGTCATCCTCAAAAATGTCAATGCCAATTCTCTGGCTACCGTCGATCCCTATGGCGCCGATCCTGTGGCCATTGCCATGGTCAAAGGCAATAACCAGAGCGCGGCCTCCATGAATGCCGTCCCTGATTCGCTCATCGTACGGGTTTATTCGGGCGACCTCGCCATGCCGGCTCAATTCCAGCCATTGGAAGGCCAAAATGTTACCTTCAAGGTCAAGCCTGGGGGAGGCGGTAAACTGCTGCTTCCCAATGGTGCTGGTGGCTCACTGTCACTGGATTCAGCCAATGTGGCGACGGACGGTCAGGGACTGGCCCGGGTGAAATTCCAGGTGGGTCCCACCGCGGGCACGAGCAATAATGTGGTGGAGGTCTATTCCTACAATAAATCGGGTCAACTGCTGGCCAATTACCCGCTGCAGACGCCGGTGACGCGGAATCCGGTAACTTTTACGGCTTCAACGACCGTTGGCCCGGCTGCTGATTTTAGCAAAACTGCAGGCGATTTTCAACAGGGCTACAGCGGCGACTTTTTAACGGATCAACTGGAAATCACGGTGACGGATGTCGGCGGCAACCCGGTTTCCGGCGCAGGCGTAAATTTCTCGATTGCTTCCGGTAGTGGCACCCTGGGCGACCAGGGCGTCACGCAAGTAAAAGTGACGTCCCTTGCGTCTGGAAAAGCGGCCATCAAATGGCGCCTGGGCGCGGCCATCGGCACACAGACCGCCCAGGTGACAGTCGATGGTATCACCGGCAAAACCGCGACTTTTACCGCCACGGCGACAGCGCCGCTGCGGATTCTCAGCTACATATCCGGGGACAGCACCACAGGGACCGTCAATCAATCGGCCCAATATCCACTGGTGGTCAAACTGACGGATGCGCAGGGGAGTGCGGTGCCTCTGGTGGCTGTACGCTTCACGGTCATCGCCGGCGGCGGCAAGCTCAACGGTCAGACGATGGTTGAAGTGCCAACCGGCAGCGACGGAACAGCCTCCATCTATCCGGTTTTAGGAACAGTGGCCGGTGACTTGAACAATGTTTTCCAGGCTACCTGTCCCAGCGCCAAAGGAACCATCAACTTTCGCATCACGGCCCGGGCCGGCAGCGCCACCAAAATGACCGAGATTTCCGGCAATGGAAAAAGCGGCAAGGTCGGCCGCCTGCTGTCGGTGCCCTTTGTCGTGCAGATTACCGATGCCTTTGGCAATGCGGTCAAAGGGTACAGCGTCGATTACTCGGTCACAGCGGGCGGTGGCACGGTGAACGGTGAGGCGGCCACGACCGTCAGCACCGACAAGAATGGCTATGCCTCCATCTATTACCGGCTTGGCACGTCCATCGGCACCAATGCAGTTACTGCTTCCGGCGCGAATCTATCCGGTTCACCGGTCATCTTCACTGCAAATGCCGAAGCCGGAAGCCCGGCCATGTTGTTCAAAATTTCCGGTGATGGTCAAAAGGGCACACTCGGTGTCGCGCTCATCCAGCCCCTGGTGGTGGCACTGAGCGATTCTTTCAGTAATCCCATTCCCGAGCATCCGGTGCAGTTCCGAGTCAGCCGCGGTAACGGCACCATCGAAGGCCAGACTTACGTCTCTGTGAACACCAACTCGTTGGGACGCGCACAGGTCATTTTTACTTTGGGCACTTCGGATTATATCAACGAAGTGACGGTTTCGAGCCAATATCTCGGCCTGGATGTGCCCACGATTCCGTCGCCGCTGGTTTTTTCCGCCATGGTAAGCGCCGGTGATCCCGCCAAATTGGTCTATGTGAGCGGGAATTACCAGCTGGGCGCCATCAATAAACCGCTCCCGGAACCCTTTGTGGTCAAGGTGACGGATGCGCACGGCGTACCTGTCCCGGATCATACCGTGACGTTCGCCGCTTTCTCCCCCGGCGCCAATTTCTCAGGCGCCACGCTGGTATCAAAAAAGAGCGATGATAATGGTCTGGTCAGCATTCAGGCCAGCATCGGTTCAAATCCTTGCGATATCTGCAATACCTATGAAGCGATTTCTGATTTTAATGGCGTTCCCCTGGAAGGTTCCCCCATTCAAATATATGCCTCCGGGCGCATCACAACAGCCAGAAAGCTGATCTATGTTTCTGGAAACGGATCGACCGGAACGGTCGGCAAATTCCTGGCGGATACCCTGAAGGTGAGAGCAGTGGATGCGTCCGACAGACCCGTAGCAGGCCAGCCGATCACGTTTCACGTCGAATCGGGCGATGGTTTGCTGGACGGTGAGTATTCGACGCGGGAAGTCAACAGCGGCAGCGATGGCCTTGCGAAGATTTCCCTGAAATTCGGCAGCACACCCGGAAACGTCAGGATATCCGCCTCAACCATGGACGGCATGGGTGCGCAGCTGCAAAATTCACCCATCATGTTTGAAGTGACCGCTTTGATTGGCGCATCCGATCCATTCCGGTCGACCTTGGTGGTTACCTCCCCGGTCATTGCCGATGGCAAGGAGACCGGCAAAGTGATCGTCACCTTGCGCGATGATCAGGGCAATCCTGTGCCCAACAAGCAGGTCTCCATTTTCACCAAAGGACTGGATGTGCGCGTCAATCAACCTGCCACAACCACAGATCTTTCCGGGCAGACGCAGGGCTCCATCTCTTCGACGCGCACGGGCAGCGTTAAAATCTGGACCGTGGTGGAGAATCGTCATGTGCCGCAGGATACCGCCAGGATGACCTTTGTCGCCGGATCGCCGGTGCGGTCGGTCGCCTTTGGTTCCGGGCAGATCGCGCTGCGCGGTGCTGCGCTGCCCTTGCCGCTGGGCGTCACCATCTACGATGCCAATAACAATCCGGTGCCCGATGTATCGCTCACGTTCCGCGTCAAGTCGGGTGGCGGCTCCATCGTGCAGCCGCAGCCGGTCACAACCGATGCCAATGGCAGGGCGCAGGTGAACTGGGTGCTGGGCAGCAAGATCGGCGAACAGTATATCACCGTCGTCATTCCCAGGATCAGCAGCACGGAAATCGAATTTTGGGCCATAGCCAAACCACCGGAACCACAAACCATGACCGTGGTTCGCGGCAACCGCCAGATTGGCTATATCAATCAAGTCCTGCCCGATTCGTTCATCGTGGCCATGCGCGATTCAGCAGGCGCACCCGCGGAGGGATTATCCATCATTTTTTCGCAGACCAAGGGCCAGGGCCAGTTTGTCAGCCCCAATCCAGTGACCACGGACAAACGCGGTTACGCGGCTGTGTTGTACAAGCCCGGCGCCGTGGCTGGAGAATACGCCGTCACCGCCTATCATACTTCCGGCCTGGTGAAGGAAATACCGTTCATCGTCCAGTCCGAGCCGACGGTTTTCCTCAGCAAACTCAAAGACGCCAAGAGCAGCGCCAGACCCTATGAAGAGATGGAGATCCAGCTCCTGGTCAGCGATGCTTATAATCGTCCGCTCGCCAATCAGGCGGTTAAATTCGAAATTCTCGAAGGCGGGGGCACGCTGCCTACGGCTGCACAAATCCAGACCAATGCGACCGGCCAGGCCAGTATCATATGGAAACTGGGTCTGAAGGGCAGTCAGAAGGTCAAGGCTTCCGCGGTGAATAAAGCCGGCACGCCGCTGGTTTTCTCCAGCCAGGTGGTCAACGCAGCGCCGGTGTTGACCGTCCCGGGCGATTTGAAAGTCATGGCTGGATCCCTGCTCACCTTTGGCGTTTCCGCTTATGATTCAGATGGTGATGCTGTTTCATTTGGCGCGCGCGGCTTGCCAGCGACCGCCCAATTTGATTCCACCGCATCGCGTATTTTTTCATGGACGCCGACACGCGCCATGGCGCAAGGGAATCCATACAAGGTGGCCTTCATCGTAAAAGATGCCTTCAACTCGGCCGATACAGCAGTGGTAACCATAACCGTTGAAACTTTGAATGTGCCGCCCACTATCGATTCGTTCGAGCCGGCGGATACGCTGGTCACTCATTATTATGGACTTCCGGTCCTGTTCCAGGTCTCGGCCAGTGATTTGGATAACGACCAGCTCAGCTTTGAGTGGCGGTTGAATGACATGTTCGCGGGCAACCTGACGGAACTGGTGTTCCAGCCCGATCAGGCCTATTTCCCGGAGGACAATATCATTCTCGTGCGCGTTACAGATGGCAAAGAGACCCGCGAACTGCGCTGGTGGGTGCATCTCAATGTCAGCTCGGTGCGGCTCAGTGCTTTTGACGCCGTTCCGCAAAAGGGCGGTGTATTAATCAAGTGGCAAACCGCGGCTGAAAGCGAGAACCTCGGGTTCAAGGTGCTGCGTTCCCAGCAGGCAGACGGCCGCTATGAAGCGATCGTCACGGATCTCATCCCGGCCAATCAATCAGGCCTGTATAGCTACCTTGACAGGAGTGTGACGGCGGGCGAGAAGTATTATTACAAAATACAGGACGTCGACCGCTCCGGAAGAACAGCCTTGAATGGTCCGGTGGCAGCAGAGGTGCCCATGCCGGAATCTATCGCTCTGGCGCAGAATTACCCGAATCCCTTCAATCCGAGCACCACCATCAGTTATGAATTGCCGCGCGCAGCGCAGGTCGAGTTGGCAATTTATAATCTGCAGGGTCAATTGATCCGGACGCTGTGCAGCGGCCAGATGGCCCCGGGTATTCATCATGTGGTGTGGGATGCCCATGATAGTCAGGGATTGCAAGTTCCGACCGGATTGTATTATTACCGCTTGCGCGTGGCGGATCAGGTGTTCACCCGCAAGCTGCTCTTTGCGAAATAGGTTCCATGAGAATGGGCGGTCTAAAAAGTACGCAACATGGTATTTAACACTTGTGCATGCAGAATATGCCTGCTGCCAGGCCAGTGATGAGCAGCCACTAACTTGATCACGCTATGATAGGCAGTGTTCGTAGTCCTGGCTACCACCGGTTGAAAAACTGTATAAGGGTGGAACTACGAACAATAGCGGAGCGGAAATTTGTACGATCGCCCGTCCATCGATTCATAACTGACTTGCCAGTTTGTAAATTCGGGAGGGGCTATCGGCCCTCCCGAATTTATTTTTCGGCTGGCTTTAAAAAGTTTTCGGCATCTGTAGCAATTATTGGTATATTATATAGTTTTAGCCATTGAGGATCAATAAAGGATGTTGCGTATGCGTGAGCGTAAGTGGTTCTTGCAGCGGATGAGTCTTGGCAGCGCTCTGTTCTTCATGTTGGGGGTCATGGTTGCACAGTCTCAGGAGATACAGTTTACCAATGCCACACAAACCTTTGGTGTCGCAGGCAATGTGGATGACACTACCGGCGCCTACTGTTACGGCCATGGCGTGGCCATGGCGGATATCAACAACGACAACAGGCCGGATATCTATATCAGCAATGCCGTGCGCTATGCCAACGGGCTCTGTGAAACCTTGTACATTACCATTCCCGGCGGGTATAAAGAGAATGATGCCGCCTGGAAGATATCCGATCCCTACGGGTGGACCGGTTCCCATGGCATCTGTTTCTTTGATTACGACAATGATGGCGATTTTGATCTCTATAATGCCACCACCGATGACCGCAGCCGCCTCTATCGCAACAAAGGCAATGGCACTTACGAGAACGTGACGGATTTGGTTGGCTTGCCCCTGATTCGTGAATCCATGCCCGATTTTGATCCCGATCAACCATATGGCTACGGCACCCGCGGTGTGGTGGCTTTTGATGCCAACAATGACGGCTGGATGGATCTCTATGGCACCAACTGGGGACCTGCGGAAAAACGCTATCCGCCCCCGGGAAAATCATTTGGAGATCCCATCATCACGCCGCCCCAACCCAATGAATTCTACCTCAACCAGGGCAACGGCAAATATACCCGGGTCACCAACAGCGGCGCCACCCCCATCAACCCCAGTTATTTGGGGACACAGGGCGTCGCGGTTTTTGATGCCAATGAAGACGGCAACATGGACATTTTTGTCGCCCATCGCAACTATGTGGCCATTGATCCGGATACGAAGCAAATAGTGAAAGGACCCACCTCAAGAGCGATATACAATCAACTCTTCCTGGGGGATGGACAAGGTCACTTTACGGAAGGGGGCGGTAACGCCAACCTCAATGACGATGTGACCAATAACTGCAACGGCGCCAGCTTTGCGGACTATGATAATGATGGCGACTATGATGCTTTTATCATTCCAACAAAAAAAACAGAAGGCCTTTCAGGATGGAAAGGTTATACACGGGTCTATAAAAATAATGGTCGTGGACAATTTACAAATGTGACCGCCCAGACTCGTATAACAATTTTTGGTTTTTCCGCCCTCTTCCTCGACGCGGATAACGATGGTGACCTGGATCTGGTCGGGCCACGGACCGGAGATAATATTTACTTTTATCGTAATGATGGGAATGACATCTTTACCCGGGTTGACAACACCGGAACCTATTTAACCGCCGATGATCCACGCGGTGGTGGCGTCGGCGACATCGATAACGATGGTGACCTTGATTTTTATTATGCCGACGCCAACAAGGATTTCATCACCACATCCCCGAAATATCCTGTGGTGGTGAGCAACCGCCTCTTCGTCAATAAAACCGTCACCAACAACCGCTGGCTCAAGATCACCGGCCGCGGCCCCAAAGGCGATGCCGCCGGCTTTGGCACCAAAATATGGGTCTATGAGCGCGGTTTCATGGACAGTCCAGCCCATCTGCTCGGATACCGCCAGGTCATTTCCCAATACGGCTATCTGTGCCAGGATGATCCGGTGCAGCATTTCGGCCTCGGGCAACGGGATTCTGTGGACATCAAAGTGCGCCTGCTGGACAAGACCGAGCTGTTCATGCTCAAAGTGCCGGCCAATCAGCGCATCAGTTTCAGCAAGCCGGCTCAATTCGTCATGGATAGCGGCAATAATCAACTCGGCAAACCCTCGGTGACGCTCGCCCTGCCCTTGCGTGTGCGTGTGTTTGATGCCTTTTCCAAGCCGGTGTATGGCGCTCCGGTTAATTTTAAGGCACTGGATGGTGGTTTTATTCAGGAAACCCAACCCATCTATACCGATGCTTCCGGCTACGCGGAAGTTCATTATACGCCTGTCGCAGGTGTGGCGCAGCAGAGAATCCGCGCCGTTTGCCCCATTCTGCCCACACAAATATCCGAGTTTTCATGTTCCATTGCCAGTCCCGTCTATACGGTCAACATCCTGTCCGGGGAAGGCCAGTCGGGATATGTCAATGAAACATTGCCTTCCCCACTTGTCATTCGCGTCAACGACGCGTATGCCGCTCCGGTGAGCAAGGCGCAAGTGCGGTTCAAGGTGATCAGCGGCGGCGGCAAGGTGGCGGAAGCGGATTCCATCACCCTGGCGACCGGTCCAACGGGCCAAGCCTCGGTGTTCTGGCGCATGGGCAACGTGCCTGGCAGCAACCAGCGGGTACGGGTTTTTCTGATCGGCGACCGCACGCGCTATGCCGAATTCACGGCCACAACGTATGGGGCAGCTGCGGCCATGCAATCGTTGAGTCCGGTCTCTTTCGTCGGTGAGGCTGGAAAAGCATTACCGGATTCGCTGGTTTATCGTATCCTGGATGCCCAGAATCATGCAGTGCGCAACCATCCTGTCCGTTTCACGGTGACCGCAGGAAATGGCCTCATCAATGGCCAGAGTATGGTCACCCTCAACAGCGATCGCGATGGATTTGTCAAGGCTGAATGGATTCTGGGGCCCCAGGCTGGATTTTTTAATAACCGGCTGCAGGTCTATGCCGGCGTGCTGCAGGGATCACCGCTGCAGGTCTCCGCTTCAGGGCAGCCCGGCGCCGCTGCGCGGCTTCTGGCGCTAAGCGGCTTGAATCAAAGCGCAGTTGCGGGAGGCAACCTGCCCGAACCGGTGGTGGTCGCTCTGCTGGACAGCCTGCAAAATCCGATTGCGAATGTGCAAATAAATGCCCTCATGGTGGCCCCCAATGGTCAGGAGACTTTATTGAGCCCTGCCACGACCGACAGCAGCGGCCGCGCCTCTTTTCACTGGACGCTGACGGAGGTGGTGGGTGTACACCGGTTCATGGTGCGTTTTGGCGATTTGGACCCGGCCGAAATACGCGCTCAATCCATGGCACATGCGCCCATGTTCATTGAGATCGTCGATGGCGATGGCCAGCGCGCTTTGGTCAATAACCGTGTTGAAAAACCGTTACGCGTGCGCGTTATGGATGAGCGGCGGGCGCCCCTGTCCGCGATCCCTGTCCTTTTTCTCGATGTGAATGCCATGGGAACATTCCCGGATGGCGCCACGGCGGTGACCAATAGTGCCGGGATCGCCAGTTGTATCTTCCAGTTTGGCGCTCATGCAGGCATCCACGAAGTGGAAGCAAAAACCGATGGGGTGGACGAGTCTGTCCTTTTCATTCTGACAGCAGATCCACGGCCCAATCATGTGCCGGTCATTTCGGCCCTCACCGATACCTCCCTCTTTGAACGGCAGCAACTGGAATTCACCGTCAACGCTGACGATGCGGATGAGGACAGTCTGCAGATATGGATGGAAGGGGTGCCGGACAGCGCCCGTTTTTCGCCAGAGACGCGCACCAATAACTGGACGCCCACCTACCAGCAGGCCGGTGAATATCAAATCATGGTCTGTGCACACGACATCATTGGAGAAGTGCAGAGACATCCCATCACGATTCAGGTGCTGAATGTTAATCAGCCGCCGCAATTGCTCGCGTGGACGCCGGCTGACAGCATCGTCTGGACCGATGTCTTCCGTCCCTATGATTTCCTCGTTTCTGCGCACGATGGCGATGGGGATTCTTTAAAATATGCCTGGCTGCTGGATGGCGTCTATGTGGGCGCGGATTCCCTGGTGAGTCTGCTGCCCAATCCCTCCTGGACCATGCACATGGTGCTGAAAGTCAATGTATTTGATGCGGAATTCTCTGTGAGCCGCACCTGGCATATTTACCGCCAGACCGGCGCCGTCGGGGAAGCGGCGGTTGCCGCGGAATATGCGCTGTTGCAGAACCATCCCAATCCTTTCAATCCACAAACGACGATCACATTTTCCATGCCGAAAACCGATCGCGTCAGGATTTGGGTGTGCAATATTTCCGGCCAAACCGTGCGCCTCTTGAGCGATGCGATTGTCAGCAGCGGCCGTCACAGTATCACCTGGGATGGCCGCGATGGGCGGGGAGAACTCTTGCCTTCGGGCTTGTATTACTATGGCATGGAGAGCGGCAGTTTTCGTGAAATTCGCAAATTATTATTTGTAAAATAATTGGAGAGGAATGTTTCGCTATGAACAGGATGGGTGCGGTGAAGGAGTCGGGTTTCCTCAAAACAGGTTTATTGATCTTTTTTTGTCTTTTGGCCATGCGGCCCGTTCTCTGGGCTCAACAAATCAGTTTCACCAATGTCACCGATGCCATGAAGGCCTGGGGGTGGCGCGTCAAAGTCGATGATGTTTGGGTCAGTGCTTATGGGCATGGCGTCTGCTGGGGCGATGTAACCAATGATTCCATTCCCGATATGTACGTGGCCAGTGCCGTGCGCAGAGCCAATGGCCGGGTTCCAGAGACTCTGTACATTGGACAGCCCAATGGCGCCGCTTTTTCCGAAGAAGATGGCAAACGCGGCTGCTCGGATGATTATGGCATGACCGGCACGCATGGCATCTCACTTTTCGATTACGATAATGACGGCGATCTGGATATCTACAATGCCACCACCGACGACCGCAACCGGCTTTACCGCAATAATGGTGCGGGTTATTTCACAGATGTTTCAGATTCGGCCAATTTGAAAGCAATCCGCGTGCCGGTCGATACCTATGGCGAACTCGGTTATGGCACCCGCGGCGTGGTCGCTTTTGATGCGGATAATGATGGTCATATGGATCTGCTGGGCGTCAATTGGGGGCCGGTCGAGAATGTCAAGGAGGTCCCCTGGATCACGCCTGCGCAACCGAATGAATTTTATCACAACAACGGCAATGGCACTTTTAGCAAAGAGGATAATCGCGGACTGACACATCCGCCCAATCCCAGCAATATCGGTACGCAGGGCGTCACGGCCGCGGATGTCAACAACGATGGCTGGATGGATATTTTCATCTGCCACCGCAATTATGCCTTTGTCGGTGTGGATACTGCGGGGAGAGAGTTGTTCGGCCCTGGTCCCATTCCGGCGCCGAATCAACTGTTGATCAATGACGGCACCGGCCATTTTAAGGATGAGACCCGGGCGCGCGGTCTTTACGACGCGAGTAATGATTGCAATGGCGCCACCTTCGCCGATTACGATAATGATGGTGACCTTGATGCATTTGTGGTGCCCAAGGACATTACGGTAAAATATCTAAGCGTCTATGAAAACGATGGCCATGGCTATTTTACCAACATCAGCAGTCGTGTCAAGGTCATTTTATACGGATTTTCTTGTGTGATGGGAGATTTGAATAATGACGGCTGGCTGGATATCTTTGCTTCCCTCTCCTATGGCAACTCCATCGTCTATCTCAATAATGGAACGAAAAATTTTAACCTCATATCCAATTCCGGCGTCGAGATTACGGCGTATGACCCCCGTGGTGCTGGGCTGGCCGATTACGATCTGGATGGTGATCTGGATGTCTACTATGTGGACGCTAATAAAGATCTGAAAAGCCGCTATTCTAATCGCCTGTTCCGCAACAATCTCTCAAAGGCCAATAACTGGCTTAAAGTGACCGGACGGGGTCCCAAGGGAGACGGCGGCGGATTCGGCACCAAAATCTGGCTCTTCGAATCCGGCCATATGGATGATATGAATTACCTGATCGGCTACCGTCAGGTGATGAATACCTATGGCTATCTCTGTCAGGATGACCCGGTGCAGCATTTCGGTCTTGGTTCGAAGACCCTGGTCGATGTCAAGGTTCGTTTCCTCGACGGCACAGAGCTCAAGATGGCAAATGTGGCTTCGAACCGCAAGGTGATTTTCACGCGGCCCTATCAATTTATTAAAATAGGTGGAGACAATCAACTGGGCCAGGCAAATGCGCCGCTGCCGCAACCCCTGCGCGTCAGAGTGGTCAATGCCCAGGGACAGCCTGTTCGAGGCGCCCAGGTGCGCTTTGCCAACAAAATTGGCGATGGCAGCTTCCTGCCGGCCGATTCTGTTTTCACAGGATCGGATGGCATCGCCGCCATCACCTACGTTGTGGCGCCGGTTCTGCAGACGCAGGAAATCGTCGCCACCTGTCCGGACTTTCCGGGCGAGATATTTTTCACCGTAACCAACACCAATCCGGCCCTGGCAAAAATTGCTCGTGCTTCCAGCTCGAATCTGACCGGATCCGCGGGACAACTCCTGCCCTCGCTGCTGCAGGCAGAAATAACCGATATGGCTGGTAATGCCCTGGATCATGTCCCCGTGGTTTTCAAGGTGACCCGCGGCGGCGGCAAAGTCGCAGAGGCCGATTCGGTCATGGTGCTCAGCAACGAACAGGGCGTGGCCAGCACCGCCTGGCGGCTGGGCGCCCAACCTGGAACCGCCCAACAAGTTAAAGCTTATCTGAGTTTTTCTTCCAATGAATATGTACTGTATGACGCCGTGACGGTCGGCCTGGCGAACCAGCTGATCTGGCAAAGCCAGACCAGTTATAATGCAATTGTCGGTAAGGCGCTGCCGGAGTCACTGACCGCAAAAATTGTCGATACCGCAGGGCTCCCGGTCAGTAATTATCCGGTCGTTTTTAGCATTGTGGCGGGTGACGGTTCCGTCAATGGCGTGAATGAGGTTCAGGTGTTGAGCAACAATGATGGACTCGTGCGCTGTCAATGGCGCATGGGCCCTGTCGCAGGGATTTTGAATCAGCTGCGGGTCGCTGCTGGATCAGTGGACGGCTCGCCAGTCGAGGTGACGGCTGTGGCGTCAGCGGATCACGCCCACCGTCTCGCAAAAGTGAGTGGAGATGGACAAAGCATCCCCGCATTGCGAGATTTTGCCAGCTCTTTGATTGTTGCCGTGACGGACACCTTTGCCAATCCGGTGGCCGGCCAACCTGTACGTTTCGAGGTGGTGCAGGGCAGCGCCACCATCAATAACGCCGCTGTCGTGACGCTGCACACAGATGCTGCGGGACAAGCCGGTGTGTCCATGAAAGCCGGAGCCGTACCTGGTCCGGTTTCTGTAAAAGTCACAGCGCTGTTCAATGGCCAGGAATTATACGATTCGCCGCAGTATTTTAACGCTACTGTGCTCCCCATGCCGTTGGATACGGCAAAGGGGACGATCGCTGCGTCCTCACCTTGTGTCGCCAATGGCCGCGAAGAGAGCACCATCACCATTCAAGCGCGTGATGCCATCAACGCGGCTGTTTCCGGTGTCCGTGTACAATTCCATGCGACGGGTTCGAATAACACATTTCGCCCGGCGACTGTGGTAACCGATGCACAGGGGCATGCGTCCATTAAATTGATTTCCACGCGGGCGGAAAAGAAAACGATCTGGGCTGAAGTGAATGGCCAGCCGGTGAGCAGTGACTCCGCGGAGGTTGTTTTCTTGCCGGGGCCTGCCGCTTCACTGGCACAAATTGATGGAGATGGCCAGACGGGTTATGTGGGCAAAATGCTGCCAATGCCCATTCGCGTGGCGTTGACGGACAGCTTTGAAAACCCGATCACCGGGGCGCCGTTATCGGTCATCATGCAAACGCCGGATGGCAGAAGAATCGATCTGGAACGGCAGGTTACAAACGGCGCAGGACTCATTGAATATCGCTGTTTTTTGAGTCAGCAACCCGGGCAACATCATTATATCGTGGGTTATGGCACGCTGCCTGCCGTAACGTTCACGGCGGAAGCCCAGAACATTATTCCAGCCTTCCTGGAAAAAATCAGTGGTGAAGGCCAGGTGGGACTGGCCAATAAAGTGCTGACAAATCCCCTCGTGGTACGCGTGGTGGACAAGGAGGGTTCGGCCATCGCGGGCATTCCGGTCACTTTTACGTTCAGTACGGGGTCAGGGGTATTTCCTGAAGGGGCTGCAGTCACAACCGGCACCGATGGCAAGGCGGCTCTGCTGGTGCAATTAGGAGACCAGATCGGCGATTATTATATCGATGCTGCGGTCGCGGGATTGGCAGATAAGGTAAGCTTTCTGGCAACAGTCCGTCCGCCGCGGCCTTCGCGGCTGGAAATAATATCCGGTGATGCGCAGCGCGCGCGGCCTGGTGAATTCCTCCCCCAACCTCTTGTTGTTCGCGTGATCGATGAACTGCTGCAACCTGTTGACCGCACAGAAGTGCGCTTTGTCCCTGTTGCCGGCGGCGGATCGGTCATGCCGTCTGTCCCCGTGATGACGGGAAGCGATGGAGCAGCCTCGGTTGCCTGGGCGCTTGGCTCGGAAAATATTCAACGCTTGCGCGCAGAGGTGGTTGAACATACCCATGTTCAGGCCTTTTTCAGTGCAAATTTGCATGGCAACTATGCGCCGCTTTTATATTGTACCTCTGACACCACCCTGTCTGAAAATCAACCGCTGTCATTCAGCGTCTTCGCCACGGATCAGGATGATGACATGATCACGCTGAGCGCCCTCGATCTGCCGGACGGAGCTGCATTCGATTCTTTATCCGGAATTTTTACATGGACCCCGACCTATGAGCAGGCCGGACTGTACCGGATCGCTTTTATCGCCCGGGACGGTTATGGTGGAGAAACGGTCAAGGCATGTAAAATCGTCGTGAAAAATGTGGCACAACCTATTGTCATCTTATCCTACTCACCCAGCGATACTGCTTTGACGTGGGAGATGTTCACGCCCATCACGTTTGAAGTGCAAGCCCTGCATCCTGATGGCGATTCGCTGCGTTTTCAATGGCACTTTAACAATCTCGCCGTCGGCACACAATCCAGTCTGCGGGTTACACCGAATCCGACTTTTCCGCAAAAGAGTCTTGTCAGCGTCAAGTTGTTCACCCCTGAGAGCAGCACGACGTTATCGTGGTCTCTGTCCCTGATTGCTACCGATGTAGACGTTTATCATAACAGACCAGAAAGTTTTGTGTTATCACAAAATTATCCCAATCCATTCAATCCGTCCACGCACATCCCCTTTCAGATGGCTGCGGCCGGGGAGGTGCGTCTGGCCATATTCAATCAAGCGGGGCAGATGGTGCGGATTCTGACGGATGGCATGGTGACAGCGGGTTGGCATGAAGTGATCTGGGATGGGTGTGATATGAACGGCGCGCAAGTGCCCTCCGGCACGTATTACTGCCGTATGGTAACTAATTCATTCCAGGAAATAAAAAAGCTTTTATTGTTGAAATAAATTCATTATGTTTATGACGTAAGACAGGTATCTCCGCCGCCTGGGCGAGTGTCTGGCGTACGATTTTTGCAGCGGTGAGAAGAACTGGGTCTCTTCTCACCGCTTTTTTTAATTCAGAGACAGAATTGACAGATTCGCAAGCAGAACATGGCCGGTTTGTGGAGGTTGGGAGGAAACGTGGGTATGGTAAAGAACATCTGGATTTCGTTGCGGCCGAAGCAGTGGCTTAAAAATCTTTTTGTTTTCGCTGGTCTGTTTTTTGCCGAAGATATCTTCAACCTGGGCAAAATTCTCGACACAACGCAGGCCTTTATGCTTTTTTGTCTTGTTTCCAGCGCCGGCTATCTGGTCAATGATGTGATGGATCGCGACAAAGACCGCCTCCATCCCCAAAAACGATTCCGCCCCATTGCCGCCGGTTCCGTGCCGGCGTGGCTGGCGTATGTCATCGCATCTGTTTTTGTTGTGCTCAGCACCATTCTGGCTTTTCATGTGCAAAGGGCTTTTGGCACCATTTTGCTGGCCTACCTGGCCTTGACGCTATCCTACTCGCTTCTCTTGAAACAGGTCATCATTCTTGATGTGGTTCTTATTGCTTCCGGTTTTGTGCTTCGCGTCATCGGCGGAACCCTGGCAGCCCGGGAAGTGGTTTCCTCCTGGCTGATCATCTGTACTATTTTTCTGGCGCTCTTTCTCGCCTTGACAAAACGGCGCAGTGAATTCAGGGCCCTGGGCGATCACGCCGCGGCGGTGCGAAATACCCTGTCGATTTATTCGGTCGAATTTTTGGACCAGATGATCAACATCGCCACCGCAGCCTGTCTGATTTCTTATGCGCTCTATACACTGGATCCCGGTACGGTGGCCAAGTTCGAAACGCGCAATCTGGCTTTCACGCTGCCCTTCGTTATTTATGGTCTTTTCCGTTATCTTTTTTTGGTGCTGCAGCGCAACGCCGGTGAATCGCCTGAAATTGCACTGCTCTCCGACCGGCCGATCCAGATTTGCGTCCTGGCTTATCTGATCACCGTAGCCACGATTTTGTACTGGTGACCATCTTTCGAGTGCGAATAGTCAGGCATAAACAGCGACCATCTTGTGGAGGCTCTTTGCTGAAGACAACTTTTATCCGGGGATTCATTGCTTTGTGCATCTGCGGGTTGTTGGCGACGGGTCTGTCCGGGTGTGCCGGCAAGCACAAGCAATCCGAAGAACAGGAGATTCGCGCCTTTTTGCAAAATTCGGCTTCTTTTTACGTACAGAAGGGCGTGGAAGCATTATCCGCCATGAACTATCAGGAGGCCTTGACGCAATTCCGTCAAGCCGAATCTCTGACCCCGTATGATCCGGTTGTGCACAATAACAAGGGCGTCGCTTTTTATCACCTCGGCCTGATCGACTCCGCTATCTATTATTATCAGACCGCCGTCCGCCTGCGGCCTGATTATACCAGAGCCTATGGGAATCTAGCCAAAACCTATCTCGATGCTGATCAACTTGAGTATGCGTTGGCGGCTGCCGCCAAAGTGGTGCAGCTGGCGCCGGCCACGGCCCAGGGTCATATTCTGCGGGCGGAAATATTTGAAAAAAAAGGCATGGGGGCGGATGCGCTCCAGGCTTATCAGGAAGCACTTTCGATTGAACCCTGGCTCACCGACGTGCGCAACAATCTCGGCGTGCTCTATTTCCGCAGCGGCCGTCTCGACCAGGCCATCGACATGTATCAGCAGGTGCTGGCGCGCGATTCCACTTTTTCGGTCGCTTATTTCAATCTCGGCAATGCCCTGGCGCGCAAATGCCTGCTGGAGGATGCGCTGTTCAATTATGATAAAGCCCTGTTCTATAAGCCGGAAATGACCGCGGCGAGGAACAATCACGGTCTGATCAATCTTTTCATGGGACGGCTAACCGCAGCGAGCAGCGATTTCTATCGAGCCATTGATAACGACGATTCCGCCCCTGCATCTTATTATAATCTCTCGATCGTGCAATCGCGGTTGGATTCTTTGCCTCAGGCCTTGCGCTCCATTGAGAAGGCCATTATCCAGGATTCGCTTGTGGCCAATTTTCATCTGCAGCATGGCCTTGTGCTTGAAAGAATGAACCGTTCGCATCAAGCCACCCTGGCCTTCAACCGCGCGGTACAACTGGATTCCACCCTCTCCAGCGGTTACAACAGCCTGGGGAATGTGCTGGCAGAGAGCGATCCCCTGCGCGCACGCAAAGCCTATGAAAAGGCCCTGGCCAATTATGACGATTTTCTCATGCAGCGCTTTGCGCGCACCGGACGGGCCATTGACAAAGGCTATTTCGATCTGCTGGCAACCTGCAAGGACAATTGGCAGATATCCGCCGACCATGCCATGGTTTTTAACAATCTTGGCAAAGTTTATATCCGTCTGAATCAATATGACCAGGCCGCGCGCACCTTTAAACGGGCAGTCGAACTGCAGCCCGATCTCTGGGAGCCATATGAGAATTTGTCGGTCATTTATTTTGCGCAAAAAAAGGAGAGCGAAGCGAAAAAGATGATGGCGCAGGGACGCGTCAATCGCGCCCGGGCGGCCTTCAAGGTCGATTCGCTGGGGGCTGCGGACGCCATGCTGCAGGAAGCCATCCGGCTGCATCCGCGCCTGGGTGACGCCTATGCGCTTCTTGCGCTGATTTACGAGCGCCGCGGCAATCCACGAAATGCCGAAACCGCGATCAAAACAGGCCTGCGCCAGGACCGCAACAACTTTAATCTGCACGCTGCCTACGGCCGCCTGATGAGCGGGCAGAAGCGCTATGACGAGGCCATCACCCATCTGCAGGATGCGCTGCGCATAAAGCCCCATTCCGCGGATATCTATTTGCAGCTGGCAGACATCCATAATTTGCTTGGTGATCCCACCAGGTCCGATTCACTCTATGCCCAGGGCCGGTTTTTGCGCGGCAATGACTTTGAGGAGGCTGGTTCGCTGGATGATGCGCTGCAAGAATACCAATCGGCACAGCAAATCAACCCGGGCAAAGCGGACTATGTCGCCCGGCAAGGTTTGATCTATCTGAAAAAGCGGCTGAACAACCAGGCGGAAAATCTGCTGAATGAAGCCCTGGCCATGGAAGAACAAAATGTGCTCGCACTGTATGGCAAGGGGTGGCTGCTGGGTGAACGCAAGCAGTATGGCGAGGCGATACAGTTGTTGACCCGAGTGACGGCCGCAGATAGTTCCTACGCCCAGGCGTATCAAGCCCTGGCGGTTTGCAGCCTCTTTGCCGGTGATCGGGAGAGCGCCAGGCGATACGCGGATAAAGCGCGGGCTTTGGGCATCATTCTCAAAGAAGAGTTTATTGAATCACTGCAAACACCATCTGTGAAACCTTAATGGAAGGACCCGGGGTGTACAAGATGCATCGTACCAGTTTTCTTTTTCTGCTGTTTTCAGCCGCGCTGCTGTGCAGCTGCGAGCGCCCGTTTGAGGCGTTTGTTCTTCTGGAAAAAAATCAGCCCTGTACGATTGTAGTCGATATTTCACCGCACAGCAGTTTCGAAGCGGCCCTGGCGAAGAAAGACGAAGAATCTCCTGAGCGGCAAAGCGCTTTGCTGGCAGCACAAGAGCTGCGTCACTATCTTGCCACCATGATGAGTATACCTGAACGGCAGATCTCCATTGTGGGCGATGATCAAGCGATCAGCGGACGCGTCCTGTTGCTGGGAATGCCGGGAAATAAATCCGCGTATACGGATGTGCGCAAAAAGCTGCAGAAATGGTGGAAGCGCACCGATCCCCATCACAAAGGCCTCATTCGTATGGATGCCGGGTATCAGGAGGAACGGCAATGGCTGGCGCTGACGGCACAGCAGCCTTCAACCATTCTCGATGCGGTTTATGCATTCCTCGAACAGCAGGGGGTTGCTTGGTATGCACCGGGTGAGCGGGATGTCTATGTGCCGGCGCAGCGTCAGATTCGCGTATCACAAGCGGCTGTCATCAAGGAGCCGGCCCTGCAGATGCGAGGATTTTTTCCGGATTGTCCGGATGATGGGAAACCGCCGGTGGCTGATCCAGCCTGGATGACCTGGTGGCTGCGGCAGCACGTGCACGAGATTCCCGCAAATTGGGCGAACGACCATTCTATTTTGACGGCATACGGTATGCGCGCTGTCCGCAGCAGCCGGCAGGTGCCGCTGGCGGGATGGCAGCCCGGATTTTGCGCGGCCAATGACTCCGTCGTCGCGGCGCTGGTAAAAAATATCCGGCCAGTGCTGGCATACGCCCAGACCTATGTTCTGGATGGGCAGCAGGCCCTGCCGCTGTGCAGTTGTGCTGCCTGCCAGGCCTTGGGAAATGAGAGCAGCCGCCTGGTCGGCCTCCTGAATGCGCTGGGACACGCTCTGGCTGAGGCGCAGAAACAGGGAATCGTGCCCGGGGATCGCCGCTTGATCGGCATCGTGCCGGTCAAGCCGCCTGATCAACCGCTGCCACAGGACTGGCCGGCGGCCCAGGTGACGCTGGCGTTGCAGATGCAGCCGCGCTGCTATAATCACAGCATCGATGATCCTTCCTGCACCGAGGTCAATGTGCCGCTGCAGGCTTTTGTGACCGCATGGCTCAAGCAGGCGGCAAATGCGGATGTGGCCGTGGTGGAAGGGTATTACGCATCGGAATTTGCCGGACTGCCGCTCGTTTTTGATCATGTGCTGAACCGCGACCTGGCCGCCTATCGGGCCATGGGCGTGGCTGGCATCTACGGTGCGGCGCCCAACCCTTCCATGCCGGGCATGCAAGGCTATCTGAATTACATGTACAGCCAATCCGCTTGGAACGGCCGCATGCGCGTGGACTCGCTGCGCGACGGCTATTTCTCCGCTCATTATCCCGGCACCTCCTCGGGGGTGCGGGAATACTATGATATGACCGAAGAGGCGATGGCGAATATAACCGCCTGGCGCTTTGTCATGTCCAGGCGAATCCGCGAATTGCAGCAGAACGGATTTGCCGGGGCGCTGCTGCCTTTACCGGGTTTTGCGGAACATTTCAACCTCTATCAGACGTTTTCCGAAAAAAACGATGGCGTCGATTGGGAACGTACTTTTCAACTCGTCCACGATATGCGCCATGTGATGGATGACTTGCTGGATAAAAATACACCCGATCAAACGCTGGACCGCCTGCTTCTGCTGGAAAAACAGCTGCAGTTTGCGGATTTGACCATCGGGCTCTATGACAACATGATTCGCACGCTGACTCTGGGCGCGGATGAACCGGAGATGCGCGAAGAGGCGGCTATCCGTCTGCGCGAGGTGGTGAAAAAGATGGCAGCGTTTGAGATGATCGACGGCGCCTGCGGTCAAACTTCGGCGCTGGAGCAATCGGGTATCGCAGAGGCATGTCAGGAGCTGTTGTCAAAACTGGAGAAAGAGTACGGCGTGCCGTATCAGCGGGTGTATGAGGAGTGATCATTCCCACGCTCTGTGTGGGAATGATGGCCAACTGCTCCTGCGGTTATGACACCATCCAGCTATTTTTGCGAGCGAAAAGCACATCACGGGATCGATCTCTAATCAGCGTTGTGGCGTGCGCCGGCACGAGGGCGCTTTCGAACGCGCGGACGCGTCCGCGCGTTAAAAGCGGTGACACGTCACCGCACTGCAAAAGGCGGCGTGAAACAACTTCACTGCAGGTCGACGAGCCTCGTCGACCTGATTCCAATTGTTTATGATTTAGCAATCTGTATTGCGGCGCGTCCAGCCAAAGGCCGGGCCGTCGCTCGCCCAGGCGGGCATTTGTTAAAAGATTCCTTCTGAATGACCGGGGGGACGCAAAAAATGTCATCCAGCAGGGACCTTTTGGGAAATACCGGCTGAGCATTCGTTTACACTGATCCCTGCACAGACGCGTATCCGTGCTCAAATCCCCCGTTTCTTCTCAATGCTTTGCAGCAATTCCTGATAGGCCTTCCGGAAAGCAGCCACACCCTCCTGTTGCAGCCGCGCGATAATTTCATTCACGTCGATGCCGAGCCCGGCCAATCCGTTCAGGCAGGCGATCATGTCATGTCCCGGCAGCGCAGCGGCGCTGCTGCCATGATCGAAAACGGCCTTCAACGTCGCGGGCGGAATGGTGTTGACCGTGTGCTTGCCGATGAGCGCGTCGATATAGAGCGTATCGGGATAGCGCTTGTTTTTCGTGCCCGTGCTCGCCCATAACAGACGCTGGCGTTTGCCGCCCGCTGCGGCCAGCCTCTCCCAGCGCTCGCCGCTGAAAATCGCGAGAAACTGATCATAGGTATTTGCCGCATTGGCAATGGCCGCCTTCCCCATCCACGATGTCAATCCCTTTTGTTCGAGCAATGGATCCACCGCCGCATCCAGACGGCTGACAAAGAAAGAAGCGACCGAAGCAATGTCATGCACGGACTGATTTGCAGCCACCCTTTGCTCCAGGCCCTCGATGTAGGCAAGCGCCGTCGCAACATACTGCTCAGAGCCAAAGATGAGCGTGACGTTGACGTTGATCCCTTCGGCAATGAGGCATTTTATGGCGGGCATACCGGCGGGCGTTGCCGGCACTTTGATCATCAGGTTCGGCCTGGAAACCTCATGGTGCAACCGCCTCGCCTGGCGGATGGTGCCCTCTGTGTCGTCGGCCAGTTCCGGGCTGACTTCGAGGCTGACAAATCCATCCTCGCCATGGCTGTTATCGTAGATGCTGCGGAACAAGTCCGCGGCGTCCTGGATGTCCGCAATGGCGAGGTTTTCGAAAATTGCCTGGCTTGCCAGTCCGGACGTGGCGAATCCGATCAAGTCCGCATCGTAGGCGTCTCCCTCAGCAATGGCTTTTTGAAAGATGGCTGGATTGGAGGTGAGTCCGCGCACCCCCTGCTCGATGAGCCGCTGCAATTCGCCCCTTTTGACAAAATTCCGTTCGATGTAGTCGATCCAGATTGATTGTCCCTGCGCCAACAGATCTGTCAAAGATGTCATATTTTATCCCAAGTTTGTTCCAGTTATAACCCGCCGGGCGCGGAGCCCGCCGGGTTGTTAGTGTCATGAATAAAGAACAAGGGCTTATTTGAATTCCAACTCATTTTTAAGATTTTCAGTGGGTTGTGTATCACCGAATTCCTGGTGGTTAATAATGCAAGTCAGGATTTACAATCTAAAAACGAAATTGATTTGCCATTGCGGGCTGGTGTAACTCTTTTTTGCCGGCTCTTGCTCCAGACGCGCAAAACCGTCGCCAAGCAGTCCGCCGAGCAGAGCGCCAGCCAGCGCGTCGGAGAGCCAGTGACGGTCATGGTGCAGGCGCGAGATTGCGGTAACAAGCGCCAGCGCCATGGCCGGGGCCCCGGTTTTGGGGCCATACCGTTGATTCATGAATGCTGCCACACAAAATGAGGTGGACGAATGGCCGGAGGGAAAGGAATCCCGGGTGCTGCCGTCCGGCCTGAGGCGGTGTGTTATTTTTTTAATGATCATTGTGGTGGCGCCGGTGATGATACAGGATTCGGAAAAAATCTGCCACTCTTGCAGACGTTCCTGGCGGCGCCACTCTTCCGCGCCAAAACGATCGCTGAGGATATACACGCTCCCCAGGATATAATTACTTCCAAATCCGTAGACCTTGCCGAGCCTGGCCAGCGGTTCCGGCAGAATTCGCCCGTTGCAGCTATTGCGAACATCCACATCGAAACGGCCGAGTCCGGCGATGCCGCCAGCGGCGAACAGCCAGCGCGGCTGCGAGAAACTGCAATGCAGGCCCTGTGCCAGATGATCCGGATAGGAACGGCCCCAGTCGGCGGTGGCTGCATCCTGCGGAGCACTCGAGGTAATAGCAAAGATGCAGCATGCAATCCAGAAACTCTTTTTCTTATGCAGAAGGACAGGGCAGATCATAGGCATGCCGCTCACATTCCTTTTTCATGATATAAAACAGCTCTTGGGCCTGGTCCCGGGATACTTGAATTTGCGGCGGATCTTTCAGTATCTCCTCGACCTGGAGATGAGCCCGCCTGGTAATATCCAGGCCGCCTTCTTTTTCCCACAGCGCATACGGTTTGCGATCGATGACAGGCGCTGCGGGGCGGTAGGTTTCGCGCAGATGCCGGAGTGTATGCGGAGAGGTGAGAAAGAGTTCGCCATCGTCCAGATCACCTTCCAAATCGGGTGCGAGCTCACCATCGCTGAGATTTATGGGCTGAACCAGGTCCAAAGCCATGCGGCAGATCTCGTGGTCGAGGATCAATTTTTCAAAAGAGATGCAGTTGATGAAATCCAGCAGACCCGGACCGGAGATGTTGTTGATGCCGCTTTGCGCTGCGATGAGGGCGCCCATGCCGGATTCCATGCCCGCCTGGGCATCGACCTGTTTGGCATCGCTGAGGCAGGCATAGGCATGTGTGGGCAGGCCCAACGCTTTGCCTGTCTGGCTGCAGGCGCAGGCGAGCCGCATGCTCTCCACGGCGCCCGATGGGGCGGTGCCGTGGCGCATGTCCAGCGTCGTGGAAGCGCCGCCCCAGATGACCGGGGCGCCGGGTTGGGCGCACTGTGCGATGACCACGCCGCTGAGGGCTTCGGCGCAATGCTGAACCAGCGCGCCTGAGAGGTCCGCCGGTCCGGTGCCGCCAGCCAGAATCATGGGGACAATTTCAGCGGGAACACCGGCGCGGGCGCAGCCCGCCAGAGCGTCCGCGCTGAGGGCGCTCCACCCCAGCGGGGAGGTCGGACAGCAATCAAAGATGGCCATGGGTTGTTCCCGTAATTTTTGCGCATCGCCGCGCATGGTTTCCAGGAGTTTGAGCATCACAGCCAGGCCATCGGTTGTAAATACGCCCGTTACGACGGGTTTGCGGCCATAGAGCAGCGAGAGGTAGAGCCGCATACGGTCAGCCAGTGCGGCCGGCACAGCATCGGGAACACGGCTGGTGCTCTGTCCGGCAAAGCCGGGCAGGGCATCCGTGAGCCGTGCCATGGCGATCAGATCGGCCGCGACGGCGCGGCGCGGCTTGCCGGTCTGAAAATCGAGCAGGAAAAGTGCGGTGGAACCCGGATTGAAATGAATGTTGTCAGCCGATAAATCCATGGCCAGCTGGCCGTCGCGATCATAGATGTGGACGGCCTCCGGGGCAGCGGCGAGGGATCGGTCGATCAATGCAGCGGGCAGACTCAGTCTGGCGCCGATTTGGACGGCGCCATGCTCCAATAACAGCTGTTGCACCGGTTCACTCTCGATGCGCACACCGATGCGGATGAGGAGGTCCCGGGCCTCGTCTATGATGCGATCCTTCACGCTTTGTTCCATAACACTCCGGACAGGCCTGTCATTTCTATTTTTCAGTCACGGGAAAAGGGGCGTTGATGATCAGTTCCTGATGATGGTGAATCGCTTCTGCATTCCGGGCGCCGAGCAGGAAGAGGGCGATGATGAATTCGCGGCGGAAGCGTTCGATTTCCTGAATCACCCGGTCAGCCGATTCCATGGCCGGTCCGAGAAATGGCCGGGCCACGCCGCATAACGTGGCGCCGAGGATGATGGCCTTGACCATATCGAGACCTGAGCGGATGCCGCCGGAGGCGATCAGTGTCAGACGGTTTTTATAGGAGGCCAATTGCCGCAGCGCCAAAGGCGTGGGGATCCCCCAATCCTGGAACAAGAGTCCTGCGGAATTTTCCATGGATTCCTCATGGCGCGCATGCTCGATGCGGCTCCACGAGGTGCCGCCGCTGCCCGCGATATCGATGAGGTCGAGTCCATGTCTCAAGGCGATTTCGGCATCGGCCGGAGAAAATCCGGCACCGACTTCCTTGAGCAGAATTGGCCTGGACAATCGCTTCTTTTGTTCGGCGAGTTTCGCCGCGAGACCTGAAAAATTGGTGTTGCCTTCGGGCTGGATCGCCTCCTGGAGCGGATTGAGGTGAAAATAGATGCCATCGGCTTCCAGGACATCGATCGCTTCCCGAGCCTGAGTCTCGCCAAATCCGTAGTTGAGCTGGACGGCGCCGAGATTGGCCAGAAGGACCGTGGCCGGGGCAAACTGGCGCAGCTGAAAACTCGAACGGGCGGCGGGATGGGTGAACATGACGCGCTGCGAGCCCACGGCCATGGCCACGCCGGTCGCCTCCGCGGCGATGGCGAGATTTTTGTTGATGGTGCGCAGAACTTGATGGTCGCCGCCGGTCATGGATGAAATGACCAGAGGCAGAGAGAGCCGTTTGCCCAAAAAAGTGCTGGAGGGATCGATGGACTGCAGGTCCAGTTCCGGCAACGCGCGATGAGAGAGATGGATGGCATCAAAATAGTCTTTGTTGCGATCCGTCTCCGCATCGGACTGAATGATATGGATATGATCAAATTTACGCCGGTTGGTTGAATCGCTCATCGCTGATCTCGGACTTTTGGGTTCCAATTACGACCTAATTTATAAATAATAACCGAAATATCCACAAAAATCGTCCCAAAGAGTTTTGATAACTTGCTTGATTTTATGGTAAAATTTTACCTATTTTATGAGCGCGTTATGTTTGCGGGCGTTATTTCACACCAGGTCAATGTACGGGAAGAAGATGAATCTGCACGATCAGCTCTATTTGCGCATCACGGAGGAAGATCCCTTTCTGCAGGTGGTTTGGGAACCGCGCGGCCTGGCCGTGGTGATCGGGCATTC
>CAUJEL010000071.1 GCA_963169875.1 Candidatus Zhuqueibacterota bacterium
CCGGCCGCGTGGGGTGGCAGCGCGATCAGGTCGTCGAGCAGGGCGTAGAGCTGCGCCAGGCGCTCGACGCCGAAATGCCCGGCCAGGTCCTGGTACTGCGCCTCGATCGAGTCGGACAGCGCCTCGGCCAGCGCGCGGCCCTGCGCCGTGGCCCGCACCACGCTGCAGCGCGCGTCCTCGCTGCAGCGCTCGCGCACGACGAGGCCGCTTTTTTCCATGCGCGCCAGCATCCCCGTCAGGCTCGGCCCGAGGAGGAAGGCCTGCTCGGCCAGGCGCCCGGTCTCCAGCCCGTCCGTACGCGCGCCCAGTACGCGCAGCACGCGCCACTGCTGGTCCGACAGGCCGCGCGCGCGCAGGGCCGGGCGGCGGTGCTGCATCAGCGCCTCGCGCGCCTGCAGCAGCAGCAGTGGCAGGTTGCGGTAGCTCAGGCGAGAGGTGGTGGGCATTTATTTAATATATTAAATTATTACCCGGAACACAAGCCCCACCAAGGCATGCCCATCCCCCGGCATTCGATCATGGACCAATCCCGGCCGAAGACTGGGACCATTTCTCGCCCTCGCTGACCAGCGGGGAGGCCGGGCCCGCGCAGTCGCTGGGCGCCCCCATGCTACCGAGCTTTGAGCACCACCAGCCATACCGCCGAAGCCGCCCTTGCGGCAGGTCTACGCCACCAGCACTCCGGCTTCGGTCTGCTTGAGGCTCCCAACGATCTCCTCCTCGCCACCCCACCGCCTGCCGGCCATTCTCCCGATGAACCGGCCCCATCACCTTGGCCACGACGGTCGGCGGGAAGCAGGCCTCCCGAACAGCATTAAAGCGCGCAAGCCACTCTCGAAATCAAAGCAGGGTTAATCCTAATTTTCAATTCAAAAATAGTCTTTTACACTATGAATTAAATAATTTTTAGTCTTTTTAACCAATACTATGTAACAATCTTCGTTCTCTCAGCCAGGAGCAGCATCGTCTGCGCGCACCCTGCTGGAAGACCGGATCAAACAAAAAATATCGCAAAAATCGCATTGCACCGATAAATTTTCGAAGCAAAGGAGCCATTTCACCGAACATATTTGTCGAAATATTTCAATCAAACAATCCAGAAAATTTCAACCGGAGACAGGAATGGCATATAGGCATGTTATCTCAGCGTTATTCGCATTGCTTTGTTTTTCAGCAAAGGCGAATGTGCCGTATATTGCATTTACGGCAATCGTAGAACACCCCGCGCTGGATGATGTAAGGAAAGGAGCGATTGAAGAACTAAAAATCAAGGGCTACGAAGGCAACAAAATAAAAATAACCTTTGACAGTGCACAAGGGCAGCCCGTCAACGCCGCTCAAATTGCATCGAAATTGGTAGGCGCCAAACCAGATGTGATTGTTGCGATCTCCACGCCCTCCGCGCAGGCACTAGCGTCTGCGACAAAAGATATTCCTATCGTTTTTTCTGCAGTGACCGATCCAATTGCAGCCAAATTGATCAAGACATACGAAAAGCCCGGATCGAACATCACAGGCGTCACGGACATGGCCCCCGTCGCCGCACAAATCGATCTCGGTCTTAAGATCATTCCCAATGCGAAAAAAATAGGGGTTATATACAATCCCGGCGAAACGAATTCAGTAGCCCTGATCGCCGTTCTGAAAAAAGTCGTAAAGGAAAAGAATTTGACCCTCATCGAATCGGCAGCCAATCGAACAGGCGATCTGAGCACGGCAGCCGAACGACTTGTAGGCAAGGTCGATTTTGTATACCTACCCACCGACAATGTCATAGCCAGCGGACTGGAATCCGCGGTAGGTATCATGAGCGACAACAAAATCATGACAATTGGAGACGCAGCGTACGTGGAGCGAGGGGTAACCATCGGAAGCGGCTTCAATTACTACGAATTGGGTAAAATCACCGGGGAAATGATTGCAGATATTTTGAATGGGGCAAAGCCCGGCAACATGGCCGTCAGAAGCAGCAACAACATCGACGTCATGATCAACAGGAAGGAGAGCATCAAGCTGAAAATAAAGATTCCGGATGGCATCGCAAAGAACGTTAAGTATACGAACTAGATCTGTAATCGCATACCCAGAGATTTCCATATTCATATCCACCACTTCATGCATCAGTCACGTACATTGAAAGTCGATTGGATATTTTTCGGAAATCTCTGGCGTCCAGAATAGCCACGACACAAACATCAAAAGACATATGAGCTTATATTCCATTTTGGGCGCAATACAATTGGGATTTGTATATGGTTTAGTGGCCATTGCCGTATTATTATCTTTTCGGATGATAAATTTTCCGGACCTTAGCGTCGACGGAAGCTTCCCTCTGGGTGCCGCAGTATGCGCGACAATGATTCTGGGCGGCTGGGATCCTTGGATGGCTATCTTTTGTGCCATGCTCGCCGGGGCAGGTGCGGGTGCCATCACCGCATTCCTAAGCGAAAACGTCAAAATACTGGATCTTCTCTCAGGAATATTGACGATGACTGCACTCTACTCCGTGAACATAAGAATCATGGGACGCCCGAATCAATCATTATTGGGAAAAGAGACCATCGTCACCCAGGCAGCTGAGAGATTTTCCATTTCACCCATGGCAGCAAAACTGAGCATCGCCATTGCCATATGCGTCACCATGGCCCTTCTGGTGGGAATATTTCTGGCATCCCGATTCGGCCTCAGCCTGCGGGCAGTTGGCACGAATGCAAATGTCTCTCCTGCCTATGGCATATCAAAAAAGAGCCGGATATACACAGGACTCTCCGTCTCAAATTGCATAGCAGCACTAGCCGGAGCCGTTTTCTGCCAACTCTATGGTTTTGCAGACGTGTCAATGGGCGTTGGGACAATAGTAATCGGACTGGCCGCCGTCATATTGGGAGAAGCATTTGTGAGAAGCTGGGCCCCTTTCGCTGCGGTATTTGCTTGCGTACTGGGCGCCATCATATACAGATTCACGATATCCATTGCTCTGGAAGGCGACGTATTTGGCCTGACCACCTCCGATTTGAATCTCATATCGTCCATCGTGGTAACGGCAGCCTTTTTGTTTACCAAATACTCCAGGCAGAAGAATTTGACAGTAAAAGTTAAATAAGATGATTCAACTCAATAACATAGAGGTTATTTTTGGTAAAAATACGGCAAATGAAAATTTGGCGTTGAAAATCAGAGACTTTCAAATAAATTCCGGTGATTTTTTGACAGTGATAGGCTCGAACGGTGCCGGCAAGTCGACTTTTCTCAATTTGATTTCCGGAAGAGTTCGGCAGAATTCTGGCGATGTATACCTAAATGGCAAAAATATATCCAAGACGAACGAAACAGATCGCTCCGATTGGTGTGCGAGAGTTTTTCAAGACCCTCTGACCGGGACGTATGGACAATTGACGATAGAAGAGAATTTCGCCTTGGCTATGGACAGAGGTTCCAGGAGAAACATTTTCCCCGCACTATCGAGAGAAAGACGTGCCAAATTCCATGACCTGCTGGCACCTTTGGAAATGAATCTGGAGCATCGCCTGAAGGAACGAATGGAGCTGCTGTCTGGCGGGCAGCGCCAAGCCATAAGTTTGTTAATGGCGACAATAAAACCGATGAAAATTCTGCTGCTCGATGAAATGACCGCAGCCCTGGATCCAGCGATGACGAATTTCATAATGAAGCTAACCAGCAAGATCGTGGAGACCAATAAGCTGACGGTACTCATGGTAACCCACTCCATGGAACAAGCACTGGCATACGGGAACAGATTAATAATGATGCACAAAGGGGAAATCATCATCGACGTCGGCCCGGAAGAAAAGAAAGGGCTGACCAAAGATAGATTGATGGATTTATTCAAGCAGACAAGAGGCCAGCAACTCGATCAAGACAACCTGCTTCTTTCCAATCAATAACCAGAGCGCCCTAATACACCATTCATATATACCCATGGAGATATCATGTCGGCAAAATTTCTTTATGAATCATGGTATGTAATCGCCTGGAAAGAGGAGATACCCGACATTGGAATTTTCAGCAGGAAAGTCTTGGGGATACCGATATTGATCTACAAAAACAGCAGCAAAGAATACGTGGCACTGGAAGACCGCTGCTGCCATCGGTTGGCCCCGCTATCTCTGGGCAAACTTGAAAAAGACGGGATCAGGTGTGGATACCACGGCCTCAAATTCGATGACGCAGGCAAATGCACCGATATTCCGTGGGGTAGTGATTCGAAAGACAATCTTTCCGTCAGAAAATTTCCGATCATAGAGAGAAATCGATGGGTCTACGTTTGGATGGGCAAAGAGGAAAATGTCGATGAAAGTCTATTACCTGACAATTTCTCTTGCGACCATCCCGAGTGGAAATACAAACCGGGATATTTAAAACAACCGGTTCCCTTTGGATTGCTAGTCGATAATTTGCTAGATTTTTCACATCTAAGCTACGTTCACTCCGCCACGTTCGGAGGCACAACGAAGATAGCGCAAACCTTGCCGGAAATAGAAGAAATACCAAACGGCTTAAGGATCAGGAGATTCATGTCGAACTCCTCTTCGTCGGGATACTACGAGAGGGCTTTCGGATTGACAGGGCGAATGGACAGGGAAATAACTTACGACTTCATCCTGCCCTCCATTTTGATCATGAGTTCGAAAGCTTTCTCAGCAACCAAAGATCAGCAGAACAAGAGCTTGCTATTGAATTTACATGGCTGCCAGGCGCTCACACCGGAAACCAATGAAACAACCCATTATTTTTTCCAAGAATCGCATCATATAGATTTCGGAAACAATGACACTGCCGATCTTATTTACGATGAAATCATCAAGGCATTCAAAGAGGACATGCGGATCATAGAAGGACAAAACTTGAATATCGAGCAAGACGCAACCCCAAAAATGAGGATGCTCTCCGTCGATATCGCAGCCGTGAAATTTCAGAGGCTCTTAAACAGCAGACTACCAAATTCTTGACCATCCATCATATCAACCGAATATCTACTGGAGATTCGATCATGAAACTTACTGATACCCAAATGAAGCAATTGCAGGTCGAAGGTTTTCTTATTCTAAATGATGTTTTTAGTGAACGCGACGTTGAATTGCTTCGCGAACCCGTGAAATCACTCGTAGCAGAAAACGTAGCCGAGAACTCCAGAGAGGCCAATTCAGATGTAATCAGGAATATTTTATCCTTACACCGAAGACATAGCATCTATTCGAAACTCATCAGGCATCCTAATCTGCTGGAGCCGGCACGGCAGATCCTGGGACCTCAGATCTATGCACAGCAAGTCAAGATAAATTTAAAAGAAGGTTTTGATGGCGGCGCATTCGAATGGCACACCGATTTTGCAACCCACAGCAGAAGAGACGGCGTGCCCAAGCCGCTTGCAATCAATATTCACATATTTTTGGATGACGTCACCGAATTTAATGGTCCTTTATGGTTTGTCCCCAAATCGCATAGGGAAAAAATTCCAGAAATAAAAAGTGTCGATGGTGAGAAATGGGAGCTATGGACCGTCCCGCATGACGCCGTATCACGACTCGTTGATAGATATGGATTGGTTTCCGCAAAAGGGAAAAAGGGGACTGTATTGATCTTTGGCGATGAATTATTGCATGTCTCGGGCCCCAATATATCTCCTTATCCAAGATGGATTTTTTCCGTGATCTACAATCCAGTATCAAATCAGGCAACAAAGAATGTTCCTCCGACGGCTCATGAGCACGATAGAGAGCCGCTGGAGATGCTTGATGAAGATCTTGTCTGAGTCTCGGTAATCAAAATGTTCCCTAGAATCAAAAATCTTATAGAGAAAGAAGCCACTCGAATGGAGGCCACGATTGAACTGGTGGCCTCTGAAAATTACATTAGCAAAGACCAGCTGTTCGCGCTCGGCAGTATTCTGTGCGATACAACCATTGAAGGTTATGAGAACAAAAGGTTTTTATGGGCGTCATCTTTCGTAGATGAAATAGAAAATGCATCCATCGAGGCCGCCCGTTCCTTATTCAAGGCGAAATATGCGAATGTTCAGCCTCATTCAGGAACACAGGCAAATCAAGCAATTTTCAAGGCATTGTTGCAGCCCGACGACTGTGTATTAGCCATGAGTCCGGATTCTGGCGGCCATTTCAGCCATGGTGGAAAAGGGACAATTTATAAGGATTGGATCAAATTCATAACATATGGCGTAGATGCCAACACCGGTCTTATAGACTACAATTTGATATTTCGTCTGGCGAAGAAACACAGGCCCAAGATCATATTTGTCGGTGCCTCTTCTTATCCCAGGACATTCGACTTTGAAGAACTAAAACACATATCAGAATCCGTTAATTCTTATTTGATAGCAGACATTGCGCACGTTGCTGGATTGGTTGCGACCCAACACTTTCCCCATCCGTTTCCCTACGTAGACATAGTAACCACTACGACCTATAAAAATTTGAGAGGTCCCAGGGGGGGGTTAATATTAACCAACAATAAATCTTTGGCCAATCTGATAGATGCAGCCATTTTTCCGGGCATCCAGGGCACGCCCCTGGTGAACACGATCGCCGCAAAAGCCATCGCCTTCAGCGAGGCAATGCAACCTGATTATTACCAATATAGCGAGGATGTACTCCTGAACGCACGTTTTCTCTCTGATTTCTTTCTCAACAGGGGAATTCCCATCCTCACCGGAGGAACAGACACTCCTCTTTTTGTTCTGAATTTTAAATCATTCGAAACATCGGTCAAAACAATTGTTCATGAACTACGCAACTTGGGCATCAACACAAACGCCTGCCCCGTGCCGGGAGACGCTTCTTTTGAACAAGCCCATGGTTTACGCATCGGGACATCCGCAATAACCACGAGAGGGTTCCGAATCGAGGAATGCGAAATCCTGGGAAACATAATATCCGACGTAATTATTTCCACCGAAAAAAAATCTCTTGCACAAAGCAAAATTGAAGGATATAAAGAGATTCTAAACAACATTTGTCAACAGCATCCGATATATCCCATATGCTAGACAGCATCGATTATAAAATTCTTTCTCTCATTCAAGAGAACGGGAAAATATCAAACACGGAACTCGCCGAAAAAATCGGTCTGTCCCTGACCCCTTGCTTGAGAAGGGTGAAAAAACTGGAAGACGAGAGGATTGTGAATTTCTATACGGCATCTTTGAACAGAAAAAAAATTGGAATCGATGTCACCGCTTTCGTCTTGATCAAGCTGACCAATTACAAGAACGATACGACGGAACAATTCATCAATGCCGTTGGCAATATCGAAAATATTGTCGCATGCTACTCCTTATCTGGTTCCTACGATTTTATTCTGGAAGTCGTCGCTACCGATCTGGATGATTATTCCTCCATCGTTACGAAAAAGCTCGGAGAGCTGCCCGGTGTATCTGGCTTGCAAACGAGTTTTGTTTTGAAGGACGTGAAACCCAAAAAATTGCTGCCAATCAGGCAAGGATGAATATCGCCTTGTGAACGATGCGTGCGGCAAACAATTTTTATGCCTCGAGATGAATTCTCCGATTATTTTCAAAATCAATTGAAGGGGACAATATGAAGGAAATTCTTATGTTGATTGGAGGGCGACATCAGCAAGCAGCCGACGGCGCAACCTTTGATCGAAAAAATCCATTGGACAGGAATATTGCCACCCGTGCTCCGGCAGCAACCGCCACTGACGCCAGAGCGGCCGTAGATGCCGCCGCCAACGCATTGCCTGCCTGGTCATCGATGGGTCCAGCAGAGCGCCGCGCCTTGCTGATGGAGGCATCTCGCGAATTACGGGCCAGAGAGGAATCGTTTCAAGCGACCATGGCCACAGAAACAGGGGCTTCCAGCGTCTGGGCTGCTTTCAATGTGCATCTCGCTGCCGACATGCTGCTCGAAGCCGCTGCTTTAACCACACAGATTAATGGTCAAATCATTCCATCGAATATCCCGGGGAGCGTCAGCATGGCAGTTCGCCAGCCAGCTGGTGTCGTGCTTGGCATTGCACCGTGGAATGCACCGGTGATATTAGGAGTTCGTGCTATCGCAACCCCGCTTGCTTGTGGCAATACCGTGGTGCTCAAGGGCTCCGAACTTTGCCCTGCCACCCACGGACTAATTATCGAGGCTCTACAGCAAGCAGGCCTGCCGGAGGGAGTCGTCAATTTTGTCACGAACGCTCCTGCCGACGCCGCTGCTGTCGTTGAAGCGATGGTGGCTCACCCGGCGCTTCGACGGGTGAATTTCACTGGTTCGACCAAGGTAGGCAAACTAATCGCACAAACCTGCGCAAAATATCTCAAACCAGTTTTACTGGAATTGGGAGGAAAAGCCCCGCTGATAGTACTGGAGGATGCCGATATCGAGGCAGCCGTAGCTGCTGCCACTTTTGGTGCCTTTGCCAACTCTGGTCAAATTTGCATGTCCACCGAGCGCATCATCGTGCACCAGACTATTGCCGATGACTTTATAGCCCAATTGGCTGCTCGCGCCAGGAGCCTTCCCTTGGGGGATCCCCGGCAGGGTCCGGTGGTACTCGGCTCGGTAGTAGACATGGTCACGGTAGAGCGGTGCAACGCCCTGATCGACGATGCCCTATCCAAGGGAGCCCAGTTGATATGCGGCGGCAAGAGCACTGATACGCTGATGATGGCTACTCTGCTGGACCATGTCACTCCAGCGATGAGAATCTATCAAGAAGAGACCTTCGGTCCGGTCAAGGCCATCGTTCGTGTGAATAGCGACGAAGAAGCTGTGGCTTGCGCCAATGACAACGAGTTCGGTTTGTCTTCCGCCGTGTTCAGCCGCGACATCTCGCGCGCCTGGAAAATCGCTGATCGAATCGAATCTGGTATTTGCCATGTCAATGGCCCAACCGTGCACGACGAGGCACAAATGCCGTTTGGTGGCGTCAAGGCCTCGGGATACGGGAGATTCGGAGGTCAAGCCGGCATCGACGCTTTTACTGAATTACGCTGGATTACCGTCCAAAAATCACCACGCCATTACCCCTTTTGATGTATGAAGCCAACTCTGTTCGTGGGCCAACTTGGCGCCGGTGGTCGATCCGGATACCCGTGCGGTGCAGCACGGCAACAGCGCTGCGAACACGGCCGCAAAGTCGGAGGTATGTCCGGGTCGATCGCCGTGCTTCATGACGGCCCACGACGGCTCAAGGCTCGGGAAGCGGCCCATCTACACGCAACGCGGACGGCACCCAAGAAACAGGCGCCGCTGCGTACAGTGGCCATCATCGAAGGCGGCCGGTACGCTCTTCCAACCAGAGGGCTCGGCCAAGCCACCGGAGGAGCCCTGATCTCTCAGGCCTGTGGCGTCGCCTGGGTCTTCTTGCCGGCGCCGAGGTAGGTCTCGATCACCCGCTGGTCGCCCATCAGGTAGGAGGCCTCGCCGCTGAGCGCCACCGCGCCCATCTCCAGCACGTAGCCGCGGTCGGCCACCTGCAGCGCGGCGCGCGC
>CAUJEL010000072.1 GCA_963169875.1 Candidatus Zhuqueibacterota bacterium
GAGCAAGGTGGTCACTTTCTGTCCCAGCGCATTGTAGATAGTCAACGTGACCCGACTGGCGTTGGGAAGGGTGAAGGATATGCTGGTAACCGGATTAAAGGGATTGGGATAATTTTGCTGCAACGTATAGCTGGTTACAACACCAGCCGGACGCGTCACGCCGGTCATGTACGCTTCCCACTCGGTTTTTTTGTCGGGGAACCAGTTCAGGTCGCCCACCGGGAATCCGCCAATGGCTGCGGTATAAGCGGCGTGCGTTGGCGCATAATCGAAATTATAGGGATCCGGTTCGGGTCCGAACGTCTCCGGATTGTCCTGCAGCGAGCCGGTGCCAGTCCGATCCGCCCGGAAGTCGGGATTGGCCTCGTTGGAGAAAGCGGAGGCAAAGCGATATTTCACGAAATCCAGCATGGCATCGGGGGGCGGCGCATCGGAAAACTGGATGTATTCTTCAAAATTATTTTGCGCGACAAAGTTGGGTTTATGACCGGAAAAATAGTGATCCATGCCCCATGGACTTATGAAAGCCGGGCCTTTCACGGTGGTCGGCATCGTCGCCCAGAAATCCTTCACTTGCGGCGCCCAACCGTAGACGTTATTACTGACCAGCCAGTTTCTGCTGGATTCAGGGTAGTCGGGGGCATACACGGTATCGACCGCAATGATGGGCATGCGATCATAGATTTCCATGCCTTCCGGGTGTACGATGGCTTCCATGCCCAGGTCTTGAAAAATGTTGTTGGTCACACGGACGTTGATGCCGCGATTGATTTCAATGGGTCCGGAAATGGTACCGGTTGCTGTGGAAGCAGTCCCTCCATAAGCATTGAGATAGAAGGTATTGTGATCCAGGATGATGTGACTGCCCATCGCACCGTCGAACCTGAGAATTCTCTGTTTGTTCACATAAAAAGTATTGTTGATGTAAATCAGCGAGTCGGGCATCAAGCCGCGGGCATCAAAAAATCGCCCCCGGCCCATATCCGAGAGCAAGAATCCATTCTTGAATTCGCAATTGAGATGATAAATTTTACAATTTTTGCCGTAGGTTTTGGTATGAGCCTGATCTGCAAAATCAAGGGTTACGCCGTCGATGACCACCCGTGAACCGTTGCCGTAGATCAGGATGCCGTAGCGGCCATCGTTGCCGAGCATGTTGCTGCCGGAAACGTAGAGATTCTTGAGGTGGGCATCCCCTTCGAGGACAAAAGGATCATCGCTGGCGCCGGTTTCATCGACCGCCATAATAAGCAGCGGTTTGGGCCCATCTCCTGCGGCGGCGAAAATCCGTAGTGGCGTCCCCTGCAAATTGGAGACAGCTCCATTGAGCAGATAGGTGCCACCTCTTTCCAGGCGGTAAACCCGGTTGAGAGATTTGGGCGCTCCGCTGGCTGTTGTATCGCCTTCGATCGCAAGATTGAGTGTTTCATAACCCTGGCCTACGTCCAGATAGTCCCAGCCCTGCGCCATGCTGGCCGGACTGGAGAGTCCAATAAAAAGCAACCCCAACAACAAGATTCGGTAACGGAAATTCATGCCAACCTCCCTGAAAAATGGTTTTTTGGTCTCTATTACGGGTTTAATTTATCGGCACAAGTCGTCTGCTATAGTTTTAACACCACACCCAAATCGCTCGTCCAGCCATAAAATTCCCTGGCGGTCGGGTATCTTGCCGTCTGCATGAAAGATTCATCGGGCCGATTGCTGAGATTGTTGAGATTGAAGAAAATCTCCATAGATTTACTCAGGTCATAGGTCAGGGTCATATCCCAGCGAATATAGGTATCTGTAAAGCCATCCAGTTCCTCGCGCACGCCGACGTAGCTGAGCGTTTTCCCTTGCAGCAGCATGGAAACTCTCCCTGAAAAGGGCCCCTGATCATAACCCAGCGAGAGATTGGCGATGTCAGAGGCCAGATCCGGCATGGGGCCAACTCTGAAGGTGTCAATGACCGTCGATTTCAGGAAGGGGAAAACCGGAATCGTCTCACGTCTGACAAAAGAACGTGGGAAATGTGTCTCGGACCAGAGATGGGTATAGTTGGCGTTGAGCACAATGCCGTTGAAGGGCCGGGGAAGCCAGTTGAAATTGGTCTGCCATTCGAATTCAAGACCATAGACGTTGGTCTTGTTGATATTGTTTTCCGGCCTCACGATGGCAAATCCCTTGAGATTGCCGGGTACACCCTCTTTCGCCGGATCGAGGATGATATGACCACTGCGCAGATAGATCAGATGATCGATATCTTTATAAAAGGCCCCCAGCGTCAGCAGTCCGATGCGGTTGCCATAAAAGGACAAGTAGAGATCATAATTGGTCGATAACTGTGGCGCCAGTAAGGTATTTCCGTACTCCACTGATTTGGAGGCGGCTTTTATGCGCTCGGCGGGAACGATATAATCCAACCGTGGATAAGAAACCGATTCCGTGTAAGCGAGGCGGATATCAAACCAATTGCTTGGCCTGAACCTGATATGAAGCATTGGAAACCAGTTTTTATACGTTGTGGTGGCGGTCGTATCGGAGATCACCTCATAATCCAGATTTCCTTCCTCATCTTCACTGTTGACCAATCCCGTTTTTCCCGTCGCTTCCAGCCTGGTTGCTTCGAAGCGTACGCCCGGCATCAACATGATGGTCCTGCCCACATTGAGTTCCGCCATGATGTAGCCAGCAGATAAATTATCAGTGACCTCGTGGTCATCCAGGTCGCGTTCGAGGGAGAAGCGATAGACATTGTCCATGAGATATTGATCGAGGAAATAGCGCAGTTCTGCCGCATCGAGGCCTACACCGAATTCATAGTCGCCATCGAGAAACTTCCCGGCATCAAAATCCGGATCCAGATAGTTGTTCATCTTGGGATAGCTGGTACCTGGCATTCTCTGATAGACGAAGCCCGGCTGCCCGTATTGCGAATGGTGTTTGGCAAACTCGGAATCTGTGATATCGAGCCGTCTGACCAGATAGTCCCGGTCGCGTTCGCGCAGTTTATGTCTGAATTTCACGCCGCCTTTCAATTTCCCGGCCAGCCGGGATGTGATGGTGTACGGCATTTCCACATTCATCTGTGCGGAGAGGTCACGTTCAAAGGAACGCTCGGGTTCGTACTTGCCCTTGCGCAGATAGGTTTCATCGACCAGATTATAGGCATTGGAAAGGATATCGTCCGGTGTGGCAAACTGGGGGATGTTACCCGTGTTAAAGGCGCCTACTTCTTCAAATTCGAATTCGCTGGCAAAGGGGTGGCGTGTCGTTGAGGCGTTGCGTGAGACACGCCAATCGAGCTTGATGGCGGAAAAGTCGTGCACGCCGCCCAGGGAAGTGGTGAATATGTCGATTTGTGTCTGCTGATCCTGAATAAAATATCTCACCTTGTTGCTGCCGCTCATGTCATAGCGTTTTTCGCGCGCGATTTGATCCCGGTCCAGTCGGCTGAAAAAATTATTCAAAAGAAACTTGCCATGCGGTATCTCATAATCCAGCATGACATTAAAGCCATAACGCATTCTCGTATCCAACGAATGTTCAAGACGGACCGCATCTGTGGTGATCGGAGCGAATGCTTCGTCTTCGCGTTTTTCCCTCGGTATGGAATAGCTTGCGCTGAACTGATCCGAACCACGATTGGTCTTTTCCAGATTGCTGGTCACCAGGAGGCCGAGCCGTTGTTCCAGAAAGCGGTTGCTCAAAATGAATCCACCCTTATACAAGCCGCTGGCGCTTCTCTGATCATTGTAGGAGGTCTGCAATCTGGTGTTGAAAGTAAACCCGTCTTTTGCTGCGGTGGCCAATTTGAAATCCACCGTGCCTCCCAGGGCATCGGCATCCTTGTCCGGCGTGAGCGCCTTGGTGACCTCGATGCCGGCCAGGATTTCCGGTGCGATCATACTCAAATCGACGCTGCGATCTTCCAGGTCCGTGGCTGGCAAGCGGTCCCCGGCTACCGTGATGGCGTTGAAATTAGGCGATAATCCACGAATCACGACTTTGTTACCTTCTCCGCCGCTGCGTTTGATGGAGATCCCGGGCAATCTTCCGACCGATTCGGCCGCATTGGCATCCGGTATCTCCTGGATGCGTTCCGCGGAGACCACGTTGGTAATCGTGTTTGAACGTAATTGTTGATTGATGGCGGCAACCTGGCCTTCAGCCTGCGCCGTAATGACCATGGTTTCCCCCTCCAGAACCGACAGGACCAGATCGATGTTTATTTCGAGAGTTTGGCCGGATTCTACTTGTACCATGCGTTCGTTTTGTTCGTAGCCGATGTAGGTGCTTCGCAGTTTATAGTGGCCCGGGGGTACGGATGGAATCTGGAATTCGCCATCCCGATTCGAGGATGCGCCCAAGGCAGTTCCCAGCAGATGAACGTTGGCGCTCGGCAGGGTTTGTCCCGTGGCTTTGTCGCGAATCTTGCCGATGATTTTTCCCCGGGATTGGGCCAGAGCGAAATTAGCATAGCCGAAGGAGATGCAGAGTAAAACCAAAATCAGGAACCGGATGCGATAGGGGGGATGCATGTGATCTACCTCAAGCGTTTTTCAATATCAGGTATTTTTTATTTTTATCTCTTTATTGGTGAGATACAGTTTCCGGTCTTGGGCTGTGTGGCGCGGGATAAATGGTATATATGGCACTTGAATAATTTTCTGGTGTACAGCTGGATAAACGGTGTTGCAACCGTCCTATCATACTATAAAGCTACTATTTTCCATGCAAGTTACAACGTTTTTACCGTTAATTAACTGTTTTTAACTTTTTCTGTTGAATTTATTACGGGATACCTTTACATTGAGAGGTATGGGGCAAGGTAAGGACTGTTATGCTAACTCGCACTACAAAATGGCTTGCCTATGTTCAGTGAATCTGAGCAAAAAGCAACGCTGCAGAAAATCGTTGAAAGTGATGAATTCAAGGATGCCGCCACTTATAGAGATTTGTTGCTGTTTCTTTATCAGGCGACAAAAAATGGCGAGTCACCTAAAGAAATCACTATCGCCAAAGAAATATTTGGCAAGAAAGATTTTGACGGAGAGCGGGATGCCAAGATTCGCGTCTATATATATAACCTGCGCAAAAAACTGGACAGCTACTATCTACACGAAGGCAGGAATGAAAGAATAAGGATCACGATCCCCAAGGGTCATTACTTGCTCCAATTTGACCAGAATCAGCCGAACAGAATCAATCCAATCCTCAAGCGAATTATCTATGCCAATCTTGTCTTTTTAACGCTGATCGCTCTCATAAACGTTTACCTGTGGACGAGTCACACGGCATCGGAAGGTAGAAAGGTGAAACCGTTTTATGCGAGCGTTATCTGGAAAGAGGTGCTCAACAGCGAACTGCCGACGCTCATCGTGATGGGCGATTATTTTTTATATCAGGACATTGCCAGTGACTACAGATACTTTATCAGAAATCCGAGAGTTAATTCCGAACAAGAGTTTAAAGATTTTCTGGCAAAGAATCCAGGACAAGCCAATTTTTTTAGGACCACGAATCTCAGTTTTCTCGGCAAATTTACGGTCTGGTGTTTTAATGATATCATTCAACCCCTGGTCCAGGCTAATGTTGAGGTTGACCTGCGTCTGTCTTCCAATCTGCAGTGGCAGGATTTTCAGAAATACAACATCATATTCATTGGCTCTTTCAAGACCTTTGGCATCTTGAAGAATTACCTGGATAACCTGCACTTCTCTTACCAGGTCTATCCCAACACGCTTTATTATCATGAACCGGAATCGGATTCCACGTATGCGTATCATGGCCCGAGAAAGGAAGAATCAGGTTTTGTAAAAGATTATGCCATTGTTACCAAACTTCCCGGCCCGTATAAAAATACGATCATAACATTTTCCTCCACCCACGATATTGGCCATATGTCGGTTGTGGAAGCATTTACGGATCCGGATTTCATCAAACAATTCGAGATAGATTATCTCAGTTCCAAGGGCGATGTGAAATACTTCGAATCCGTTTTTGAGGTCCAAGGCTTCGAGAGAACAGGCTTTTTCCCGAAACTGCTGCATTTTCGCAAGATTGACGCTGACTACACGCACCGCCTGCCGCAAAACTGATTCAGGCATGTACCCAGTGTACCTGAGAAGACGCACATTAACCCCGCTCTTCATAATCCGGATAAACCGTAACTAAAAGAGGCTGTCCAAAAAGTATTTCGAACTCTGTTTTTTCCCACTAAGCCCAGTTACAGGACATTGCTAGCAGTAGAGGTGTAACCTTAGCAATGCCTAATCCTATAATTATAATATAATAAAAAACGTTTGTAGTTCCGTCTTCAGCCGGTACTAATTCCGTCTAAAGACGGAACTACAAACAATGGGGTCTTTTGGTACTTATTGGACAGCCTCATTTCTTGACTCCGATTGCGCCATGCCGTCCTGATTAACCGTCCAATTCTCAAAACAATAGATTTCTTAAAAGCCTTTGTTGACCCCGCAAAAACGCAGTCTAAAGCGGTTTTTGGGGCTTTTTTTTACGCTTAAGATAATGTGTTCATTGTAAACAAGTTGGCCCAACCCCTATTTCTCCGCAAACTCCGCCACCAGCGCCTGGATCGTAGATTTGGCATCCCCGAACAGCATGCGCGTGTTGCTCTTGAAGAACAACGGATTCTCCACGCCGGCAAAACCCGGCCGCATCGAGCGCTTCAACACGATGACGGTCCTGGACTTGTGCACCTCGATGATCGGCATGCCGTACAACGGACTCGTCGGATCTTCCAGGGCCGCCGGATTGACCACATCATTGGCGCCAATCACCACACAGACATCCGTGTTCGGCATCTTGGGATTGATCTGTTCCGCCTCGATGAGCTGATCATAGGAGACATTGGCCTCCGCCAGCAACACATTCATATGCCCGGGCATGCGGCCCGCCACTGGATGTATGCCATAAGAGACTTCTGTCCCATTTTTCTCCAACAGATCGCCCAGCTCCCGAGCCGCTTGCTGCGCCTGCGACACCGCCAGACCATAACCCGGCACAAAGACCACCGAGGAAGCGCCTTCGAGAATGATATAAGCCTCCTCGACGCTGACCGGCCGTATCTCGCCGCTCACCGCAGCACCCTGACTCGTTGAGGTGGCGCCGAAACCGCCAAAGAGAACATTCGTGAACGATCGATTCATGGCCTTGCACATCAGGATGGCGAGGATCAACCCCGAAGCGCCGTCCAGCGTGCCGGCGACGATGAGCACCTGATTATCAAGTACAAATCCCAGCGCCGCAGCGGACAAACCGGCGTAGGAATTCAGAATCGCGATGACCGTGGGCATGTCCGCGCCGCCGATGCCCATGACCAGCAGAAATCCGAACAGCAACGCCGAGCCCACCAGCACTGGCAGATAATAGGCATTGTTGGGATCCACGATGAGTCCGATGGCCGAGCCCACCGCCACGGCCACCACCAGTCCGCTGACGATAT
>CAUJEL010000073.1 GCA_963169875.1 Candidatus Zhuqueibacterota bacterium
AAATAAGACAGCATGATGAGGATGAGATCGATGGCAAATTTGACGCTTCTGCGAAAACCGACACGGTGATGAATGGAAAAGTGGTTGAGCACTCAAAACCCCCTTGAGATATACTGTTCCCTTCCAATTTTTTTTGATCAATTAAATGAATTAACCGAATCCGGTGGTAACAGATATGTTCGCGATTGGCGGAGTGAAAAAGAGAAATCAGATAACAGAGATCAGATGTCAGCAGGACACTGATCTATGATCTCTGACCTCTGCCCTCTGGCCTCTGCCCTCCGACCTCTGACTTAGAACACAACCCGCAAATCATGGCGCACACCCAAGCGGTAAGCGACCTCCTCAAGTGACGCGCCTTTTTGATTGCCCGAATTATCCATTTTCAGGTATTGCAGGAATCCGGAAAAGATCCAGTCCGGGTGCGGCACGTATTCCAAATACAGGCCGGTTATAGCGGAGCTTTCGACCGTGCCATAAGGAAACGGCGGATGATGTTGATTCAGCTGATCAGCGGTGATCAAGGGCGTGTCGATTCTGGTCTCCCCGCAGCGAATATATTTAAAAAAAGGCTGGATCAACATCTGTTTCCCCGGATAGATCTCTGCTTGCACCTGCAGTATATCGGCATCCGGCCCCAGGGGATGCCCGAGGAGCGAGTTGAAATAATTCAAGCGGTTCCACGGCGAATGCGATTCATAGTTATAGAGCCAGCGATCCATGCGGGCGTATTCAACATTCAGGTGCAGCGCCGGGAGCGAAAAAGCCTGCGTCCACGCAAAGCCCGCCAGGCATCCCGTTCGCTTGGGATAATCTTCGCCTTCATAATAATATTCATCCACCACCAACTGGCCATAAAAACGCATGTGCGCCGGCCAATAAACCGCGGCATCCAGCGCGACGGTGACATTGTCCTTGCGTTTTTCAGCGGCGTTCATCACATCGGTGAGGTAATAAGGAATGAGAAAATTGAGATAAGCGCCATAGACATTGCGATTGGGGCCGCCGTTCATCACGGTTTCGCTGATGCCGAATTCATAGTGATCCCAGCGCGCCGACATCCGGTGCCCGGAAAAATAGCGGTTGATGTTTTCACTGATCTCATTTTTGCTGGCATTGAGCAGCGCATTGAATCCCTGAAAGCGGAAATGGCCAAAATGCAGAGTTAATTTGAACATATCCAGGGCCGGCGCGTGGCCCGATGTCAGCAGGGCGCCGGTCGTACCCGGTCCCCAGTGCACATACTCCCGGCCGAGCAGGAATTCCCAATTTCTGGCGTTATACTGGAAAAAGGCCGCGCGCATATCGCCGGCCAGGTTTTTCCACTCGCGTTCGCCGTGATATTCCGCATCAAATGCGCCATCCGTATCGCCCTGAAAGTCGAAATAACCGCTGAGATTTTGCCCGATCTGAATATATCCCAGCACATCGCTGCTGAAGCGCATGGATTCGTTGGGATTGATATGCTCGGAGTAGGAGGGCTCATTGCGCCAGATGATTTCGCCATAATAGTCCTTTTTGCCCGCGGAGGCTGGCGGACGCAGATATGTCAGCAAACGATCTTTGTAATAGGCGGTGATGCCCTGATCGCGTGATTTTTCCGCGGCGATGAGCAATCGGGCCATGTCTTTGCGCGAATAGGGCTGCTCATGCAAAAAGATGCCCGCCTCCGGATAGCGGATGCCTAAAACCCGGATGGCTCTGCCCTGCCATTCATCCATGCGGAAGTGAAAGCCGGCGATCTGCGCCGTGGCGCCGAGCGGCAGTATGGCGAAGACAGCCAGCATCATTGAAATAAAAGACAGGCGATAGCGCGAATGCATCGGGTGTGTTGACAATATTTTCATTTTATGCCTGTTGCCATCATTTTGCTGCCCCTTAACCGCTGCTACTCAAACGCTCTTCGTGGAACACCCGATTGTCGAATAATTGAGTGCAATGTACCGATTCTGATTTCCCGGTGATCCGGGACCGGGACAGTAATAGTCCCATCCAAAAGCTGCTTCTGCATTATAATATGGCTGCCTTTTCGGCGCACCTCGGTAAACCCATATAGGGCGAGAATATCGCAAACCTGCCTGCCCGATAAAATCCGCAAGCTAGGCAACACCGGCCTCGATTTGTGTTATAAAGATATCACTATGAAGTCTCTTTTTAATTTCGTTCGCTGAGGCTGTTTCCAAAAAAAGCTCCAGGGCTTCCTTCAGATTGGCACGAGCTTGTTCGATGTCATCACCCTGACTTGCTATATCCAGTTCAGGGCATAAAGCCACATAGCCATCGCCTTCGCGCTCAATGATTGCAGTCCATTTGGGCATCGATTGTCCTCCTGAAACATATTATACAGACCAGACAAGTCAGTAGCTGGAAAAAATTAAATGGTAGAATAAAATTGAGTAAAATGAAGCCTGATTGCCGGGAGAAAAGGTGATTTTATCTGCGAGCGCAAATTTAGCCTTTTTCTCTTCGATAGAGTTCACCACGTCCTGAATAAAATCAACTTCCCGGCCTTCAAAATAGGCCTCACCACATTGCACACAGACCCATGCAGGGACAGCATCCAGCAGCACATGACAGCCGTTCCGATCTACATGAAATGGTGCTGTACTCCATTTCATCTCCCCCATACAGTGCATGCATTTCATCTCAATTATGCCTTTTATCCAAAATATGTATGCTATACACTTATTATCAAAATACAATACTTGTTGCAAAAGAAAAAACTATTCCGAAAACTCTTTTATCCTCTGACATTAGACCACTGACCATCGACTACGTGACATGATCACTATCAACTGCCTAATGTGTCCTCTGTCCTCTGCCCTTTGCTTTTCACTCCTGCCCCCCCAACAGCATGAAAAACGGTTTGAACAAAATACGGGTGCTGTCGATCCTCTGTTCGGCTGCAAAATTCAAATTAATGATCCAGGCTTGTTCGGGCTGATACTTGGCGATGAAGGAACGCATGGAACGCGGCACCTCTGGTCTTGCCATCTGGCGGTATTTTACTTCCACAGGAATCACAGTGCGATTGGTATCAAGAATAAAATCGACTTCCGCCCCGTCGGTAGTACGCCAATATTTTATGGAGCTTCCAGTCCAGCGAATTTTTGCGCGCAAGATATTAAGAACCAGATTTTGGAACAGAAAACCGGCTTCAGCAGGATGTTCTGCAGCGCTGGTCAACCCAAGAAGGTAATTACGAAAGCCCAAATCAGCAAAATAAATCACTGGCGATTTGATGATTTCTTTGCCCAAATTCGTATAATAGGGCATAACAGACTGGATCACAAACGTTTTTTCAGCATACCATAGATACTTTTTAAGCGTGGGCTGACTGAGGCCGACAAGGGATCCCAATTCAGTCAGATTGAGCAGTTTTCCGCTTTGTGCAGCCAGCGTTTTGACCATGCGCACGAAACTCTCCGGGCGCTCCAATTGCAGCAATTGCCGGATATCCCTGTCCAGATAGCTGCTTATGATCTCTGACAATATTTTCTGCTTGTCAGCCAATCCGGTTACCAAAAGAACTGCTGGATATCCGCCCCAGTTTAGATATTCATCAAGCAGCGGCAGCCAGGTAGATGTTTCAACACGAAAAAATTCTGTCAGATTCGCAGCAAAACGGTAATTCGTTTGATACTGGACGAATTCTGCAAAAGAGACCGTCGGAAGTTCGAATAAGCGTTTGCGCCCTGCCAGGGATTCATGGATGCTTTCTTTCAATTCCAGACTGCCGGACCCGGTTACAACGAACTTGATGGGCAGGTTCTGATCATAAATGCCCTTGAGAAACAAACCAGCATTGAGCTTGCGCTGGATTTCATCAATAAATACAAAACCATGTTCATTGCCAAATTCAAGATGGATTTTTTTAAGCAGCAGCTCCTGAGAGAGGAAATATTGCGCGTCTCGTTCGACATCCAGGTTAAGGAACAGCACTTTTTTATTCATGGATTGCAGATGCTGCTGCAGCAACCGCAGTAGTGTCGTCTTGCCTGATTGTCTGGGGCCAACAATCAGAGAGATTTCGGGCATGCTGAGATGTCCGGCAACCTCATCAAAAAGGTCTCTTTTGATATTAATTTTCATATTAACCCGATTTTTATTTAAGTTAGTTTACAAAATAATCGGGTTAAATGCAAACACAAAATCATAAATTTCTGCCGTGCTGATCTATCCATTGCCTTCTGATCTTTGACCACTGACACTGACCACTCAACACAAGACGTCATGTCAACTGCCTACTGCCTACTGCCAACTGCTCACTGCTCACTGCCTACTGCACATTTACTTCCCAAAACACACTCTGACAACATCCACCACGCGCTGCACATCCGCCTCTGTCATGGCCGTCCCGGAAGGCAGGCACAGCCCCTGATCGAAGAGCCGTTCCGAGGTGCCGTCGCCATAATAAGGATAGCCCTGAAACACCGGCTGCAGATGCATGGGCTTCCACAGCGGCCGGCAATCGATATTCTCCGCGGAGAAAGCCAGCCGCACATCCTCGCGGGTGACGCCGTTGCTTTTTTGCGGATCGATGGTGAAACAGGTGAGCCAGCGATTGGAGAAGCATCCCTCCGGCTCGGGTTGAAAAGCCACGCCCGGCAGATCGCCCAGGAGCGACTGATAGCGTTCAAACAGCGCCCGTTTTTGCGCGACGCGCTGCGCCAGCACGCGCAGTTGGCCGCGGCCGATGGCGGCGCAGATGTTGCTGAGGCGATAGTTATAGCCGATCTGAGAATGCTGATAATGAGGCGCCGCGTCGCGGGCCTGTTCCGAGAGATTGCGGGCGCGTTCGACCAGAGAGCGGTCATCGGACAGCAGCGCGCCGCCGCCCGAGGTGGTGATAATCTTGTTGCCATTAAAGGAGAGAATGCCGAAATGGCCGAAGGATCCCAGCGCCCTGCCGCGGTACGACGCGCCCAGGGCCTCGGCCGCATCCTCGATCACGGGGATGTCATGACGCTGCGCAACTTCCATGATCTGCTTCATCAGAGCCGGCATGCCATAGAGGTGCACAATGACGATGGCCCCGGGTTTTCTGCCGATGCGCAGCCGTTCCTGGATGGCACGTTCCAGCAGCTCAGGACTCATATTCCAGGTTTGCGCTTCGCTGTCCACAAAAACGGGTGAGGCGCCCTGATAGTGAATCGGATTGGCCGAAGCGGAAAACGTAAAAGAGGCGCAGATCACCTCATCGCCCCTGTCGATGCCGAGCAGGATCAGGGCGAGGTGGATGGCGGCGGTGCCGGAAGAGAGCGCCGCGGCGTAACCGGCGCCGGTGACCTGACACAGCTCCTGCTCGAACGCTGTCACATGGGGACCCAAGGGCGCGATCCAGTTGGAGGCAAAGGCCTCCTTCACCAGTTCCAGTTCCTCGCCGCCCATGTGCGGCGGCGACAGCCACAGTTTCGGTTTTGCATCACTCAATTTATCTGTTTCATCTCCAGAAATAATCGTACTGTTTGGGCCAGTATTTTAATGGGACTGCAGGCAATGTTTCGGTCGATTCTGTTGCAGTTATTTACCATTTATGGTAACTAAATACAATAGAAATGGTTTTTATAAGTGAAGAATGATTCGGAAGAGTCTGGGGGAAATATATTTCATTGCTGTTGAAATATTTTAGCTAATAGTATTCATTACTAATGAAATATTGCAGCATATCTTTTGCATAACAAACATGAAAAACTCAATGGTGGCACTTAGATATTGGAATAGTTACTCGTTACTTCATTTATGATAGTGCCCATTGCGTTTGATGGAATATCATGACCAAAGGAGATTAAGAGAAATGCGAGATCAATAGGCAAATTTTCATCAATATTAATTTTCATTCGTTTCGAGCGACATGGATTGTATTGGCAACGACAAATCATCAGATGCTGCAGCTGCGGCAAAAGCGATAACAGCGCGCACGTCTGCCAGTGAAAGCGTTGGATATGATTTGACAATTTCTTCCGGAGAGATCCCTGCTGCCAAATTATCAAAAATTATTTTTAGTCTGACTCGCGTGCCCTTAATGACTGGTTCACCGCCACAGATTTCAGGATCTTGAACAATTTTGCCAAACAATGGATTTTTCATCGCCATGTTTCCATTCAGGTTTTAAAACCGTTTTTGCTCTGCATATGTAGAAAATAAAACCGTTAATATTTTCCTGCCAATGGTGCTTCGATTTCCTCAACCCGCCAGGCTGCATAGGCGAGGGCTTATTTCCGTCATTATATTAACTAAATTTGCATTAATTGAGTTAATATAATATTGCTTTTGCTACTATTCAAGTGGAAATGGCGCTATACCACCGTCGTCTCTATTACAGTGCCCGCCGGTTGATGGTCCTTTGACCACAGACGACTGACCACTCAACAAAAATCATTTTCCGAAATCCGAAATTGCTGTTCCTTCTGTCCTCTGTCCTCTGCCAACTATTCTATGACTCAACTTTTTCATGATCTTTTATTATTTTTACCAAGCCACGCAGTGCTTTGTTGACAGAATCCTGATCCGGGAAATACTCGCACAGATCAGGATCGATGATAATCATGTTGGTCCCTTTAGAATACCTTTTTGTATATTTTCCGCGCACACCTTTAGAAAAATCATACTCAGGCTGCATCTCGCTTACTTTATCTTTTTTCATATTGCGTTCTCTCTTTTTTAGTTGCCTTTCGAGCGCTGATAATTCGGGTCCGACCCTGGCGATCCGTATGAACAACAACGATTAACCTGTTCTTCTCAGAGTATCCGAGTAAGATGAATCTGTCTTCGCTCTGTGCATGCATGGGATCCATGATTGTTATTGACCACTCATCACGAAAGGCCGCGCATGCTTCTGTAAAGGTAACCCCATGTTTTTTATAATTACTCTCGGCTTTTTTCGAATCCCATTCAAATAAGATCATCGAATAAAAACCTCTCTGCTCTATGCCCTCTGTCTTTTGTTTGTTTCTGATATGTCGTATGGTTATTTACAAATTTGCACAAATATTGTCAATCAGTTTTAGACACTTTTGCGCTTTTTCAGAGTTAGAAAGAGTCCGTAAAATGAACATTTTCAGTTGAATTTGTAATTCCATTAAAGAGCTTTGTCGCCAACTGCCCACTTCCTACTGCAAACTGCAAACTGCCTACTGTTCTCTGTTCTCTGTCCTCCGCCCTCACTCCCTCACACTCAGCAGTTTCTCAAACGTCTCCCCGGAAAAAAGCTGCAGCTCACGGTCATCTTCGATAAAGGGCGCCAATTCCGCTCGTACTTGATCAAAATCAACGCTCCCGATGTGCGCCAGGACATGCGCACGCCAGTCTGCCGCGGGGCGTTCAACAGAACCGGAAGTTTTCTGTCGCAAGGCATTGGCGAGCATTTCCAGATTGGGTTCCGGCCAGTTAGGATCGCTGAGATACCAGAGCAGATCATACCAGTCCCGGCCCTTGCAGTAGCTGCGGGTGAGAATCGCATGCAATTTACCCGCCAATAACGATGCTCGATCATGATGCTGAAGATGAAGGGTGAAATGGCTGCGCACTATCGTAGTCTCTAATACGGCGCCCGCTGGTGGATTGGTGTCTATTTCGATTTTTATCGCGAGTTTTTCGCCAAGATGACTGGATAGATTCAATTCATGCAATAATCCGGGAAATTGAATAAAGGCCGATAAAACAGTCCGGGAAGTATTCATTTTGATTTGAGGCGAAAAGCCGAATCGTTCCAGCTCCCTTTTTACCAATTTGAGCATCCGCTCAAAATCGAAATTCGCTGCATCGCGTTCCAGGGCAAAATCGAGGTCTTCGGAGTATCTTGGCAAGGTATAGAGAAATCGCAATGCGGTTCCGCCGTGGAAAGCCAGCGGGATCATGGCGCCGCTTTTTTGCATGCCGGCGAGGATCAATGCCTGCAGATACTCCCGTGCGGCGTTGCGCGCATGCACGGAGGTGGGCGCTAAAGCGCAGAGTTGTGATAGATGCTCTCTCAAATTTCTCTGAATTTATCTTGATCGCCCAAAAACTTGACCACCAAGCCGGCGGCCCGCTGCAGCTTGGGAGATTTGCTGCGCAATGCAAATTCATGCAGCCGCTCGGAATTCAGCGGATAAGCCGCCGGTTCGAGTCTGAGTTCGAACAACCAGGCATCGCTATCTGCGCCCGGCGTTAAATAGATTAAATCCAGCAGCGCCTTCTCCGGCAGCGCAATATGCGCCTGCTGGTTGTGCGGCAGGTCGATCTGGTGATAGCCAAAGATCAAATCGGGCTGGAGATGATGGAATTGATAGACGCCCAGGGCGGTCTGTTTCCTCTGTGGACGCACAGAGCCAACCGCGATGGTGACGGGCACAAATTCGGGGATCAGGCCATAAAAGCTCAGGGCAGATTGGCAGCTGACATAGCTGCCCGGCGCCATGCGGTTGGAGACGAGGAACGGGTGAGGCTGGGGTTGGCCCCATTTCGGCGCCAGGGCATAGAGCCCGCGGCGGAGCTGGATGATGTGACCACTCTTGAGCCAGCGGCTCAGCTGCCGCGCGACCTCTTTGGCATTCACATCGCCGGCCCAAAGCAGCTGACTGTCAAATACCGCCTCAGAGCCGAACAAATTGATAGAATCAGCGATTTTCATTGCATTAATTTACCAATTATGGTAACTAAATGCAATGAAAATCTTATTCTTCCCATTCACGCGACTTTCGATGCCGTGTCCGTGTTGTCACTCTGACTTCTGACCGCTGACCTCTGTGTCTGATTAACGACATTTATTATTCCTGGGTGACGACAATTAAAATTCCTGTATAGAAGATCAGGAATTGCTATACTATCCAAGTCGACTGATAAGGAAGGAG
>CAUJEL010000074.1 GCA_963169875.1 Candidatus Zhuqueibacterota bacterium
ACGATGGCATACATTGCTTGCGTGCGTTCGGCTGGGTTTTTCGATTCTGTACTGTTCATTCCTGTCTCCTTTTTGTTTTGACAGGAACAATATAATCAACCCGGGCTAATTCATGAATATGTACTTGGCCGAACGGTTACACATTTACTATTTTTTCGAGTATCGAATTTTCTTCTGATCTATTACTATTGAGGCTTTTTCCCACGTTTCTAGCGGATGGGTTACCAGGAGGCGGCTCAGCGCATCTTGCGTTTGCAGTAAACCGGTTGGATATATATTCAATCGTATGACACCATATCCTGGCACATCAGGAATTACAAGTGGATTTTGAAAATCATCATCGTACGTGATCAATACCATTCGATTCTTTTGGCAGTAATAAAAGATATCCTCATCCGACCTTCTTTGCATACCCAATGATCGGGTTGAATCGACGGTTGCTCTATCACCCACCATGCGGGCCAGCCAGGCTTCCGTTTCAGCGGGAATATTTTGATCGAGCAGAAGCTTGATCATACGGTAGCGGTAATGCTTACTTGCGTATCATCCACCAGTTCGATGGCATATTCGATCGCGGCAGTGACATCTTCCCGTGAAATTTCCGGATAATGGGCAAGAATGTCTTCTATTGAATCTCCTCCAGCCAGCGATCCCAAAATGTTTCGCACCATGATGCGTGTGCCACGAATGACCGGTTTTCCATGACAAATAGCAGGATTTACTTCGATATGCTCAGTCATGACATCCTCATTAAACATATCAATCTGATTAACTCACGCTCAAATTATATTTATTAAAAATACGGACCATTGTCAAGTCCTAAATATTGACATCCGTGGCTTGCCCTCTGCAGACGATAAGCAGGCGTGTCCTCGTTGGCCGGAATGGTTTTTTGCGATCGAATCCTCTATCCACGTAACCCCTCACCGCCGAAAAAATCCAATTCGGAGAGTTGTGGTACATCTACTCATGAATAGCAGTTTTATCCCAATTTTATCTTTAATTGATTATAAAAAGAATATGGAATCCGCTTCTCATGTTGCAGGCGTCCGACCACGATCCCCGGCGACACGCGCATCCGCTGCGCTAAGCGAATAATGCCGGGTTCGGAAAAATCTTCGTTTGCCAAATATTGATTAAATATTTTCTCCGGAAGAAGAAAATTTCTAGCGAACTGATCCGCGGCGTTTTCCTGAGCGGTGATACTCTTTTCTTGGTCCGAATGAATGACGACCGACTTTATCTTCATTTGCAGCACATGCCCGGCCTCATGAAAAAAGGAGAACCAGAACTGATCATCAGTTTTACCGCGGAGACTGAGTTGGATGATGGCCCGTTTGCCGTTGAACCATCTTGTCGCCGCATAAGCATGGGTACCTGGCAGTTCCGGGACATGAACAACACAAACGCCCGCCTGTGCGCACAATTCCTGCATTTGCTGGTAACAATCCATTGGATTTAGCGCCGTCAATCCGCGTATTTTTTCCAGGGCGCTGCGAAACGAACCTGCGTGAAAATCCGTACAAGATTGAGCTGTTGCCAGCAGTTCGCCTTTACGCAGCCAGGCGGCCAAAGCATAGGGATTTTTTGCAAAAACTTGCGATTTGCGAAAATTGGCCTGCGGCGCCAACCAAATTTCTTCCCACTCGGCAGTACCGGCCACCCCGAAAAAGTTCAACAGCGCGCGTAAATTCTCCACAGGGTCTTTTGTCAACGTGAGCCATCCGCTTCGCTCCATGGCTTTGAGCGGGAAATGCTTCAACCAGGCAACCTGCTCGCGCAGATTTTGCTCATCCTTGAGGCGCGCCCTGGTCTCCTGATAATTTGATTCCAGCTTGATCCAGAATGAGGCTGGAATGCCGAGAACGCGTTCCAGCTGCAAGGCAGTTTCGGCGGTGATGGCGGCTTTGCCTGACATAATTTCATTGATGGTTTTTTTCGGTCTGCCGCAGCGCTCTGCCAATTCTGCCTGGGACATGTTCAAGCTTTCCAGTGTTTCCCGTAAAGTCTCGCCCGGGACAACAGCATAATCCGGCTTGAATCCGATTGCTTTCATTCTTTTAACCATGGGTGTCCTCCACCCCTATTATTACTACTTTTGTTACTTTGTTCCAATCCAGGCCGCCATCATCTTTTCGCGGGATTTCTTCATAATCGGGTGCAATCAGCAGGCGGTAAGGATGCTTCAGGTCCAGCGATATCTTTCCCTTTAATCTTCCATGGAACTCATGAGGGCGTATTTGCGGCAAGGAAGTAAGCTGTTGCAAATTTTCAACAGCTGCGATTTCCGCCATTCTTCTCTTGATGAGCATGGCCTGTTCTTTGCCGAATTTACGAACGAGTTCTTTTTCACTGGAGAATAATTTGGCCAACCGAGTATTGGGAAAGGAGATATCCACAGGACTCCTTATTATTAACCCATAGGGTTAATAAAATATAATTCTTTTAATCATAAAACGCAATAAAAATTCCAGTCTTACCAAAAATATATTTATTGATGAGAACGTTTCGCCATCCACAATTTAGGCTGACTTATATCGATTGGGGGTGCTGCTGGATAAGCCAATGGCATCAATGGGAAATGGAATTGGCATAGTGCAAAACAATGGTGCGGTAAAGCGCACCATTTGATCAACAATTACTTTTGAATTATATTACATGCTCAGGCCAGCGCTGTACACCGCGTTGGCAGGCAAAAGTCTCGACGGCTTCTGCCAAAGAAAAGAATACGGGATTTTCCCAGTTTTCAGAATGCACGGGTATGGCTTTTCCGAGAAGCGTTCGCCCGACCTGATTGAAAAAGCGCAGCGGATCGGCTTGCTGCAAGATTCGCCAATAATGGATCAGATGATCGCGCCGGCTGAACAGCAGATCGCGGGTGACCATTTTATCATGTTTTTGCAGATTGATCCCGGGATCCGTGGGCAGGAGATTCCACAGATCGTTATTGTGCCAGATGGAAAAGGGGATGACATGATCCAGGTCGAATTTGCCGGGGGACAATTTTCGATCGCTCCAGACGCAGATCAAATCGGTGTGCCTGGAAAATATTTTTTTAGCCTCTCCGGTTGCGCGTTCCGCCACTGGGATCGTCAGCAACTGCGCCAGAACATCTGAAATCTCCACCGGCTGGCCGGCGAACGAACGGCTGAGCTCCGCCCAGCGCAGCAGGATCGCCTCGCCAATCCAGTGGCCGACAAGACACATCTCGCGCCAGATAGAGGCGGGCAGGTAAACGCGTCCGAAACCAAAAGCAAGTTCCGTTGGCGTGTTGCAGCTATTCAATTTTTGCACGCCGGAAAAAGAAAAGACGCGGTCCACGCCCTCCAGCGAGCCGCCCGAATAGGTAATGGGTCCCTTGATGATGGTTTGGGCGATGAGCGTGGTCAGGTGTCCGAGCAAACCAGCTTGTTCGCCGGTCAGGCGCCCGCTCTGGAACAGCGCAAAAAAGGCGTTCAATCCGCCGGGTTTAAAAGAATCGATGAACCGGTTGAATGCGGGCCGGAACGCCAGGCTCTTGGCGTTTCTGCCCACGCGCATCTCCGGCAGATTGAGATCAGAGTCGATGAGCGGCCAGTAATAATAGAGCCATTTTTCGACGATTAATCCCAGGGGGATGCTGACGCGATCGCCCGGATGCCAGGTTGCGTGGTGCAGGGATGTCTGGGCGATTTCGCAGCAGGCTCGCAGCAAAGCCAGCTTGTAGGTGGCTGTCTTTTTATCATGATTGATAATCGATTCGATTTGATCGACAGGTCGTGCAGCGAAGCGCGATTCGAGGCGAAAAACCAGAGTCGTCCAGTTCAGATCTCTTCCCAGACTGTCCTGATTTTCCTCCTGGTGCAACAAGTTGAATCCCAGTCGTTCAAAGAGCAGCTGGATTTGTCCGGCTTGCCGGTCTATGAAAGAGCGCGGGTCAGAAGTTGTCGACTCGCGGCCAGGACAGAAGGAACAGAAAAAAATCCCGCCGCTTTTCAGCATTGTGCGAACCTGATAGGCGAATTCGAACAATTCGTTATCGGCGAGGTGCATCAGGAGCGCGATCGCAACGATGGCATCGAACCGTTCGCTGAGCAAATCGTGCCCGGCATTCAGGGGAAAAACCGCCTGGCGAAAGAGCGGGGATTTGCCATCGCGAGGTGCAGCCTGTTTTGCAGCAAGCTCGATCAGATTTTTGCTGGCATCGGTGGCAGTGACGTCGAGTCCCGGATTGGAAGCCATAAACCGCGCATCGCGCCCTGACCCGCAGCCGATCTCCAGGATTCTGCCCTCGGCGGGCAGCCAGTGCCGCAGTAAAGAATGCAAACCAGCAACATTTGCCGTTTCGTAGCGGGAGAAGAATTGTTCGGCGTGATCGTCATAATGTTGTATGGTGGAGGTGGGCATAATAGAAATCTTTTTTTTCCCAGGAAAGCGCCAATTTATAAACTGAATAAGGGTATTTCAAAGATTGTGCAAAATGCTTTTTTGAATAATAAATCCAAAATAGTAAAATCAAAATATCGGCTTTTGGGCCGATGATCAATATATCATGATTTTGGCTGCTACTTGACGAAAAGATCATGATACAAATCTAATGGTGCTGCTTGCCACATACTGCGCTTGGCGAACCCAGATGTCACTTTAATTCTTCTGGCAATAAATAATGAAACGCCCCAACTTCTGAATGCCGGGCAAAGAGAGCCGGTGTTGCTTGTCCCTTGAAAGGTTGAACATAGAGGATCCCATAACCTGTCTTGACGATTTGCCAGGCGCGATGTGAAAGAACGAACGTTTTATTGAATGGCCCCCATATGTCGCCGATGAGCTGGCCGCTGGTCACGTCCATCACTTTATATTTTTTAGTATCCTCAATATTAGAATGGATGATACCTTTGTCACCCCATTCCATCACGGCTGTCGACGCGTACAGTACATCCTGACTGCATGTAATCAACCCGTCTACCAGTAACTTGTCGATGACAAGATCAATCGTTTTTTGGTTATACACCGGCAGCAAATACTGGTGGAGGGTGTCGCGGTGCACGCCGGCTCGCTGCGCATAGCAGCATGAGAAAATCTGCTGGACAATGACCGAGTTGTCAGGTTCATAGTCTCTTTGTTCCATTTTTCCCAACTCGACTGCCGCCAGCATCGCTTCGATGATCTCTCTCTCCGCAAAATTGTCCGCCTTGCATACAACATTGATGATATTTCCGCGCCGTTTACCGCGCCCGATGCGCTGGCTTAAGGCGGATATGCTCCAGGGAATTTCGTTGAGGACCACCAGATCGATGTCGCCTATATCAATTCCAATTTCCAGGGTGGAGGTGGCGGCACAGAAAGCAACTTGAGCTTGTTTGAGCGTGGATTCGGAATCATCCCGTTCTTTTTTACTCAAACTGCCGTGGTGGGCCAGAACTGGGTATTGCGGAAATATGACCTTTAATTCCCGGCCTAATTTTTCCACGGATTCCCGCCGATTGCAGAAAAACAGCACCTTTCGATAACGATTTTCTCGTATATGTTTGGTAATTTCTTCGATGGATTGCATGACATGTGCAATGATTTGACGAGGTGTGCCTATTTGTACAACTTTACAATTTTTGACATATCTTTCCGCCAATGTAGCCGGAGCAGCCACCGTGGCTGATAAAAGATGTATGTAAAAGCTCCTGCCTTCTTGAATCGTGGCAAGCCGCTGGATAAGTACACGTACCTGGTCCCCTCTGGCCGTACCGTCCAAAAGATGTATTTCATCCAGTATGAGCGCATGTAAATGTTTGAAGAGTTCTGGTTTCCGGCAGATCAAAGAATCGAGTGATTCCGGTGTGGTGATCAATAGATTCGGCGGGCCTTGTTTGGTTAGGTAGGGTTTGTCGCCATGTTTATATTCAGCAATGAATCCCAGTTCCTGAGCAGGTCCCTGTAACCGCGCATATAAATCGGTCACCAGCGCTCGGGTGGGAGCGATGTAAAGGGTCATCCCCTGAGGCGCGCCAGACCGTTTTTGCAGCTCTAGTGTTGGCGCCATGACAGCTTCTGTTTTGCCAGAAGCTGTAGGTGCGATGAGCAGGATATCGCGGCCGGATAAGATTTCCGGGATGGCGGCTTGCTGAGGAAGCGTCAGTGAGCCGTACCTTTTAAACAACGGCAGCCAAGTATGCT
>CAUJEL010000075.1 GCA_963169875.1 Candidatus Zhuqueibacterota bacterium
CTTGAGTATGTCTTCCAGACCATCCTGGACTATCCCTTCCACAAGCTAGCTGATCTGCTGCCACAAAACTGGAAGACCCGTTCCCAAAATTAAGCCGCTCCCACTCCTTCCTGGTGGAGTGTACTTGACCGAATGCTTACGTAAATGTTAACGGAATAACAGAGAAAGGCCGCTAAAAGCGGCTTTTTAGTCATAGTGTGCGCCTTGGCGGGCAAGCAAGGCAAATTCATGCTTTCGATCGCCCAGGAAATCCGTTCTTGGGCGGAAGATGGGTAGTCCCCCTGTGCAGAAGCACCTCCGCTGCGCCCTGGGCGCATCTGCCTGAAAGCCCTTTCCAACGAGCAGGGCAGGATACCCGCATCATCATTGCGTCCGGTGAATGAGTCCCCGGACGATCGGTTGTAGAGCGGCCAGATGATTTTTCCTTACCAGCATGTCATCCTGGAAGGATCTTTTGGATACGTCAAGGAGAATCGGGGCATCCCGCGGATCTGTGTGCGCCCTCGGTTCAAGCCGTTTAGCTAAAAGGTGCCTACGGCATGACAGGACTGAATCTTGCAGCAATTTTTTGCTTGACATTTTCAATAATAGTATGCAAATTACATACGAACGTATGTAATATTAATACGGAAAACGCATGCTTAAAAATATTTTTACCAGTCAGGCGCGCATTGATCTGCTGGCCACGCTGCTGATGCATCCGGATGAAGAATTCTATCTGCGTGAACTCGCTACCAAATTGAAAAGCTCTCCGCGTTCCATCAGTTTGGAGCTGCAAAATCTGGAGCGAATCAGTCTGTTGCGGAAACGAATCTCCGGTAAACAACATTACTATCGCATCAACACACAGCACATCCTCTATGGCGATTTGCGCAACCTTTTTCTCAAAACCGTCGGACTTTTAGATCAGGTGATGGCACATCTCAAGCCCCATGCTGCAGAGATTGATTACGCCTTCATCTACGGTTCCATGGCCAACGGACGTTTTAATGCGGATAGCGATATTGATCTTTTGATCATCGGCAAGGTGCGTCCCAGACAAATGTCTCCGTTGTTCACCGCACTTCGCGAACAACTCGGCCGCGAAATCAATGCTGCGATTTTTCCCATGGCCGAATTCGCCGATAAAGTGCGAATGCGGGACCATTTCATCTCAAAATTGATCGACGACTCTCTGCTGTTTGTCATTGGAGAAGAGCATGAGTTTAGACGATTGGTACAAAAATGGCTGGCTGAAAAAACATCAAACCAGCCGTGAAGAGATCGGCAACCTGTTTGCGATAATTGAACGGGATTTGCAAGATTGCGCCCACGAACAGGTCTCAGAGGATTGGCGGTTTGCCATTGCCTATAACGCAGCGAGACAGTGTTGCCTGGTTGCACTTTATTGCAGCGGCTATCGCAGCGGCCGCGGTGCTGGAGATCATTATTATGTCATCCAGAGTTTGACCCAAACGTTGGGAGAAGAGTTTGGAGAGCTAAAAGACTATCTTGATAGTTGCCGCAATAAGCGCAACATCAGTGATTATGATGCAGCCGGCACAATATCCCTGCAGGAGGTTGAGGAGCTTGTTATTACGGCGCAGGAATTATATCATCAAGTTAAAAGTTGGGTCCGGCTCCATCATAAAGAGTATTTCCCGCAATAATACTAAATGAGACCCCGAGCGACTCCTCCGGCCGGGAGAAAAATCTCTGCTGAAGTGCGTTTTTGTTTGCATTAATTACCATAAAGAAGTATTTATTGCATACAAAAACTTAGAGTGCGCTCATGATGTCAAAAACATATACTTATCTGGCAGAGTATCCAAGCCGTCTGCAATCCTCAGGCGATTTGCGTATTTCGGATGAAACCTGCTATCCATTCGGGCGAAAATTGCCACACAGCAAGAATCATGACTTGTTGCAGAATGATTGCCCTCACCCGCCGGGCATTGCGCTTTAACGTAAAAACCTGACCAGCTAATCTGACTTACAGTAAAAAGAGGAAACGAGAAGTATGGGTGATACCTGGGTCACAGACATGAGACATTTTCTGGATGACGAAGATCTTGTCGCTGAGGCACTTCCGGGTCCTGCCTTGAATATAGCACTATTTCTTGGTTCAATCGTGGCCTGGGTGACGAGCCATCCGCAAGGAATTTGTGAGTGGACCAACGTCCCCTGTCGACGATCGCCCGGGCATAAACGCTGTCTTGGTGAAATTTTCGCAAGGATGGATGACGCCTCTGGCACAATTATCTGGGAGTGTCCGATGTGTGGTGATAACGGCTACATCCACGGCTGGCAAGGCACATTGTGGGATCGCCAGCCTGGATAGACTCGATGCCTCGACCGGACCACAAGACATGAACTTGCCAGGTTATCGTTTACATGAATTAAAAGGCAAATATAAAAGCATCTGGTCAGTCTGGATTACAGGGAATTGGCGAGTCACATTCCAATTCGATGGTCAAAATGTAATAAATGTTGATTATCAAGATTATCATTGAGGGCGTCTCATATGCATGCAAAAAGAAAACCAACGCATCCTGGCGAAGTCTTGCGTGAGGATGTCATAAAACCTTTGAATCTGACGGTCACTGAGGCAGCAAAACGATTGGGAATTACCAGAAAAACGTTATCCGCTTTACTCAATTGCCGCGCAGGAATGAGCCCGGAAATGGCCATCCGGGTTGGCCGTGCTACAGGTACTTCGCCTGAAAGCTGGCTCCTCATGCAGGCCAAGCTGGATCTATGGTATGCTGAAAAGGAAAAAATGATTGTGAAATCACTGCAATCGGAGCCTGTGATTTAGCACATTACATCGCGTAAATCCCAGGCGTTAAGCAGACGCAGCATCCATTTTCCATCGCTCCCTGAGCGCATTAATTTTTTTATGAAACCGGAATAGATGAGGCAGAGATGGCGAGAAAAAAGCAAAACACCGAAAATCCGGCGGAAGCTCAAAATCAGATGCAATCACCCAACTTGCGCGACATTGTCGGCGACGCCGTATATACTGTCTGGCTGGATATGCTGCGAAGGCTGGTCCCTGATGGACGTACGCACCGTTTGTCAAAACTTGTTGCAGCATTCATGCAATATGCCGCATACATGGCAAACGATAAATGGGGACAACAAGAACCACCGGCTGGCTCAGCGGCATCTCTTCTGCTTCGTATTTGGGAGTCAGGCACTTCTGAAGAAGCTGAATTAATCGCCTGTAATTTTGCCGAAAGTCTTTTTCGCGATGCGGGTGTACGATACGAGCGCGTCAATTATAAAGGTTATAAGTACAGTATCGCAGAAGACGCAGCTATAGAGTTTGTGCGCTGGGAGGAAATGCCCTGGGAGTGATCACTTCGGCGCAGAATTTCCAGTATTTGCAGATTTGCTCGCTCGCCCGGGGAATCCCCTCCCTGGGCGGAAGACGGATAGTCCACCTATGCAGGAGACTCTTCGCTGCGCTCATCGCGCCTTTGTTCGAAGCCCATGTACAACGAACGGGGCAGGATACCCGCATCATTATTCCGTCCGGGGAAGAGTCCCCGGACGATCGGTTGTAGAGCAGCCGCATGGTTGTTTTTATTGGCATGTCATCCTGGAGGGATCTTTTAGATTCGTCAAGCCGGATCGGGGCATCTCACGGATCTGAGTGCGCCCTCGGTTCGTGCCGTTTGCCCAAAAGGTGCTTACAGCATGGCAGATTGGGGGCAGGAGAAACGCATGGTTAAACGAAAAAAGATAATCGGATTCAACCCGGATTATGCGGTCATCCCGGGCGAGACTTTACGGGAGACGCTGGAAAGTTTGAACATGTCCCAGACAGAATTGGCAGAGCGCTGCGGCAGACCGAAAAAAACCATAAATGATATTATGACCGGCAAGTCCGCCATCACCGCCGAAACTGCCATGCAGCTGGAACGCGTTCTCAGCGTTCCAGCCTCTTTCTGGATAAAGCTGGAATCAAATTATCAGGAGACCAGGGAGCGCCTAAAGGATGAGCAAAATCTGCGCGAGCAGGTTGACTGGTAAACGGTGCGACATCCCAAAAATGACCGGAGGGTGTAGCTTGCAGAACCATTCTGTGTGCGTCATAGATACGCCAGCATAACCAGGATCATTTTCTCAGATGACCCCATTGACACTTCAAATCCCATTTAGGACTTGACAATGGTCCGTATTTTTAATAAATATAAATTGAATGTGAGTTAACAAGTTTGTCCTGTTTAATGAGGATGTCATGACTGAACATATTGAAGTAAATCCTGCTGTTTGTCATGGAAAACCGGTCATTCGTGGCACGCGCATCATGGTGCGAAACATTTTGGGATCGCTGGCCGGAGGAGATACGATAGAAGACATCCTCGCCCATTATCCGGAAATTACGCACGATGATGTCCGTGCAGCGATCGAATATGCCATCGAACTGGTGGATGATACGCAAGTAAGCATTACCGCTACCGTATGATCAAGATTCTGCTCGATCAAAATATTCCCGCTGAAACGGAAGCCTGGCTGGCCCGCATGGTGGGTGATAGAGCAACCGTCGATTCAACCCGATCATTGGGTATGCAAAGAATGTCGGATGAGGATATCTTTTATTACTGCCAAAAGAATCGAATGGTATTGATAACGTACGATGATGATTTTCAGAATCCACTTGTAATTCCTGATGTGCCAGGATATGGTGTCATACGATTGAATATATATCCAACCGGTTTACTGCAAACGCAAGATGCGCTGAGCCGCCTCCTGGTGACCCATCCGTTAGAAACGTGGGAAAAAGCCTCAATAGTAATTGATCAGAAGAAAATTCGATACTCGAAAAAATAGTAAATGTTAACGGAAGAACAGAAAAAGGCCGCTAAAAGCGGCTTTTTAGTCATAGGGGAGCCTTGGCGGGCTAGCAAGGCAAATTCACGCTTTCGATCGCCCAGGAAATCCCTTCTTGGGCGGAAGATGGATAATCCCCCTATGCAGGAGCACCTTCGCCGCGCTCCGGGCGCCTCTGCCCGAAAACCCTGTCCAACGAGCGGGGCAGGATGCCCGGCATCATTTATTCCGTCCGGGGAAGAGTCCCCTGACGATCGGTATTTGGCAAATATATGAAAATGGGATATCACCCCGAAACCCGCGGGAGTCTCGATCCGGATACTCTGCCGGAAATTCCCGACTAGGGCGAAAATAAACTGGAGATTGGGTTATGAAAAAAGTATTCAGAGTGAATGAAATCAGATGCATGATTGTCCTGCTGTTTGCAGGCTTGTGGGGTGTCGCCTATGCAGGGCAGGCTTCCGGAAACGACCCTGTGGTGGAAACGGCCGACGCCGGAGAGGCAGCCCCGCTCGTGTTACAGGCGCTTGACTATACCGAGAATCCTGTTGATATCCCGAATCCGGACCGGGGTTTTTACAGACCCGAAAGTTATGTTATTCCGGTCGAAAGCGCAACGCCCGGTTTTCCGGAGCTGGGAGCCATTATAAGTGGTACCACGGTCTATGTTAATGCGCGCATCGTCTATATGGAATTTGACCTGAAAAATTTTTCGTCAAATGCCCCCCTCGATGGCAAACCCATCGGCCCCTGGAGTAAGGAGGGTGCTCTCCCACCGCATTACGGTGCAACCCAACCTTTAACACCCGCCGCGCTTGATTATGTGAGAGCGGCCTTGCAAAGGGTGAGAGAGAGCGAAGCCGTTGCCATTGTCAAGTTCAATTATGACGGACGGGGCCATACGTATGTTGACAATGATCGCTTCAACCAGGTCATTCACGACTGCGAGCCGGGGGCGCCCAAAGGCCGGGTTTGGTATGAAACCGGCGTGATGGAAAAATCCGACTTGTGTGGCATACCCGGCCACGAGGGTAAAAACTGGGTCCAATATCATCTGTGGCAGCTTGGCAGTGTTTTCAGCGAGTTCGAAGAGTGCATCATGGCGGTGAAAGGGGGTATCTTTGGCCCCTGGGGCGAAATGCACTCCTCATCCTATGCCAGAACGCGGGAGGGGTACCACTGGCTTTTACAGGCGCTGCTGGGCTATGTTCCCGCTTCACGTTCAATTATGGTGCATGCGGGCGGCGTCATGGCATGGCATAACCTGGAGTATGGTACCAATTATAGTTTTACCAATCTGATGCCGGCTCCGGTACGCGGCACACCGGCACAGCGATTCGGTATGTTCAACGACAGCTATTCGGCGGGTTCGCGCGGTGCCGTGCCTGATGACAATGGTTCGCTTTCCGAGGGTTTTGCCTTGATTGGAACGGGTGATCACGGTGATTACGATCGTAACGCTGTTTTAACCTGGATGAGAAATCAGAATAATTTTTATGGCGGTGAAACGGTTGGACCGGGTCCTGCCGAAAATATCTATCCCAGGTTTCCAAACGCTCTTTATGAAGCCGCTTATGCGCAAACAACCCATTTGAATACAAGCTATAGCCAACGCACCTACAAGCTTTGGAGTGATTTTGTTTATAATAAAGAAAATGTCACCGCACCGTTTACGCCTCCACACGATGGCGTGACGCGAACGGCCATCTTTGACCCGGTCTATAACGGCAGAAACGGCATGGAATATATGCGTGACAGACTGGGCTACCGTTTGGTGTTGCGCCAGGCTTACGCGAGCAAATGGGTAAAGCAGCATGGAACCCTGCGATTGGAAGGCAAGATCCAAAACGTCGGCTTTGGTTGCGTGGTAAACAGGAAAAATGTATCGGTCATTTTGAAAGCCAAAAATGGCTGCATCACCCATATGGCACTCACGAATCTGGATGCCAGGGATTGGCTGCCGGATTTGGACAACAGGGCGGACAATACCGCGGCATGGCGGGATTTGAACTTTTCGATTAATCTGGATGCACTGGGTGATGTGCCTCCTGGTGAGTATGAAATTTTCTTAAAGATCAATGATCCCAAGGAAACAATCCCCAACAGGCGTTGTATTCAGTTTGCGAATCACAATATCTGGAATACATGCCTTGGCGCGAACCTGATCGGTTCGACGACAGTTGTGCCTTGATTTAATTTACGGAAAGGTGTCATCAAAAGAGTGCAGTCGCAGGGGGCACTCTTTTGATGCCCCGTGATCATTTCGACAGTTGACATTCAGTGGACTGTTTTTTTCATGTGGCATGGCTTGTCAGGTCCTGTCTTTCTGCACCTGTTTACAGATGCAGAAACATGGAACGCTGTTGTCTCTGATCAGGTCGACATTTTCTTCTTTGCAGACCTGAAATAAAAACGGGATTGTGCAGGTCAGGGGTGTGCGGAAAATAGTTTTATGCGCTGTTTTAGTTCTTCCACCAGCGCCGGCCGTACTGAAATCACCAGGCAGCCGTCATGATGGCGCAGCAGATACTCGATCCCCGGCCACAACCCGCCCCCTGCCGCTTCCACAGGCCCGAATTCGTCAATTACCACCAGGTTGCTTCCGCTGCCCGATTTAATCGCCTCTGCGGCGATTTTAAAAACATTTGCAGCGAAAAAAAAGCGACCGTAGGACACGGCATCCGCAAATATATTTTTATCGTTCGCGAGGTGATGCATCTCGCCCGTGGCAACGATTTCCAGGATAAAGCCTGTTTTCCCCCCGGCCGTCCAGATGCCATGACTCAGGACGCCGCCGGTGCTTCTTCCCAGCCGGCGCGCGCATTGCAAGACCGCCTGCAGATAGGCGGTCTTGCCGCTGTTGGGTCTGCCGGTGACCAGGGCGATGCGTCCACACCTCATGGTTTGTTCCCGCCTTCGCCTGCATGGGATCCCGCCTGACGGGTTTGAAAAATGATTTGTGCGATGAATTGGCTGAGGGCTTTGAACAGGCCTGCCCGCTGCACCAGAATCATGCGCCAATGGATCCCCTTGAACGAAGCGGCTGCGATGGCGCGCACTTGTGGCAGCAGGGTCATGGCGAGCCGGAACACCTGTTCGAATTGGTGCAGCCGCAGCCGTTTCAAGCCGGCGGAAATACTGTCCAATGAAATATGATTGGTGAAGAGTTTAAGAGAGAGCATGATGAGGATGCTGCGTTCCACCATGATGAGATTGAGTTGAAACATTCTGCGGTTGCAGGGGATGCCGAGCCACTCCGCATCTTTGGGATTGACCAGCAGGACCGGAATGAGAAGCAGCAGTATAAAAAAGAGCCACATTTTCCAGCGTCTGAAAATGCGATAGGCGCGCCAATCGATCAAGGCAAGGCCCAGCAGGGCGACCGGAAAAAGAACAAGATGGGTGGTCTCGTTCAGAAACAGCGCTGCCGCGACGCCGAGGATGAAGATGAAAACGTACCACTTCATGCAGCGTGTTCCAATTTCTCGAGTTCGAGCTTGACGGCTTTGGCCAGGCGAAAGGCGAAAATACCGGCCAAGGCACCGGCCAGCAGATGCAGCAGAAAATAGATCCCGAGAAGTGCCATAAGATGTATTGATTGCAGATGCAGTATCTGCGCCAGCTGTGTGGCAGTGGCGACATAGACTTCATAAATGCGGCCGCCGAACAAGAGCCCCTGGGTGATGAAGGGATGCACGGCGGTGTAGCAGAGCATGGCCGCCCCGGCGCAGAGATAGCTGAAATAATGGACGCCGAGCAGGCCGCAGATGATCTCGGCCACCAGGGCCTCCATGAGGATGGCGAAAAAGGGCCCGGCGATGACCGTGCCGATGGAAAAAATCTTGAGGAGTGCGGCGACGCCGCCCATCATGAGCATGGCGCCGCGGCGGGGAACAAAGTAATATCCCGTCATGGCGATGACCGCGGCGAGCATGGCGAGGATGGCGCCCGACATGGGCAGGCGCATGCCTTTCAGCGTCGTGCCAATGGTGATTTCCATCAATCCCCACAAGGCCCCAAAAACGGCGATGAGTAGAATTTCACCGGATTCGAGTTTTTTTTGCCCGGTCCTTGTGCTCAGCATAGCCCTTCCATAATAAAACGTGCGTCATATCGTATCTCATCGCCATGCAGGCTCGTCCACAGAATCAATTGTTTGGTAAAATATTAAAATAATCGTAGAAAATCAAGTGCCAGGATTGCGGACATCCGGATTGGTGGTGAAATGCCTATGAAAAACCGGCAGTGATCCGTTCGTGAAACTTGTGGAATGGGCGTGCTGAACGATTGCGCCCACTGGGGTGCATCAGTTTTCCTTTCTTGATAATTTGTGAATGATTTATTATCTTTTTCCCTGTTCATCATTCACCGTGATGTCCGCTTGCGCCCGGGACTTTATGGATTTCCATTATTCACTTGCAGGAAAATCTATGCGTTTGAAACTCATCGGCTGTGAAGTTTTCACCCGCGAGGTGTGCCACTGTGTGGCGCGTTCACTGCATGTCATCGACCTCGAATTCACCGAAAAAGGGCAGCATGATCATCCCGATGTGCTGCGTGCACACCTTCAGGAGAGGATCAACGCCTGCGCCGCGGCTGAAAAATACCAGGCCATCCTGCTGTGTTTGGGGTTGTGCGGCAATGCGACGATGGATTTGCAGGCCAAATCCGTGCCGCTGGTCATCCCGCGCGCCCATGACTGCTGCACGCTGTTTCTCGGCAGCAAGGAGGCTTTCACGCAGCATTTCCGTCACAAACCCAGCGCACGTTTTACATCCACCGGGTACATGGAGCGGGGTGAGGATTCTTTCGCCCACGATCCCGGCACTATCTCCCAATCCATGGGCGGCGGCAGGAGCTATGAGGAATATGTGCGCGAGTTTGGCGAAGAGAACGCCAGATACATCTGGGAGACGCTGCATGCCTCCTGTCAACATTTTGATAAATCCATCACGTTCATCGACGTCCCTGAAACCAGCCACTTGGGCGCGGCGCAGCAGTGTGAAGACAGGGCCGGCGCTGAAGGTCTGGCCTATTCGGTCCTTCCCGGTAGTCTCTCCTTGATCGAAAAACTGATTGACGGCGATTGGAATGCAAATGATTTTTTGATCGTACAGCCCGGGCAGCGTATCACCGGTTTGTATGACTGGGATGAAATTGTGGCTGCGAAAGATTGATGTCAGTGCGAGTTTGCAGGTCTTGAGAAATTTATCCGGGTTGGCGAACTTGAGGGTCGACAAGCCTCGTCGATCTGCGGTGATGTTATTCGAAGCGGAGGCCCAACTGTTTCTGCGCTGCTTTGACCCCGATCCGCGGTATCAGTGTGTGCGGGCATAAGCTCCGGGGATCGCGCTTAAGGCGACTTTTAAGATCATACAGAAACCTCAATTTTTGGAGGATGCATAAGCCCCGGGCATCGCGTTTTATACGCCCCGGGGCTTCCCATGTGGCGGTTCCCTGATTTTTCTTGTTTCTGATAAATCAGATTATTAATTTACTGGATAGATATAAGGTTATGTAAAAACAAGGATAATATCAAATGCACGAATTATACCCCTATGACGATGTACTGACAACCGATGGTTATTTATGGTTTCTGGATACGCAAAGTTATCCTTATCAGGCGGTGGTGGTGTTTGAAAACGTTTCTCCGAGGTTCATGGAGCGCATGAATGCCGGTGAGATCGTTTTCAATATGCGCAGCCGCTTGTGCCAGCTCGGCCTCGACTGTGTACCCAGTCTCATCGAAAAATCCAAAAAGGCCAATCGCATCGAATGCACGGTGGCCATCTATCATGCCAGGGACTGTGCCATGGCCGCCAAGGTATTGGAGTACATCGTCAACAGCCATGAGCGCATGCTCATGGGCAAATTATTTCTCAAGCTGGAGCATCGCGTCCTCGATTTCGATGATGTCCTGAAGAATATCTACACCAATAACGGCGCGTTGATCGATCTGGAAAAAGAATCCTTCAAGCAGGGCAAGGACAATACCATCATTCTGCCGCTCGATAAATTAGTCTATGTCTATGATAATGATCTTTTGCCGAATACCGAGCAGCTGCGTTATCTCCTCTATCAGGGCATGCGCAAGGATCTCAATTTTTTCCGCAAGCAGTTCACCACCAACCTGCCTCACACGATCAAGCCTGAAGGCTGGTTCCTTGGCCAGCTCACCCATTTCAGGGTGAAGGAACACTTTGCGCTCATCGAAGCGCTCTCCTACAAGGAAAAACGGCTTGAAAAAATTTATCATTCAAACGCCAATCTGTTTGATCCGTTGAGCTATAAAAGCGTCGTCTCGCCGCAGATGATAGAAATCTTCAGCCGAAGCGATGTGGAGGAAAAGTTTGACGGCGTGGTGATCAAGGTTTACCGTCCTTCAAAACGTTTCTGTTCCATCCAGGTGCCCGCTGACATGCGCCTCAACGAAATCATCGGCCAATCGAAGCAGTTAAAGGAGAAAATGGATGAATCTCTGTCCGGCACTACACTGGTGAACGGCAAGCGCATCAAGCATGCGGCTTTCATCGTGGATGCTTCCGAGATGAACAAGCTGGAGACCTATAAAAACACCGAGATCGTCGATACGGAAAAGATGGATATCCATGAGTGCCCTGAACTGGACATCATCGAAGAGATTGAAGACGGCTATATCAAATCCAATGGATTTCTCCTCTCCTATTATTTCCCCCGATGGGATGTGGTCTCGAAAATTGAAATGGAAAAGGAAAAAATTCATTCACTCATCTTCCGGCAAGCGTCGCAAATGAATCCGCCCTTTTTCAGCGAATACGATGTGCAGCGGCTCAAATTTCTCAAAAAACTGGGTGTTGACATCATCTGGGTTCAGGACGATGGCGTCAAGCACTATTACGAGCGCAATGAGTGCGGCTTTTTTCTCGACAAGGATCTTTTCAAGTCTTTTTCCGAGGCGACTTTCTTCGCCTGCTATGGGTCGAGCGTCAAAGTGACGCCGGAATTGACCGGTCAGCTCTCCGGTTTTTTCCGGCAGCTGGTGGAGCTTTTCGGCAAAATCGGCGTGGTGACCGGCGGCGGTCCCGGATTGATGGAGGCGGTCAACAAGATTGCCACACAGGAGAATATACTGTCAGCGGTTTGCTGCCTGTCGACGGAAATGTCGGAGAGTCCCCAGTATCTGAACACCTACGCCAACGTCGCCATGTTTTTCGACGAGCACTGCCGCCACATCCGCCAGAACAATTTTTCCATCGCCCGTTTTCCGATCTTTTTCCCGGGCGGCCTCGGCACCTTTGAGGAGGTCGGCATCGAGGTGTGCAACCTCAAGCTGGGCTTGAAACTCAACACGCCCTATCTGTTCATCGGCAGAGAGCATTATGCAAATATTCACAGCTTTTTCAAACAGGTCGCTGACAAGGGCATGGTCAATGAAAAAATAATCAAAAACCTCTTCCTCGTCGACACGCTGGATGAGGCAATCGAAATATACCGGGAATTCATGATCAAACCGATGTCGATGCTTTCGTGACCAGGCATGCGCTCTGCGCGGTGAGGAATAAAAGGAGCTTTTTTTATGATTAAAGAGATTAAAGCCAGAAATCTGAATTGTGAAAAATTCATCGCCGAAAAGACGGCAGAAATCAAAGAGATGGTGGGCGACGGTCTTGCCATCAACGCCCTCTCCGGCGGCGTCGATTCATCCACAGTGACCATGCTGGGGCATAAAGCGCTGGGCAAAAAGCTCAGGACCGTGTTCATCGACAACGGCATCATGCGCGAAGGGGAGCCGCAGCAGGTCGTCGCCTTTTTCAAGAAATTGGGCGTCAAGGTCGAGGTCATCGATGCGCGCAAGGAATTCTTTGCGGCGCTCAAGGGCCTCACCGATCCCGAAGAGAAGCGCGAGGCGATCACACAGACTTTTTATAAAAAGGTTTTTGGCCGTCTCGTCAAGGAGAGCGGCGCGCGTTATCTGCTCCAGGGGACCATCCTCACCGATGTCGATGAAACCGTGGCCGGTATCAAACGGCAGCACAACGTTTTTGCCCAGCTCGGCATCGATCCGAAAGCGACGTTTGGCTACCACATCCTTGAGCCGCTCATTCAACTGCGCAAGGATGGCGTGCGCAAACTGGGCAAGGCGCTGGGTTTGCCCGCGGCGCTGTTTCAACGCATTCCTTTCCCGGGACCGGCGCTGGCTGCGCGCGTCATCGGTGAAGCCACGCCGGAACGCATTGAAACGGTGCGCAAGGCGACCGTGATTGTTGAAAAGTTGCTCCAGGATCGCAAGGCCTTTCAATATATGGCGATCCTGCATGAGGATCGCGTCACCGGCATGCGCGATGGCAAGCGTGATTTCGGCCTGCAAATCGAACTGCGCTGCTGGGACAGCATCGATGCGCGCACTGCCAAACCGACGCGGCTGCCTTATCCGTTGCTGGAAAAACTGGCCGGAGAAATCCTGCGCAAGGTGCCCGGCGTGGTCAGCGTGACCTATAATATCGCCACCAAACCACCCTCAACCATCGAAGCGATCTGATTAAAATTGAATTTTTCGGGCAGGTTTTTTGTTGAAACATAGCCGGGGAGCCATCGTACAAAGGACGAATTGTTGTTGTCGTTGTTTCTAACCTGTTTTATTCACAAGCTGTCGAGCGTGCAGAGTTCGCCGGGATATTTTTATGTTTTTCTTTTTTTGCGCGTCTCTGCGTTCGTGGCGGTGAATAATTCAGGCTAATAATCAGGAGGTAGAATGAGCAGTAAATCATTAATTTTTGGATTGGTGTTGTCTATGACAGTAGTCAGTCTATCATCAGCCGTGGCTGCTTATCAGCCCGGCCAGGTTTATCACGGATTCAAATTGCTTGAAAAACGTTTTGTCAAGGAAGTGAATGCACAGTGCCTCTATTTTGAGCATGAGGGCAGCGGCGCGCGGCTGCTGAAAATCGCCGCTGATGATGCCAACAAAACTTTTAACATCACCTTCAAGACCGATCCGGAAACGGACAGCGGCACCCCGCATATCATGGAGCATTCGGTGCTGAACGGTTCCAAACATTTCCCGGTCAAAAGTCCCTTTGATGTGTTGTCGCAAGGATCGCTCAACACCTTTCTGAATGCCATGACCAGCTCCGACTGGACGAGCTATCCGGTGGCGAGCATGAACAATCAGGATTACTTCAATCTCATGCATGTCTATCTCGACGCGGTGTTTTATCCGCTCATCTATTCAGAGCCTAAAATTCTCAAGCAGGAGGGATGGCATTACGAGTTGACGCACCCGGACAGCGCTATTGTCTATAAAGGGGTCGTCTACAACGAGATGAAAGGGTCATTCTCCAGCGCCTCGCGCGAACTCTATTTTCAAATCAGCCGCAACCTCTTTCCGGATAACGGCTATGGTCTTGAATCGGGGGGCTATCCCACTGCGATACCACGGTTGACCGAAGAACAATTTCTCGCCTATCATCGCCGTTACTATCATCCGGCCAACAGCTACATCCTGCTCTATGGTGATGCGGATCTGGGAAAAGAGCTGCAATTCATCGATCAGGAATATCTGTCCAACTTTAAAAAAGCGGATGTCCGCGCCCGTTTTGAGCTGCAAAAACCGTTCACAGCCATGAAACGGGTGAACGCCTTCTATGCGTCTCCGGATGACGAGCCCACGGAGAATCAGACCTGGTTGGCCCTGAGCTGTGTGGCGGGCCGCGGCGATGACCGCGCCCTGGTCATGTCGCTGCAGGTGCTGGCAGAGGTTTTGGTGAATCAGGAATCCGCCCCCATTCGCCTCGCCCTGCAGGAAGCCGGCATCGGCCGCGAAGTGAGCGCCTCCATTGACGACACCCAGCAGAACGTCGTCACCATTATGGTGCAAAATGCCAATCCGGCGGATGCGGATGCTTTTCTCAATATCGTTATGACTGAATTACAAAAGGCCAGTGAAAAAGGCATCGACAAAATGGCGGTGGAAGGAACCATCAACCGTATGGAATTCCGTTTGCGTGAAGGCGATAATGCGCAGAAGGGCCTCACCTACGGCATGCAGGCTCTGGCGGGCTGGCTCTATGCTGACGATCCTTTCAAAAGCCTGGAGTATGAAAAACCGCTGGCCGAGATCAAACGCTCGCTCACGGAGCCCTATCTGGAGACAGTCATCCGCACAGAATTGCTGGACAATACCCACAGCGTGCTCGTGGTGCTCGAACCCAAACCCGGGATGGAAAAAGAGAACAACCGTAGAGTCGTCGAGGAACTGGCGCAATACAAAGCCACCCTCACCCCGGAGCAACTGCAGCAGCTGGTGAAGGAGACGGAGGAGCTGATCGCCTACCAGCAGCGCGAAGACACGCCGGAAGCATTGGCCACCATTCCGCATCTTGAAATAAAAGATATAACCCCCAAAGCACAGTGGTATGTCGCGGAAAAGAAACGCTTGCAAAACTTCGACGTGCTCCACTACAACACCTTCAGCAATGGTGTGGTTTACGTGAATCTCCACTTTGACGTTCGCACCCTGCCGCAGGAACTCGTTCCGTACGCCGCGCTGCTGGCTGAAGTGCTGGGCAGCCTGTCAACGGAAAAGTTCGAGTACGGTGAACTGGATAAATTGCTGAACATTCACACCGGCGGTTTCTACGTCGCTTTCAATACCTTTCTGGAAAACCGCAGTGACGACAAACTGCTGCCCAAATTCACGGTTTCCACCAAGGCCATGGCCAGCAAGACGGACAAACTTTTCGAGCTCAGCGAGGAGATCATCGATCACACGCGCTACGATGATCCCGAGCGCCTCAAAACGGTCCTGACGCGGCATCAGTCGCGCCTGGAGAATGCCGTCAAGCAGAACGGCTTCGGTTACACCATGCGCCGCATCGAATCCTATTTTAACCAGCGCGGCCGTTTCAATGAATTGACGTCAGGCCTTGATTACTACTGGTTCATCACCGAGCTGACGAAAAACTATGACACCCAGAGCGGCGAGATCATCGCCAAACTGCAAAAGACGGCGCAGCTGCTCTTCAATCAGCAGAATCTCATCCTCGGTCTGACTTGCAGCGACCAGGAATTGCCGGCGGTCAGCAGCGCCCTGGATAAATTGGGCAAGCGGATGGTCAGTGAAAAGCCGGTCTATCAGGCGTGGCAGCTGCAACCGCAGAAAGAGAATGAGGGCATCACCGCGGCCTCCAAGGTGCAGTATGTGCTGAAGGGCTACAATTACAAGAAACTGGGATATGACTGGAACGGCAAGATGCGCGTGCTGGGGCAGATTCTCTCCACGGATTGGCTGCAGAATCAGGTGCGCGTCATCGGCGGCGCCTACGGCGGCTTTAGCAATATCGACGCCAACGGCACGTTCCTGTTTGCCTCCTACCGCGATCCCAATTTGCAAAAGACCATCGAGACCTATGACAATACCCCCGGCTATTTAAAGGCGCTGGATGTCGATGACAAACGCATGACCCGCTTCATCATCGGCACGGTGGCGGATCTGGATTATCCTTTGACGCCCTCGCAACGCGGTGGGAATGCCGTTCGCCGTTATTTTGAAAAGATCACGGAAGCCGATCTGCAATCGGAGCGGGATGCAGTGCTCGCGACCACGGTGGAGGATATCCGTGGCTTTGAAAAGCTGGTGACCGATGTTCTGGCCCAGGATGCGGTCTGCGTCTATGGCAACAAGGAAAAGATCGAGAAGGAATCGGCCGAACTGAAGAAAATCATCCCGGCCACACGATAAAGAATGGCAATGTAAATTACAAAAAGAGCCCTTGGAAATCGCATTTTCTCCAGGGGCTCTTTTTGCGTTCTTGACAGGAAGGGTAACACTGAATCAAAACCAGAGAGGAGTACACCATGAGTATAGCCAAAGTCACAGAGATCATCGCTTCGTCGCCCAAAAGATTTCAGGATGCGATCGAGCAGGGCATCGCCCGGGCCAATAAAACGCTGGAAAATGTCACCGGTGTCTGGATCAAGGATCAAAAGATAGACATAGTCAACGGCGCCATTTCGCAGTATCGGGTGGTGATGCGGATTACCTTTATACTCAAGGATTAATGCATCTCAGGGATCAGCGCTGCGGCGACGGGCCGGATGTCAGCGCAGCGCAGGTTCTTTGAAGGTGATGGGCGGTTTTTCCGCGATGATCCAGGCCTTTGCGTTTCCGTTGTGGCGTACGTACACCTGGGCTCCGGCATCCTGCAAAAGCTGCCCGATTTTTCCGGGGGCCATGAAATGGCTGCGCATCAGCGCGATTTTTTCCAGGATGGCGACGACCTTGATGGCCCAGTGATGGATGTCGTATTCTTCGATCACCAGACGTCCGCCGGGGGCGAGGATGCGCCACATCTCCAGCAGCGCCCGCGGCTGATCCGCAAGATGATGAAACGCATCCACGATGAGAATGCGCTCAAAACTGCCATTGGCAAAAGGCAGATATTCGGCCGCCCCGCGCAAGGGGAGGCCGACTTGTTTCTGCTGCGCCTGTCGCAGCATGGAGAGAGAATAATCGCATAGTATGAAGCATCCGTCCCAGGGCGCCAGTCCGCTGAGGACACGGCCGGTGCCGCCGGCCAGATCCAGCAGACGGCCTTTTATGGGCAAGTCGAGTTGCTCGCGCAGCAAACTCGCTTCATGGGGCCCGATGGCTCGGTCATAAAAACGGGCCAGCAGGTCAAAGTGGTCGAACATGTTTTCTCACAATCAGGTTATGGCATCAGGTCACTTGTGCTGCCGCCACCGTTTGATATTGCCAGGATATTTGTCGGCACTGCACGTATTATACTGCGATGCAATATACAACGATTTGGATTCTCGTCAAATACAACTTTTCTTGCCTGATGACAATCGGGGGTGTTCGTTTTTGCCGCCGCGAAAACGGGAACCAGATTGCCGTGAGAAAAAGCATCGCAGCGCCTGCCATCTCGTTTCAGGACTTTATATCTGAAAAATTACACCGCCGGACAGCTTCAGACTCTGAGAATGCAGTTGATCAACTGTGTACATTTTTTCTGTGCACGATTGATCAAATGTATATCACTTTATTTGTTTTGAGCGAAAATTCGAATCTATACTCATCACCCCCCTGAAATAAAACCAGGAGAACCACATGGCTGCAAAAAGCTGTTTTGTTCGGGATATCCCGCGCCGGGCCTTTCTACGCGCGACGCTCCAGGGCGGTGCCGCTCTGGCGGCAGCGCCTTCGCTGATGTCGCTGCTCTCATGCGGCGAAAAAGGCGCGCCGAATCTCAAAATTGACCTGGATCCGGAGTTGCTCAATCGCATCATCCGCCTGGCGCTCAAGAACGGCGGCGAGTTCGCCGAGGTCTATCTCGAGAAACGCATCTCCCATGCCATCGAGATGGAAGAGTCGAAATTCAAGAGTGCGGTTTTTGGCATCAGCCAGGGCGCGGGCGTGCGCGTCATTTCGGGCGACAAGACCGGCTATGCCTATACCGACGATATCACCGAAGAGAAACTGGCCCGGGCTGCCGAAGTCGCCTCCTATATCGCGCGCGGCAGCAAGGTCATCGGACCGCAGGACATCGCACCGGCCCAGCGGGACAGCTTTGTCACCGTCAAGTTGCCGTTGCAGCAGATCGCCGATGAAAAGCGTCTTGATGTCATGCGGCGCGCCAATCAGGCGGCGCTCGATTACGATGCCCGTATCAAGATGGCCAGCATCTCCTATTATGACGAAGTGCGCAGCCGCACCATCGCCAACAGCGAGGGCGCGCTGCTCTCCGATGAACTGCCGCAGCTCTTTTTCATCGTCCAGGCTCTGGGCGAAGGCAATAGCACCCGCCACATGAGCCGTGAGCGCCTGGCGCGCCATTCCGGGTTTGAGATGTTCGAGCAAGTCACCCCCGAAGAAGTCGCCAGAACAGCGGCTCAGGAAGCGATCGTCATGCTGGACGCCAAAGATTGCCCGGCCGGCCGGATGGACATCGTCATGCAGAACGGCTGGGGCGGCGTTCTGGTGCATGAGGCGGTTGGCCATCCCCTCGAAGCCGATAACATCGCCAAAAAAGTGGGCGCATTCACCGGCAAGATGGGGCAAAAAGTCGCCAGCGACGTCTTCACCATGATCGATGACGGCACCCTGCCCAATTATCGCGGCACCATCAATTTCGATGATGAAGGCACGCAGGCGAAACGCAACGTGCTTATTGAAAAGGGCGTTCTGGTCAATTACATGACCGACATCCTCTCGGCCAAACAACTCAACATGGAACGCACGGGCAACGGCCGGCGTGAGAGTTTCCGCTATATGCCCATACCGAGAATGACCAATACCTTCATCGATGCAGGCAAAGATAATCCGGCCGATATTCTGGCCACCACCAGGGATGGGTTGTTCGTCAAGAGTCTCAGTGGCGGCAGCGTCAATCCGGTCACCGGGCAGTTCAATTTCACCTGCCGCGAGTCCTGGCTCATCGAGAACGGCAAATTGACCACGCCGGTCAAGGGCGCGACGCTGGTGGGCAGCTGCGAAGAGATCATCTCCAACATCGATGCGGTTGGCGATGATCTGGCGTTCGGTCCCGGCATCTGCGGCAAAGGCCAGGCGGCCGAAGTCACCGCCGGACAGCCGACGGTGCGCATACGCGGCATGAATGTGGGCGGCAGCAGGGCGAGAAGCTGATATCTGACGATAAGGAGAATCATAATGGATTATAAAAATTTAGCCGAACAGCTGGTGAAGAAATGTCTGCAGCGCGGCGCCGATGCAGCCGAAGTTTATATAGAGAACGGCCGGGAACTCAGCCTTGAAGTGCGTAACGGTGATATCGAAACCGCGCAAGAGGCGTCGACCCATGGCGCCGGTTTCCGGGTTTTCGTCAAAGGCAGAATGGCCTTTTCACATTGCAACGATTTTTCACAAGGGGCGCTGGACAATGCCATCCACAGCGCCATTCTGTTCGCCGGATCGACCACTGCGGACGAAAACAACGTTTTACCGGAAGAAAAAGAGATCACGCCGGTCTCCGGTCTTCACGACGCAAAGATCAGCCAGATCGCCATGGAAACGAAAATCGAACTGGCCAGAAAGGTTGAAGACCTGGCCATGCAGGACAGCCGCATCACCAGGAGCGCGGGGTCGGGTTTTTCAGAGAATGAGCTGGAAATAGTCCTGGCCAATTCGCACGGACTGGTGAAAAGCTACACGGCCTCGGCCTGCAGTCTGGGCGTGTCGGTGGTGGCGGAAAAGGGCGCGCAAAAGTCCTCCGGCGGCGATTACTGCACGCGGCGGTTTTTCGATGATTTGAAATCACCGGAGGAGATTGCCACCAAAGCGTCCCGGGAAGCGTTTCAGATGCTGGATCCGCGCAAGGTCAGGACGCAAAAGGCGGCGGTGATTTTCGATCCGGATGTGGCCTTCGCACTGCTGGGCGGACTCCTGGCGGCCATCAATGGCGAACGCGTGCTTCAGGGCGCCAGTTTCCTCGGCCAGAAACTGGCGCAAAAGATTGGCTGCGAGCTGATCACCCTGATCGACGACGGGACGCGGCCGCGTGGCCTGGGCAGCCAGCCTTTTGATGGCGAAGGTGTGCCCACGCAAAAGCGCATCATCGTTGACAAGGGCGTGTTGCAGGGATTCATGTATAACACCATCGCCGGCAAGCGCGCCGGCGTGAAGAGCACGGGCAATGCCAGCCGCGGCGGGTTCACCAGCCTGCCGGGCATCGGCGCGCACAATTTCCATATGGCCGCGGGCGACATTCCACCAGAGGCGATTATCAAAGCGACTTCCCGGGGATTATGGCTCAAAAGCGTCACCGGGTATGGCATCAATCCGGTCAACGGAAATTTCAGCGGCGGTGCCGAGGGATTCTGGATCGAAAACGGCCAGATCGCCTTTCCTGTGAAAGGCCTGACTATCGCCGCCACAGCCGACGCCATGCTCAATGGCATCGACATGGTCGCCGACGATCTTGATTTGAACCGCGGATTTACGGCTCCGACTTTTCGTATCCGCGAGATGCAGATCGGCGGGGAGTAGTAACAACTACTCTTGCGAAGGCTTTGCCGGCCTTCGCAAGAGAATAAGGTTGCAGCTGGTATACACAGTGCGCCGGCATGCGATAAATTTGTCTTGATTATTCTTTTACAAACTGCTATTATACCCTTGTGTTTCAGGATTCGCGGGAATTCCGGCCAAAACGGCTCTCGATGGAATGCACAGGGCATCACGATTAACAAATGTAACTCGGGTTATTAAGACAAGGAATCAGTCATGAAATCAGGTTTATTCGGTCTCCTGGCAGTGGTGATACTCATCAGCGCATGCGGCGGCACTTTTAATAAATTTCAGGATCTGAGCGATGACCAGGTGGTCAAATTATCCAGAAAGGCGCGTGTGGCTGCCCAACGGGACACATTGACGACGCAGCAAATTGCAGCAGTTCTGGAGAAAGTGAAAAAAACGCGCGTTGACAAGGTGGATGAGCGCGAGGTCGCGGTTCTGCAGACCACGCTGGGGCCGATTGTGATTGCGTTTTACACCGATGTGGCACCGGAGCACGCCAGAAGTTTCAAGCGATTGGTCAAGGCGGGTTATTTCGACCAGACGCGTTTTCATCGCATCATCGCTGAATTCGTCATCCAGGGCGGCGACATTCTCACCCGCGATGCCATCCCGCAGAATGACGGCAGCGGCGATCCGGGTTATTCTCTGAAAGCCGAATTCAACGAGATTCCCCATGATTTGGGCATAGTCTCCATGGCGCGGTCGCAGGATCCCAACAGCGCGGGCTCGCAGTTTTTCATCTGTTTATCGCGCGAGCGCACCGCCCAGCTGGATGGCAAGTATACCGTATTCGGCAAAGTGATCGGCGGTCTGGACACGGTGCTTAAACTGGGCAAGGTGGAGACGCTGGTCAACCAGCGCGGCGAGAAATCGCATCCCGCCACGCCGGTCTACATCGAGCGTGCGGTGATGGTGAAGCGGTAGAAGTGGGTTCAACACCCTGTTAGGGAGTCGTTTGTCGCAACACAACTGCTGCCACAACATCCGTAAAAGGGTGCAGCAGGCCTGCAATAATCCCATATATGCGTTGGCTCGGCCCTGCCTGGTCAACGCATTTTTTTATCTCAAGCTTGCTGGACTCTTTCCTGGTCGAACAGCAGATTGTGCCTCACCTGGGCATCACGTTCCCGATAATTTTTTCAGCTTGTCATGATATCCGAGCTTTTTGATTTTCCTCTGCCAGTCCCGGTCGATGCGGTAATCGTCGTCATTGAAGTGATAGGCATAGCCTCTTCCCGATTTCTCTCCTTGTTTAAAAAAGTTTTTTCCTCTCCGGGTGCCCGCCATTTTGGGGATTCTGTTGGCCCACATATAATCCCTGTAGTCGCCGCCGGAGTGATGTCTGAGGTAGCTTTTTATCTGGGTGGTAGTAATACCGGGCACTGCGACGATCAATTCCACCAGCACCCTGTCAACGTCATCTTTGAATTTATCTTCGGATAGTTTTATCCGGGAAGATCCCGTATCATGCGAGCTGGAACTCCTGGTGAAGCGTGCTATGACTTCCAGTATGGATTTATCACTGGTGATCTTTTTGCGCACAATTTCTTCCATGAGCAGTTTGAGTTCCTTGATGTTTTGCGGCCAGGTGTAGCTGCTCGTTTCCAGTTCCTCATAGACACGCTCGCTCATCTCCGGCAGATCTTTCAGCACATCGTCCTGATCACTCATGCGCCATCCCTGAATCAGGATGCGGATGTCTTCACGGCGCTCGCGAAGAGGCGGGATGACCACTTTATAAAACCGTTCGAGAATATCAAAGCGCGAGTCTTTTTGATTTTGCATGGCGCGCGGACTGGCGAATTTGCTGATCAGGATGATACTGCGCAACCGGGTTTGTGTGGCTTTATCACCGACCAGTTTGTTCATGAGAAGGAGTTGCTTGCTGCTTTCGATATCCTCAAAATCATCGATGATAAGTGTGCTGGTCGCGGCCTCTTCCAGTGTGCTCGCGAGCCAGGCATCGCTGTTTTTGTTGAAATCTTCCGCCGACTTCCATACCGGGGCGCTGTTGGCAAGACCAAAAGAGTGAAGATGTTGATGAATACTGCGGGCCAGGACGCCGGTGCCAACGCCTTCCTCCCCATAAAGAATCAGCCGCGTTTTGCGTTGACTGATGCGCTTTTTGATATCGAGAATCATCTCGTGCATGAGTTGAGATTTGTAAAACAGCTCGTAAAAGGTCTGTTTTTGTTCCCAATAGGGTGCAAAGATATGTTCGGTGAAAAACTTTTCTCCGGAGGACGCCGTTCTATCCGGGTTGGTATGTAACCAGGTGACGCCGGGCACCAGCACGTTCTCCATCCTGGTTTCATGTTTAAACATATCACGATAGGTCTTTAATTTTGCGGTATCAGCGATCAGCGCTGGAGCCGCGGCGGTCCCCTGCGCGTCTTTTTCACGCAACCGGGTGACCGTCTCTATGCCCCAGGCCCTGAGCACGATCATGGTGCTGTGTGTGTCGGCCAGTTTCAGATCTTTCAAGTCCGTGATGAAATCGATGGCGCCCTGCCAGCCCAACTGATTTTTGGTGTGTCTTGAATCTTCCTGGGGCATGACCGCCAGCGTTTTGACATTGAGGATGATCACATCGATCGGCCGCTGCAAATCAGCCTCTTTTTGCAGGGTTTCATAATACGTTTTCAGGTTTTCACGATACTGCGTGTCGTTGAGGTAGAGAATGGAGCAATGGTGCTGTGGAGAGGTTTGTACCATGAAAAACAGCGCGGGGATGGTGGAGTTTGCATCCTGGCCGACGCGGTGAAAGGAAGGCGCCAGAATGACTTCAATTTTGGTTTCCGGCGGCTGGGGCGCTTCCGGCCCACTGTCTTGAGCGTTCAAGGGCAGATTGATTCTGGTGAGCTTGTACTCCTTGCTGACATCAATATCGATTTCATGCAAAAAACGGCTGCCGCCAATGTTGATGAAAATGTCGTAGAGCGAAAAGATACCCGGCGCAAAGATGTTCTGCAGCACAAATTTGCGGATGATTTGATAATTCTGCAGAGCCACTCCATCCGCTTTTGCCTCCGGCAAATCCGGGAAGGGGAATGCAGTGTATTCTTTCCACGCCAATTGTTTGATAAAGGAAGAGGTTCTGGAGTTTATTTCCTTTTCCAGATTTTTAGTGATACTTTTAAGAATATTTTGTATTGACTCATAACCCTTTTTATTTATTTGCTCCAGAAATTTTAGCAGTGTTTCCGTGATGTTTGCACGGGCATAATTCACGCCGAACAATACGCTGGGGTGTGCATAGATGTGCATACGGTTGTTGATCTCGGTGCGTTTCCCCGTTTTGGCGTCAATGCTCTGCTTGACAGCGCTCAAAATAAGAGGTTTGGCGTCCCGGACCGCGTCGAAATGGTTATGGGTGATGAAGAGGTGATCGATTTTATTTGAGCTGATATCGAGTTTGTTCAGATATTTGAAGGTGCTTCTGCCGGGATCGATGACGATGCGGACGCCGCAGGCTTGGAGCAGAATGCCGCCGAATCCGGGCAGTCTGCCGATATAATCCGTGCGCGCCGCCCACTCTCCGGCGCATCCGCCGCAAAAGAGGAGTGAAACCTGTTCCGTCGGCAGCTCTGACGGGTCCGTCTCGCCCTCCGGTGCAATCAGCTTTTGTTCGTCGAGGCTGGCAGCAATTTCGGCGGCTTCGTGTATGTACTTTTCGAAATCAGCCTTAATCTTTGAATGTTTTTTCTCTTCAGCCTCGGATTCTTCCACATGTTTCAGGGCGATCGTCACCTCTTCGAGCTGCCGCTGCAATTCAAGCTGCATATCCAGTAATACGGCCTTGTCAGCCGTTTCAGCTTCTGCGTTCGCAATCGGATTGACGACTGGTTTCTTTCCTGGTGGGGTGTTTGTGGGTGACATGGCTGCTCCCTTATTTTAACAGCAAAATGATCACAAGAGAAAAGGGGCGGTATTTCACAAATGAAATCAACACTTTGGAAAAATATATAAATTAATTCAAATTAAATCAATAAAAATGTGAAAAAAAACAGTGTGAAATACTCGCACGCCAGTTGCTTTTTTCATTTGGATCGCGTAACATAATGCAGCTGAACACCGGGCGGGTAACTGTGGAAGTTTGCACCTTCTCTGCCATTGTAACCTGGCTGCTTGTCTGAAGTTTCTGGCAAACCGGCAAGGGATGGTCAAGACTGGCAATTCACCGAAAAATCCCGGTGTTAGCAGGATGTGATATGCAGAATGAATTACATCGCCGACTCGTGCTGGCTGGATTTTCGCAAGCCATTCAGGTTCCCGGGACGGATTTCATCCGCATGGATGACCAGGAGCATTATCTCGGTCAGTCGCGCAATGATGCTCTGGTGCTCATCAAGAAGCTGCCGTTTCAAGTCTCCGCCCAGGTGTTTGCCCAGCTCTCAGCCATTCCATTGGCTGAAGCTTCTCTTCCGTACTCTTTTGTCATGTTTCAAGGTTTGCAGCAGAATACCGTTTTTTGCGGCGTGCGCGCGGAAATCAATGAACCTGATTTCTGGCGCGCCCCGCGAAAAATGCTGGACGTATTTGAAACTGAGATTGTCGCTCTGGCGGAAGAACGCATCGCCAAAAATTCTTTATCCATGAGTCATCCAACGCTGCGGGACGTGGTGTGCGCCTGCGCTTCGACGCCATTCGTACCCGGCCGCAATGCCGTGCAATTGCGCGCTCTGCTTTTCGCGGAATTGAACGCCCGCCGCCGGCCGTCCACTTCGCTCATCATCGGCCGCCGTGGCTGTGGCAAGCGTACCACGGTTTTGCGGGTTTTGCAGGAGCTGGGCTATTCCGCCTATCAGCTCGATCGCGAGGGCGGCAAGTCCGGGCAGGAGGTGCTCTCTATCCTGCAGGAAGCGTTTCCGGCCCTCTCCTCGCAGCCTGGCGCTGTTTTTATGATCGGGCCAGCGATCACCGATATGCTGCTGGGACCTCATCATTTTTTGTGGGAAAGTCTCTATTCATTTTTGCTGGATGAGCCACATCTTCCCGTCTTGATGCTGTGCAGCAGCGACGCGTACAGCGCCGCGTGGCGCGGCAGCCTGCGATACCAGTTCGTCGCGGAATCGACTCCGGTTCTGGTGAAAATGGTGCATTCCCATTATCCCGGATTCAGCGGGCCGCTTCTTCCTGATGAAACCACCCCCTTGGCCAACCCCGAGTGCACGTTGCGCAAAGCGGCCAGCGCGCACCACGATCTCCTGCCAATGAAGCCGGCGGCTTGCAAGGCCAGCGCACTCCTGTTTAGCCGTGTGCTATATGGAGAAGGGGATGAAGAACACCAAAATGGTCTGTCAAATGCGTCCTGCTCCTGTCAGGGCCAATCATGTTGGATCAGAAACCAGAGGTAACTATGCTGAAAACCAATGCACTGCTCTTTGAAACCCAGCAAACCGCTCCGGTGCCGGAAGAGGATGAAATCATCGAGGTCAACGGCTTCATCGGTCCGCGGTCGGTCATTGAAAAAACCATTCGTTATCTTTTGGATCAGCATGTGCAGATTGTGGGTGAGCCGGGCATGGGCAAGACTTTTTTCGCCGAGAACATCTTGCCGCCTCTCCTCAATGAAGCCATGCAGACCACCTATTCGGTGCATTACATCTTGCTGAGCAATTACAAGGATGAGCGCAATCTTTTGGAGCACATAGAGGTGACCATTGAGGGCAACACCCAATTTGCCGCTTCCAATGTGGTCAAAGCCTGGGAGAAGGCCACGGCCGTGGATCAGCCGGTGCTGGTGATCTTTGACGAAGCAAACCGGGTGGATGGCAAGCGTCAGACCATTTTGACTCCTCTGCTGGAGAGAAAGCCGCGCGTGGTCCTGGCGCTGCAGAACAAACTGCTGCAATTGCATCCGCTCTCCCGCATGGTCCTGCTGAGTAATCCGACGGGTGGCGGCACTTTCAAGTTGAATGAAAACCTGGCCGACCGGCTCAAAGTCATTGATTGGCCGCCGCCTCCGGCCCGGGTCATGGCGCGCATGCTGATGGCAGATGACTCGCGGCGAAGCGGCCGGAAGGTCATCCGCACCAGGGAGTGGACGTTTTACGACAACCTCTTGAGCGAAGATGAGGTCCTGGCGCTGTGCCAGGCGATCAAGCGCCTGGATGTATACAGAAAATCGCCCGTCTCGATCCGTGAGATGCAGGGTTATTACTTTGAATTAAAACGCAACCGGCTGACTGATGCCTTGAAACAGATCAGGCATGATATCCGCGCAAAAGTCGATGTCTCCAATCCTGCCGCCGCCCGGGAGATCAATGCCACGTTCAGCCGGCTGATGGAAACGATAAAGGATAACATGGCATGTATGATGCAAACTCAATTGTAATGCAGGATCTCCTCAAGGGGATGAACAAGATATTAACGAGTGGTTCTGTGAACGGATTCATGGAGAATTTCAACCGCTTCAATGTGGATTATACGCTGGCCATCGACTGCTTCCGGCAATCGGCGGATGCACAGCTTCTGCTGTCGCCGCGCGTGCGCGATGCGCCGTTCTATTTTCCGGTCTGCTACCTGAAACGGACAGATCTTTCCGACCCTTTACGCATCCAGGCCATGATTTGCCAAACCCTGATCGATTTATGCACGGCAAGCCTGGATGAAAAAATGCCCTGTGATATGGAACCGCTGAAGGCGCTCAACATTCTGACCGGCGCGGAGAGAACGCCCTATGATTTGAGTTCCATTTATCAGGTGAGTCAAAGGGGGTTGCGAACCGGATTGCTGCTGAACAATCTCCAGGTTGTCCACGGATTTCAGCAGCTGCTGGCATCCTGGCAAACCGCTTTATACCTGGAGCTGGAACATCACTTTGTTTTCAATCCAGAGACCCACAAAGAGCTGGACCTGATTTCCGACATCCACGAGTTTCTGGAAATTGTATTTTATCTGCGCGAGCGCGCCTTCTTTTTCTATTATACAGAACTCTGCTGCGCGCCCATCAATCTGCAGTTCAGTCAAAAAGTGCTTCATTTCCTGAATTCTTTGTGCCTCCGCAAACTGGATATCACCCGTGCCGCCTGCCTGGCGGAAACATCCGCTCTGGTGCGCGATGCGGCGCGGCGAATCACCCGGTTTTTCGATGACCCTCTGATCTTGCGGATTTCCGACAAGCCGCCGGCATTTGATGTGATGTCCATGGCCCGCAGAATGAATGTGAGAATTTCCTTGCGCCGCGACTTGCAGATATTGGATCAAGGCTATATTGTCCAGCGCATGATTGCCGGCGAAATGCGGCCAATTGAATATCAACCCCCGCTCCATTTTGACCAGGACTATTCGTTGCGAATAAATGGACTTGGGGATGCTGTGCAGGGACTCTTGCAGCGGCTGATACAAATCCGCATGGAAACGATCCAGGAGAGCGATTACGAGCCCTTGCAGCAATCGGGCGAACCGGATCCCGAAGAACTGTACAAACGGCGCCTCGATACGAAATTTTTTGTGGAGAGCCACGAGCAAGTGGAACTGTCGACCTGTCTGTACCCCATGTTTTTGATCGACAACAGCTGTTCCATCCATGCGCAAAAGCGCGAAAAGATGGCGGATTTGCTCATGACCTTTTTTCTGGCCATCAAGGAGTGCCCGGAGCTGTTTTCCCATGCCACAGCCATGGCGCAGCATTCCACCGGCTCCGGGAGAATAACCCTGCGGCTGCTGGTGGATAAATTGGCAGAGGAGTTGCAGGAATCGGACCTGACCACGCTGCTGCATCTGACATCCATGGGGGTGAATTATGACATTTTTGCAGCCTATGAGCTGGTCAGCCATTGTGCCGGCAAAAATGGCTTCGCCGCGACGATCCCTTTGCTCATCATGGCCGGAGATGCCTGGCCCGTCGGGCACCGCAAAAACGTCAAGGAGGAGCAAAAAGAGGTGATGGCACTGCTCAAGTCGCAATACCCCCGCATGATTATCTGCTATCTGGCCACTGATGCGCTTTTTCCCCCGGCTGATTTGAGTTATGATTACTGGATCAGCCTGGCCCATGATGAACCGATGCAAGGAGTCATGGTTAAAATCGGCGATATGATTGAAAACATTATCCGGAGCAGGGTAAATGATTATGCTGACTGATGTGCAGCGAAAAATAGAATCGTTTTATGCGTTTGTGGCCAAGGGGCGGGATCGCGATCCAGGGCTGGTTTTTCAGGACCGGCTATCTGCGGAGGATCCGCTCTCCTCAATTTTTCAGCCGGCTCTGGCAGAGCGACTGGCGCAAATAGGCTACGGCTTTGTTCCTTTTTATCTGCACCGCTATAAACGGGATGAATATCACCTGAGATTCGTGATCGCACGGACCGTCAAAAGCATCCTGCTGCCTGAGGCGGATTATCGCGTGGTCCATTTTATTGAAAAACCCAGGGAGATCACCGGACACGCAGTATTCACCATACCCTGCGAGAATCAATTTTTCTCCTCGCATTTTCCGGCTCCGGTTGTCTTTCTCGACGACGCGCTTTTGCCCGCCGCCCTGCGCGAGAGTGAGACCGCTTTATTGTCGCTGATCACGCATCGCGCCGGATTCCGTCAGACGCTCAACAGGCATCTGGAAGCATTGACCTGTTTTAATTGTATCGACCGGTTGCTTGACAGCCGGCTGCTGTGCGGTTACAGCTGGTATCTGCTTGATCAGTATGAACGCCGTGCAAGACAGCCTCAAGAGGGATTGGAGTTTCTCAAAAGGGGGAAGGATCGCGCGGGTTTACCCGCTTTCATGGCCGTACAGAGTGATCAAAAGCAGGGGACGGTTTCATTTGATATGATACATAAAAAAGCGCAGACCATACTGAACAAGATGCGTGTGAAACTGCATCCAGAGTCAGCAGAGACTGGCCTCGACGATTTCATCCTCGTCGGGTACAAGGAATTGCTGGGAAATTTTCTCGAGTATGATTCCCATTTTTCTCTTTTTTCGCAACATCTGGTGCGAAAAATTGTCCAGGAAAACAGCGCCCGCGTCAACGATCTTAAACGTCTGCTGCACCAGCCCTGAGTCATGAATTGATCGGGGTATTCCTGATGGACCTGGATTTTGTAAACGATTCAGGGCTGATGGCAGCGTGCAAAATCTTTACCGCGGCAGGGGTGCATTTCATTCTTCCTGCAGCGCCGCGATGAACTTGTCAGCTTCGGCGATGGCGCTCTCCATATCATGGACCAGATTGTCAACATTGGTCTGTACGCTGATCAACTCGTCGCTCAAACCGGCGATGGCTTTGGCGTTGAGATTGTGCTTCATGAACAGCACCTGATCCCGCAGCGGAATCAAGGCCGGCTCCAGCTTGGATTCCGCTTTTTTCATGGCGCGGATCAATTCTGCATATTTGGTTCTGGCGATGTCATATTTTTTTTGACTGGCCTGTTTCAACCTGGCGCTGTTATACTGTTCGATTTCCGCGCGCCATTCGTCAAATAATGCATCGCTGACCTCTTCCACGGATTTAATGCGTTTGCGCACCGCTTCGGCCTCGGATTCGCTCTTTTGCAGCGTGGCGTTGAGGGTGTTGTATTTTTTTTCCAGATCGCCGCCCTGGACGTTGACGACGCTCTTGAACTGCTCCATGGCGCTGAGAAACTGCGTTTTTGCTTCGTTCTGGGTGTCGCGCGCCGCCTTGACGCGATCCACCATGATATCACGCTTGTGGACCCCCAGTTTTTCCATGCCCGCGAAATAGATCGAGCTGCAGGCACAAAAGACGACCAGGATAATGGCTGCAATCAGTTTTTTCATCTTGTACTACCCTCCGTGATGATCCGGATGTTTTCTCCAATGGCACACTGTCGATTCTGATGCATAAAAATGATAATTCCCGGGCAAATCTGCAATAGTTATTTTCAGTTAAACGGGTTGCGCCGGATTACCAATGGATCAAATCAGACCATCGGCCTGTTACTGTCGATCGCCCTGACGGCGTCTGTTCTCAGCAGCAGTACCTGTTTCATCACGGTCGAATTTCCCCCATTGCATGGCAGCCGAAATATTACTATAATTAATCATGCAAAAATCTTTCACGGAAATGATTTCCGATGCGCCCCGGACACCCGGCGTCTACCTCCTGAAGAATGAGGCTGGCGATGTGATCTATGCGGGAAAATCGGTCAACCTCCACAATCGGCTGCTGCAGCACGCGGCCTCCCTGAAAGCCGGCTGGCAGGACCGCAATCACCGCTGGATCTACCATGCGGCAAGCGTCGAATGGATCGAGACCGCCTCGGAATTATACGCGTTGCTATTGGAAGACCAGCTCATCAAACAGTACTGGCCCCTGGCCAACACGCGGCAGAAGGATTTTCTCGAATACGCCTGGCTCGCCTTTTCCAGGGAGGCGATCCCCCGGATGCTGGTAATCGATGCCCGGGAACGCGACCTTTATGAGGATGTATTTGGCCCCTTTCGCAACAGTTTCTATGCCCAGGATATGGCTGATCTCGTGCAGATGCGCTTTCGTTTGCGAACCTGTGCGGTTGTCAGCGCCGGAGGCTGTGTGCAAATGGAAATCCGCCAATGCACGGGGCCCTGCCGTCATCCCGCAGCCGCCGCGCGCTACCGGCGCGCCATGGATCGGGCTGCCGCATCACTGCGTTCATTCGATCCCTTTTTTGTCCGTTATATTCAAAACGTGATGCAAGCACAGGTGCAAAAGCAGGCGTTCGAACAGGCTGCTCATTATCACGGCATGCTGCAGCGTTACCAGGGTTTTATCAAACGGCAGAAATTCCTGCGCTGGTTTCGCCAGCAGGGCGTTTTGATTCGCGAAAAGGGACGCTGGCCTAATACGTTTCTGTTTTTGCAGGGCAGACTGATCGCGAGAAATGGCGCGGCTGCAGCGGATGCAGCATACCCCCTGAGCGAATGGCAGATCATCGACCGCGCCAATGTGATATATCAGTGGCTGCGCAATCGGCGCAGCGATGGTGAGATGGCTATTATGGATAGACGTTTTTTTTCTGAGGACACCGATGAAAACGACTTGGTTTTGCATGAAGCTGGGGATGGTTAAGTCACCACCGAGACGCTGAGACGCAGGGCAAAACAAGTCAATTTCGTCATGATACTTGTCATCTATCCCATTTCACCACTGCGCTCGTCGCCGCCCCGGCGCCAGTTGTAAACCCAATTGATGTTCATGGTGGCGGGCGCCACCGTGCGCAACCAGCGATCGTTCAGTTCGGAAATCCAGGCGCCAGTTTCATCCGCTTTGAGATGAACCCGGACAACCGCATTTTGGTCCTGCTGTGAAATATGCTCAATCAGTTGTTCACGGATCTGTGCGGTGGTCAATCCCTGCCCCGAGACGACCAGATCCACCATGGGGCGCGCCGGCAAGGGGTAAAAAATGTGGCGTACTGGTTCGCCCGCCCTGATCGTCAAAATCAGGTAGCCTTTCTCTTCCTCCCGTTCCGCAAACGAGGTCCTTTCGGTCGAGCCGGGGTAAAACACCGCCGCGTTCAAGGGCCGTCCGGCCAGATCCTGCCTCAGCACCTGGTGGCGGTGAATGTGGCCGCTGAGCACGGCAGCGAATCCAGCCGGGATGTCGGCGCCGCGTATCACCTCTGCACCGCTGCGAAAAGTATAGTTCTGCACACCCACCTGTGCCCCCTCCACGGTCTGATGCATGCACAGCAGCCGGATATCCGCGGGGTGCGATTTCCAGGCGGTTTTTTCCAGCTCTGCATTAAACCGGGTTCCGGGATCATGGCGCACGTTGGGAAAACCAGCCAGAGCGATGCGGCAGCCGTTCAGGTTGACGAGATGGGTACAGGGTTGCTCAAAAATGAGGATCTTCGCATGGTTGTGCAGCAACGAGCGGGGGATGTTGGAGCGTTCATGGTTGCCAGGCACGATAAAGACGGAAATGCCCTGGTCGGCGATTTGCAGCAGCGGTTCAAAAGCGGCTTCGACGATGGCAGGGTGGACGCGGCTGCGGAAGAACATATCCCCGCCGTGCACCACCATATCAACCTGGCGGTCAAAGGCTGGCTGCAGGGCCTTGCGATAGTTGGCATCAAAGTCGTCGCCGCGGCGGCGGCGCTGCACTTTGGGCCGCAGCGGTGCGTCAAAGCCGAGATGGGTATCGGCGAGAAACAGTATTCGGATTGAATGCTGCATGCATTTTCACCAAATTAGAGAGGCCGGTTCGAGATCAGCTTTTTGATTGAATTGCCTGGGGAATCTACAATCGCGTCCTGTTTTTGTTATCCTGGCCTGCCACACGTCGAATAGCTTTCCGGCAGTTCTTTTGATGACCCGCAAACGTGCAGGATAAAAATAATCCGATTCGAACCAGCCTTTTTCTTTGTAATACGCAAACCCTATAAACCGGAACCAAATGCCGGACCTCAAAGGTACGGCATTTTTTGAACATTTTGCGCAAAAGAAGGTGTTCAAGCTACCCTGGTCCTATGCAGCCAAAGTGGCACGGCCAAGGTGTCTGGCTTGTGGGTACCAAGAAGGCTTTCAAGCTACCCTGGTTCGATTGTTCATATCAAGTTGCAGTTAAACTGGATGCCAGGCACTGTTCCTTATTTAGCCAATATCAACTTCCTGCTCAATACCGAGTTGTCTTTTTCCAGTCTGCATATATAGACGCCGCTCGGAAACTCAGCCGCATCCCAGCGCTGCGAGTGAAGGCCGGCCGGCATGCGTGCCGAAAGGAGTGTGATGACCTCGCGGCCGAGAAAATCAAAAATCTTGAGCGTGACAACTCCCGGTTTTTCCAGTGCAAAATCAATGGTGGTTACGGCATTGAAAGGATTGGGATAATTCTGCAGCAACTGCATCTTTTCCGGCAGCTTGTCACTTTCGCCCGGGCTTTCCACTGCGCTGACCGCGGCGGAAAAGGTGGCGGTCACCGGTGTGGAGCGGCCCACCAGCAGACTGACGGCCGAATCGCTGGAAGTCACCGCGCCGCTCCAGCCATCGAATTGGTAGCCAGGTTCCGCAATGGCTTCGAGCTGGACGGCATTGCCGGTGAAATAGATGCCATTCCACGGCATCTCAGCCGGCTTGAGGGTGAGGGAGTTCAGACGCACCACGCCGCCGGGTGTGGATTGAAGCGTGATTTTGCCGAGCGAACCGCACTTGAAAAAGTTACTGATAAAGGTGCGCAGATTGGCCGGACGCTCCTTGGCGAAGGTGATCATGCGGTTAAGGTGGCTTGCGGCCGTCTGTTCGCTGATGTTCCATCGCTGGCGGTGGCGGCTGATCTCGGGCGAGATATGCCCGGCCATCTCATTGATGAGGTTCACCACGCGCGTGCTGGCGAAATGAGTATTGAGCAGGTCCGCGGAGAGGTTGATGAACTGATTTTTGATTCTCGGATTTTCCACCAGTTTGCGCGGCACCAGGGTGGACCAGGGCGGATTGGATCCGGGCCGCGTCTCCTTGCCGGAAAAGATATAGTAAATATGATCTTCGGATTGTCCCGTGGTTTCGTAGAGATTAAAACCGAAATCGACGTCGAAGAGAATCCAGCGCCATTTGCCGGTCGCGCTGCGCTCGCGCCAGTACTTGACATTGTTGGCGGGCCAGTCCTGACTGTTGTAATAGGCCTCGGCCGCCCAGTAGAGCAGGCACTCATCGAGATCGATCATGCTGTTCACATAATCATACGCGGCATCCGTGGTCATGTCCTGCGTCGAGAGATAATCGATCAGCGCCTGGTAGTGTTGGGTGTCACCGTGGATGATATCCATGTTGCCTTCGAGCATGTCGATGTTATCGGGATCCACGCCATGGTGGTGGGCCACATAGTGTTCGTTGATTTTCTCGCGGATGTTATAAATGCCCCAATATTCGCCGTTGATGAATGCGGCCGCGGGACGGTATTCGAGATAATCGATATCCAGATCCTGGATCAGGGTCTGCATCATGGCATCGCGGATATGGGTGTAGTAAAAATCATTGCCCGAATTTCTCAGTACGAAGGCCTTGTAAGTGCTCAGATCAAGGTCCGGGAACAGGGGGTAGTGGAGGCCGTCGATGCCATAGTCGTTCTTGAATTTCACCGAGATGGATTTTTGCGGATAGGAGCGGGTGTAAGCGCCATAGATGGCGATGCCGCAATTCTCGGAAAAGCCGAGGTTTTTGGCGTCGTCAAAAAACTCGACATGCGCCGGACGTTCCCAGTCCATCCAGAAATTGGCGCCATGGTTGGGTGCCGCCGGCGTCCAGCCCGGTCCGTCCGCGTAGATGCCATAATTGTAGTCGAAGAGGTTGTAGGGATCGCTCGACAGGGAGACCACCGGCAGATGGGTGTTTTCATTGATGAGAAAAGTATGATGGACCGTGGGAGATGGCTGGTGATCCGGCTTGACGCTGACGGCTTTGAGGACCGCGGTTTTGTCGATGGTGATGGGCGCCGTATAGCGCGCTGATGTGGAATCCGGATCGCCGCCATCAAGGGTGTAGAAAATGGTGCTTCCGCCGGCGGTCAGGGTCACAGTGATCGCCGCCGGATAAAATCCAGCCGGTGAAGAGACCGCTACGGGATCTGAGAAGGGTTTGATGATGGTGCCGGTGTTAGCCGCGCCCGGTGATGGCGTCTGAAACAGCCACGGCCCTGCGCCGTCGCTTTTGCGGCCCCAGGCGATATCCGCGGCTGAAGCCGGGACATCGACGCGATCGACGACCGCTCCGGACGCATCCGTGAGAACGATGGATTCGCCCGATGCGCTGATTTTGAAATTGGTGTGCCAGTACGTCGCTTTTTTGTTCTTGTCCGAAGCGAAAACAAGGAGGTACTGGCCCGGCATCAGAGTAGCGGCACTTGAAAAGCGCCATTTACGCACGGCCGGATCGTCGCTGAGGCCATATCCCTGGAGTTCCACAGGTGTGGAGCCGCCATTATAGAGCTCGATATAATCCGAGGCGTTGCCATCCTCGTCGTCGATGGTTTTCTGGTTGGAAGCCATGATCTCGTTGATCACGACGCCTTGTGACAAAACAAGACCTGGCAGCAGGCATAGCATGAGCAGCATACATCGGTACATCCTGATCGCTCCGATCTGATAGAGTTTGATGACTGGTGAGGCATGAACAGGGTGGTGGTGGCCGGTGACGGCCGAATAAAAATACGGAGATTGTCGCCAAGATGCAAGAAAAATGCAATTCTAATTAAAACGGTTCAGAAAAAAATTGCGAAAGTTCATTGGCCAGGTGTTGGCTTTTATGGTGTAGCCAACTTTTAACATCTGTGGTGGATTTCGGGAGAAGACGCTACAAGATCCTTACAGGATGACAGGGGGGTGGGATGACAGGCGGCGGATTTCGGGGGAGACGCTACAAGATCCTTTCAGGATGACAGGGGGGTGGGATGACCGGCGGCGGATTTCGGGAGAAGACGCTACAAGATCCTTACAGGATGACAGAAATGAAGCATGGCGTGCAGCGAGGGGGGTTCTTCCGCCAGAACCCTCCTGCTGCGCTCGTAATCAGATCTTATTCCAGATGCAAATAACTGTACAGTTGCGCCTGGCTGGAGAGCGTTGTCAATCGCAGACCGGCGCGGAAAACCATATACAACTGCTGCCACAGGAACAGGACCCCCAGCGTCACCATCGTCGGGGCATGCAGCAGATCCGCCACAGGATTATAGATGATCAACGCCAGCAACCCCAGTGCCGCCAGCAGGACAGACAGTGAGAAGACCAATGCAAATTCACTGCCGACGAATCGCAAGGTGCGCACCAGGGTATTGCGCATTTTCTTGTCATTGGCGTGGACGATGCGCATACGGCCATAATCAAAGACGAGCTGCCAGATGAGGATGGCGAGAAAGCGCAAGCCGGCCTTGATCCATCCCAGCCAATAGAGTACGGCTTCGGGCGGATCTGGTCCCCATACCATTTTCTTCACCAGGTTGAGCAGGAGTGGTGCCATCAGGAGCAGCCCCAGAACCGGCAGTGTCCATAAAAAGTAACGCAGGAAGCGCCCGAAGAAGCGGCCGCAGGAGCCCCAGAATTCGCGGATGTTATAGTGGCTTCCGGCCATGACGAGTCGCAGGGTGCCGCCGGAATAAAAAAGCATGACCAGCCAGAAGACCAGGGTTAGCAATACAGCGAAAATGAGCAGGGGACTGAGGGCGTTGCCGCGATATTTGAACAGTTCGAAGAGCAGTTCAATGTCCATGCGTCCGGCGAGATTGGCGCCCATTTGGGTATAGCCTGCGAAATTGATCATGATCAGCCTGGCCGGGAAAATGGCCAATCCGGCCAGCAGCAGATGGGTAAAATAATACAGCATCCAGATTCGTTTCAGCGCCCAGACCCGGGCAAAACCAGCTTTCAGAACTCGGATGATCATGGTGAGGATGCTCCTGTATAATGGTTCACTCAGCCGCGCTGATGGCGGTCAATGTATTCACGATTTGCGGCATATCCATAATGAATTGGGTCCAGAACAGCAGGCGTGCCGTCCATTTGTTCATGCCCAGGCGCTGCAGATCCGCCGTACGGCTGTTGTTGCTGCGCTGAATATCCATGGGCACCTTGTTATGTGGATCGATGGCTGCCGACACCACCCGATCAGGCCGGATATAATTGAATTTGATCCAACTCGACCGGCCGCCCCATTTTTCTTCTATGGTGTCCCCATTGGCAAAAACGATCTCCACTTCGACTGGAAATGTAAAGTCGCCCAGTTTGCGCAGGGAGACGGTGGAGGAATACAGGCTCTTTTTCCTGGTTTGCACCGAATCGGCCGCTTGCTGCAGTGTGTCCGCTTTAGTGGTCTCGATTTTTTTGCCCGAGGGTGTAATAGATAAATCGTAGCCTTTTCCCGCGTTGATTTCCTCGTTATCGATGGCGTCGACGCTATAGTCCAGCACCGCGGTGGTATTGAGCATCTGATCGAAGAACCAGTCGAGGTCCTGTCCGGAAATTTCTTCGGCGATGGCGATAAAATCCTTGCCGCGGGGGTGTTTGAATTTCCAGCGCTCAAAATAGGTGCGCATGATTTGCCGCATCACGTCGCGGCCGAGATAATTTTGCAGCGTTCTCAACGCCAGTGCGGGTTTGGAATAGGACATGGTCTGATAGGTGCCGCCGTGATAGTATTTCCAGGATGGTTGTGCGACGATATCGATGTCCGGGTTGTTCATATAGGAGGATCGATGCACTTGCAGATCACTGATTTTGATGCCGAGAAAGTCGATGAGATTTCCGCTGTGGCCGAAGGTATCCTCAAGCACCTGCAATTCGCTGAAGGAGTTGATGCCCTCGTCCAGCCATGCCTCTTCGAATTCATTGGAGGCGACGAGGTGGTACCAGTAATTATGGCCGAATTCATGGAGGATGATCATTTCCGGCATGCGAATCCCGGCGGGAAGGCCAAATACAGTGCCCGCGGTGATCAGCGTCGGGTATTCCATGCCGCCGGCTTGCATGGCGCCGTGGCGCGGATCAACGACTGTCAGATTGGGGTAGGGATAGTCGCCATATTCATTTTGGAAAAACGCCACAGCGATCCGGGCGGCCTGCAAATGCCGGGGGCCCTGGTCGGCGCGGTCTTTTTGCATCAGGACGCGGATATCGACATCCTGGCTGGTGCCGGTGAATTCGACGAAATCGGGGCTGGCGGTCCAGGCGAAATCGTGGACGTCCTCCGCCACAAAGACATGGGTGGTCGTCTTGTCCGGATGGTCGATTTTTTCCGTCTCCAGTCCGGTAGCGCCGATGATATAGTCGGAAGGTGTGGTCAGACGGACTGTATATACGCCAAAGTCCGCATAGAATTCAGAATGAGCGTGAAACTGGTGACAATTCCAGACGCCATTTTCCAGGACGCCGATTTTGGGAAACCATTGCCCCACCATGAGGAATTCTTTATGTGCGCCGGTGCGGGCGATGGGCGGTTCCGGAAGTTTGGCGGTAAACGTGATGAAGAGCCGCGTGCGGCCATAGGCCGGCACCGGGTGCAGCAGCCGCACCCGCACCACAGTTTTATCCCCGGCATTGCCGTCATCGGGTTGGATGAATTCGAGGCGGTCGGTGATGTCCATGCCGATGGCATCGCTGATTTTATCGATGTTGATGTAGCCCCAATTCTTTTCATCGCGTAATTTGTTGCGGCGCGTTTCGCTGATTCCCTGCATAAAAGTCGATGCTGTATTGCGAAATCCATTGAGGTAGAGGTGAAAATGCAGTTCATTGACCGGGTACGCAGAGGTGTTGCGCCAGACCAAAATCTGCTGCCCTTTGAGGATGCGTTGTTCAGCATCGAGCCGTACATCGATTTCATAATTGGCGATCCTCGGACTGAGCGCGGTTGCCGGGGCCGCCTCAGTTACGCATACAATCATCATTGAGATCAGCAGGCAAAGGCACGCAAAGTGCCTCCTGTGACGGGCCATGGTCTCCTCCTGGCATTAGCTTGGGGTGATGTACTGTAAGCTTGCGAAGGCTGCAAACCTTCGCAAGGTTATGAAAGAATCTTGGCCACCACGATGGTCATGTCATCGTGTTGGGGATAATCCTGAACAAAAGTGCGCACCTTTTGATATATGGCTGCAATAATTTCCTGAGATGACTTGTCCTTGTAATGATCGATTACCTGCAAAAGCCGCTCTTCGCTGAATTCATGGTGGTTTTTATTCATGGCTTCGGTGAATCCATCCGTATAAAAGACCAGCAAATCTCCCACCTGTAATGCGATTTGCTGCTCTTTGATAATTTCATTGAACACGGTACCTTTTTCCAGGCCCAGAGCGAGTCCGGAGGACTCGAGCAGATCGAAGCGATCGCCGCTGCGGCTGAAATAGATGGCCGGGTTGTGGCCGGCGCGCGCATAGGTCATTGTCTTCTGCTGCATGTCGATGATCGCATAAAACATGGAAACGAAGAGTCCGCGCTCGATGGTTCGATAGAGCAGGCTGTTGACTTTGGTCAGCACCGCCTTGGGCGAGCTGTTGATTTCGGCATTGGACTGAAACACGCCTTTGGTGAGGGTCATGTAGATGGCGGCGGGCACACCTTTGCCCGAGACATCCCCGATGGCGATGCCCAGTTTGTTGGCATCCATGCTGATGAAATCGTAATAATCGCCGCCGACTTCCTTGGCGGGGAGACAGAATCCCGCAATATCGCATCCCGGCAAGGAGGGACTGGTCTTGGGCAGCAGGTGTGTTTGCACCTGGCGGGCGATTTCCAGTTCCTTGGCCATGCGTTCCCGTTCCGTGATGCGGCGAATGTGGTCCGGCATGGTGTCCGGTTCGTAGGAGAAGGATTCACGTTTCAGGTAGCCGCGAATGATCAACAGCACCGGCGCCAGTAGCAGCACAAGGGAAAACCAGCCCATGCGCTGCAGCGAGTTGGAGGGATTGCTCATCAGGACCAGTACGCCCAGTGAGCCGATCAAGGTATAGTTGGCGAACATGGCGGTGAGCAGGTCATAACGCCAAAAAATAAACGAGAAGAGCAGTCCATTGATGAAGGCGAGCAGAAACGTCAAAGTGATGGGTTCCAGGGAGATCAACAGATCCCAGACGGGGAAGGCGATGAGGGCGAAAATGGCCGAAGAAAGAACCGCGGCGAGCCAGCGGCGCTTGACGATTTTCAGGAAATAGACATTGGCGAACAGGCGGCAAAGAATTTCAGCGGACAGGCTGCTGCCGATGGCGAGGAGAACGGGCACGAGAAAGGGGAGATAGTTGGTGATGATGGTATCAAAACCGGTGACCATGGTGAAGCCGCCCGTCAGTTTCAGACCAAAGAAGGCGACGGCCGTTGTCAAGCCCATGCTGACCGCACCAAAACCATAGCCTCGCAAGGCGGATTGGGCAAATTTGAGCGTCGAAAAGCGGCGGTTGATGAGCGCGTCCAGGGTATGCAATTTGTCCGCAAAAGTGCCGCGGATCATGGATTCGCCAACGCTCCATGAGGTGAATGCGGTCGCCGCCATGAATGGAAAGATAATAAAGGCGGAGAAGATCAGTTTGACCACGCTGACATAATCATAGCTCAGTTCACCCAATTGCCATCCGACGCCCTGGATTGGAAACGCCAACACCGCCCGTAACATCAACACCGACCAGAGAATCAGGAAAATCGCCTGGGCCGTGCGTATGCCCACTTCGCCTTCGTGGTATTTTTTCAGGAACAGGGCCAGGGGCACCATGGAAAGGACGAAATAGAGCACCACAGAGCCGATCAAAATGAAAAAATAATTGCCCTGTTTTTGTTTCATCTGCAATGCAGCATCCTGCGGGATTTCGAAACCCTGCGCGAACTCGCAGATTTCATCTCCCTGCACGCGCACCGTCAGTGTTATTTTTCCCGGCACGGCAGCCTGCAGCCGGCTCCAGTGAAAACTGTGATCCGTACGCAGCGTTTTTTTCTGACTGGAGAACTCTTCCTGCTGATAAGCGGGCAGATCAATCCCCTGGCTGTTGAGAAAATCCGTCGCCAGCTGCAAGGCCTGCTCCTGGCTCAAGTGGCTGCTGCGGCCTTCCGGCATGGCACTTTCCTGCGGAATCGAATGCCGGAACTGCAGGATATGTCCGTCCGGGGAGACCTGCGCGCCGAACGATTCCTGCGACGCGCTTTTGGGAAGATTTTTGAACCAGAAAACACGCCAATAATAGGTGAGATAATCGTTGTTCTGATGGCGGAATAAGCGGACGGTGCTGTCCAGTCCCACCTGACTTTGCAAATAGTTGAAAGAATCGAACGGGCCTTCGGTGTTGGCGGAGACGCGATAACCCGCCAGATCATACCCTCTGCTCTTCATATATAGCGTGGCAATCTCGATGGCATCGTTGCGGTCGATTTGAAACTGCACGGCTTTATAGGGATGAACCTGATCGATCAATTCCGAAAAGAGAAACAGACCTGCCGCTGCCGCGATGATCAGAAGAAGGTCGTTTTTTCGATGATTCATAGAATCGCTGTCCTTTTCTCTGCGAGTTATCTTGTAAGGGGTCTTGTTTTTGTATACGCGACCTTGAAAAGGAGGTTTCGTCTGTTCATGATTCTCCGGGCATGTCGCAAATAAAGCACGCGCGTGTACATTGTTTTCTCAGGTCATTTTAACCTGGATTATTCACCGCCGGCAACGCAAAAGCGTGCAAAGGAAAAAGATGCATGAAACCGCCCGGCGGTTTATGGAACCGATTCGGTGTCTCATGCTGGTTTGGCAACCGCGGGGGGGTACAAACCCGCTTTGTTTTTTTCTATTAATCCCGGATTTGTCCATGAATAGAACAGCGGGATCAACCCGTTACGGCACGATCGTTCATTTGATTAACAACAGTTTGGTAATTGCCTTTGACAGGCCGGATTTCAGTTCACAGAAATAGGTTCCACTCGGCAGCGATGCCCCGTCATTGTCTCTGCCATCCCACCGGACAAGATGATCTCCCGGCTGCAGCTTTGTGTCCAGCAGGCTGCGCACCAGCCGTCCCTGGATGTCAAGGATTTGCAGTTGGATGTGCGTTTCTCTGTCGAGCTGAAATGGGATGGTAGTGACCGGATTGAACGGATTGGGATAATTCACGCCCAATGAAAAACGCAAGGGCGCTGTGGCGGCGGGGGCGTCGAGCCCGGTTTCGAAAAGCTGGTTCCACATCTGCACAGCGTCATCGGCCGCGGTTAGCAGCGCCGGAAAGCCGTTTGCGGCCACCAGCGCAAAGACGACTTCGACGCTGTTACCGGCCGGGATGGTCATGGGCCCGGCGGCGATGACATTGGAAATGTCCGACGGTCCGGCGCTGATATGCTGCAAACCGCCGCTGATGGCCTGCCATTTTTCCTCATCGCTGAAACCGTCGTAAATGCCCCAGGATGGATTGTTGGGCTCGGCCTCATCGTTCCAGATGGCACAATAGGAGACGGGGAAATCGCTGAGCACGCGCACGCCAACGTAGGTGTCCGGCCCCATGCCGCTGTCGTAGACATATCCGAGTTTGCGGCTGGCGTCATACTCGGCCATATTGGTATTGTAATTCAGATCGTCCATGTCCCAATCGAAGAACAGGCCAAAATAGAAATTTTCCCGGGTGGTTTGCAGGATATTCTGGATTTGATAGCGGAAGACGATGATGTCTTCATAGGGCGATTTATTGCTTGCAAAGGTCTCCTGTGTAATTCGCACGGTGGGCGCAGAACCGGTGCCGCTGTCATCGAACTTGACATAGCTCTCCTGATCGGAGTGAATCCCAGGGGTGGCCAGGCGCAGATCGCCGTCGGCGGTGGCGACAAAATCGGCGTCATGAATCATGGTGTTATCCCATTTGACCAGACTGCGGGCTGAATTGACGAGGGTGGCGGCGCTGCTGCCGGCGATGATGGCGCCCTCGAACAACAGGGATGGGCCGTTGTCATAGAGCAAGCCAATGCCGGCATTCTCCGAATCCACGTCGAGCGAACCGATGCGGCCGTTGTTGGGGATGGTGGTGGCGATGCGATTGATATCAAGATTGAGCCACTGCGGATAGACCGTGATCTCAAAGCGATCGACATCCTGGTAGGATCCGCTGGTGATGGACAGGGTGAAGGGCAGCGAAGCGCCCGGGGGGGCGTCAGGGGTAACTTTAAATTCAAACTCATTCTTCAGATTTGCCAGCTGGTTGGAGGCGATGGAAGCCAGCGTGGCGGTGGCATCTCTCATGTCAACATAAGAGCTGGTTGAAGAGAGAAGCAGGGATACCGCGCCGGCAGGCGCCAGATGGTTGATCAGGGTGATGGAGAGTTTGACCTTTTCTCCGGGTTTGATGATGCCATCGTTGTTCTCATCCTGGCAGGTGAAATCCTTGATGCGCATGGAGAGGGTGGATTCGGTCAAAGCCCGCCAGGCGTTGACGCGGCCGCGTCCCAACTTGCCGATATAGTTGATATTCAAAAGATCGATATTATCCGCGGTGACGCGCACCTGTTCGGCCGCCTGGACGCCGCTCCATTCCGGATGGTGGGCCTTGACCAGCGCCACGATGCCGGCAGTCAGGGGGGCTGACATGGAGGTGCCGCTCCAATCCGCCGATTCGTAAGCGCCATTTTCGACGGTGCTCAGGATGGTGACGCCCGGGGCGGTCACATCCACCGTGAGGCCATAATTGGAGCCATAATATTTTTTGTCCGAGCTGTCCGTGTTGGCGACCGAGAGAACGCTTTTGAAAGCAGCTGGATAACTGTCATCGGCGCTGCCGGGGCCGTTTCCGGCTGCGGCGACAACGGCGGCACCTTGAGCAGCCGCATATTCAACAATGCGTTTGGATGTATTGGAAAAAGGCCCGCTGAAACTGCAGTTGATCACATCAGCGCCTTGTTCGACTGCATAGATCATGGCCCGGTCCGAAGCGATAGCATTCACCTCTCCGTCGGTGGTTGTTGAACCGGCATTGAGCGGCATGAAACGGGCGTTCCAGCTGGCGCCGGCAATGCCGAGTCCATTGTCAGCCACGGCGCAGGCCACTCCGGCGGTATGGGTTCCGTGGCTGCTGTAGTAGGTGCCGCGGAAATAGGGCGTTACATGGTTGCTGTTGTCGGCATAGTTCCAGCCGTGCACATCATCGATCAAGCCGTTTTGATCATCGTCCATGCCGTTGTCCGCGATTTCGCCGGGATTGGTCCAGAGATTGGCCTGAAGATCCGGATGAGTGATGTCCGTGCCATTGTCGATGATGGCGATCACCACCGGGCATTGCGTCCAGGTGACCAGAGCCCAGGCCTGGGGCAGGAATGTCCTGCGCAGATAATACTGCTGAGAGACCAGGGGATCATTGGGCTGGGCATTAAGACGGCCATAATATCTGGCTTCGGCGAATTCAATCGCGGGATTTTTGGCCAGTTCGGCCGCCACTTCTTCGGGAGGCCTGGAGCCGCTGTAGTGGGCGTAAAAAATATTATCCACTCCGGCGCGGGCGCTGTTTTTCTGCAACGTGTTTTGCTGCGCCGGGAAGGCCTGTTCCAGTTCATGGATGTTCAGGGACTGGAGCTGCGCATCCAGCGCGGCCAGACCTGAGCGTTGCAGGGACGAAGCCGAAGGCTGGTAATCCCGGATCGCCAGGGCGACTACATTGGGAACGGGTCTATATAAGGGCGCGCGGTTTTTCAGGTCTTGTTTGCGTATTCCGGCGTGAGATGGCGCGGCTGCCGCAGCCAAAAATAACAGGCAACCGATGGCGGTTTTCAGGCGAAGCATGGTATTTTCTTTCAACCGTTTGAAGGTATCCTTGAGTTATGGCAACAATATACGATTATTCGCACCTGATTCAAATATGATTTTTGGGAGGGAGAGGAAGGGATTGGCAATTGGCATTTTTCACACGATTGAATGGTGGGGCGGGAGTCGTTCCTCAGCAGCCGTTAAGCAGAGCCACGCCCGCATCCGGAAATGTTGTTCAGAATTGAGGCGGCTCGATCAATAAAAGCATTCTGCGCGGATTTTCGCAGAAGGCTTTTTTGCAGGGGCTTATCGATGAGCCAAAAACAGGAAGAAACCTGCAGCACTATTGCGGGTGCGACGAGGCCACCCGGAAGCCGACGTCATAGTACCAGAATGACGGAGCACGCCAATTTCGATACGCGGTGCGGCAAAGCCATGAACCGACTTGTATGATTCGTCATACGGTCTTAAATCATGGGACAAAAAATGGACGGATGAGATATGGGGGTATGAATGCTTTCATCAGGGAGCAAGAGGGGCGCTGAACGGTGATCAGGCTAAACGAAGAATGGGGAATGACAGAAAAAAGAGGCGAGCGGGATCGGGAAGCCTGGGCTGTCAGCGAACCGGGCTTGCTGTTTCGAGGCGAATTTGCTGCCAGACAGCACCGTCCCAGGACTCTACAGACGCTATTTTTTCCCGATCAGCAGGGCTGAAACTTTTGCCAAAGATATCACGAAAGCGGCTCAGAAAGTAGTCGGGCAGATTTTCCAGGGCAACCGGTTCCATTTGCGTCGAAAAAACATAAAAATAAATGATATACGTATCCATCCCGCCTGCAACTTCTTTCAAAATGCCATGATTGGCAATGTCAACACGAACGTGATTCCCCCACAATTCAATCCTGGACACTACATCGCGATAAACCCCTTTTTCCCAAAAAGGCGATTTGGGAAACCGGAAGAGCCGGAGATGATTCGCCGGTGGTATGCCCGCGAGTGTGTAAGCGGGCAGGCTTTGCGGAGACGCGCCCTGCATATCGTCAGGAGCGAAAACAGCCAGCCGCGCCTGCCCCTCTTCATTGCCGTACATACCGGCGGCGATTTCGAGCCGCCCATCGCCATCATAATCGCTGGTGTTGTAGAATACGATATGACCTGAATTCCAATAGGAACCGCGCACGATGCCTTTGTGGTCGATCAGCGCAAGCCGGGAAGCAAACGTCTTGAGCGAACCAACGGTGCAGAGGATCATTTTGGGATGGCCGGGTATGATCGGGGCCGTGATGATTGGGCCCGACAGGTAGCGATCTTCAATCTCTTCCCCGGAAAGGGTTCTGAGGGGCATGCCCAGTTTGACCGGCGGCCACAGTGGATCGCCTTTATCGTCAAATCCATACAACGTTCCGCTTTGCTCCAGAGCGTTTAATTCTGAGATCCCGATCAGCGTCTCCATTCTGCCATCCTGATCGAGGTCGTCAATCAGAATATTTCCATGGTCAGGTGCGGCGTAGGCTTCAGGGCTGATCGGGAAATCAAAGCGGTGGCTCCAGATCTTTTCTCCAGCCTTGTTTTGCACTACCAGACTATGTTCGATGATTTGCCATCGGGCTGGTGTCCGGTCAGACCACCACTGCAGCGCGGGCGTGAGCATGACAAGCAGCGCCAGCCCGGCAGCAGAGGCCAGAATCGCGAACAACCATTTGTGACGCGACCGTTGCAGCGCTGCGACTGCGCGCGCGAATAAGGAAGGCTGCTTTCCCTGCACCAGGTTGCGATCCTGCAGCGCTTCGCCAAAGCTCCTCAATGGCTGGAGGGAGAGGTGGCGATCGGGATAACGCTCCTCAAGTTTGGCCAGCTCCGCAGTCGCCAGGGCCAGGTTGGCTGCGGGCAGGAAGAGACGTTCGACAGGCGAGAAGAAAGCAGCGCTGATTTTGGCGCCGAGGGTCAGACTGTCCACAGCGGTAATCGTGCCATCCGCGCGAATGCCGCCGGTGATCGCCGCCGTAGCGGCCAGAGAGACCAGCGCGGAGCGGTAATGGCGATTTCGAGTGGTTACCCAGGCCAGCAAGGCTGCTGCCAATCCCATTGAAGATCCGCTCACTTCGGCCGATTTTTCCGCAAGCGAAAAATGAACCGTATAGAACGAGCGGGCGGTTCCCGGCGCCATATGCGCCCTGGCGGCAAGAAGGCCATCCGTCATGGTCCAGTACAGCGAATAATGTCCCGGCGTGGTTTGATTGTTGATCAAACAAAAATCAGCATCCGCGTCGTCCGGCCGTTCACGTGCTTCGGCGTGCAGAGAAAGAACAATTCCCTGCGGGTTCCGGCTGATGGTGGGGATGGTATTGCTGTCGACAAGCACGACGCTGGCACAGTTGTCCGGAAACGAAGCGGTGCGCGCTTCCCACTCCCGGATCACAGGGTCCAATGCCACTTGCAGAGGTTGCGGTGCCTTCCGGATCAGATACCGGGCGGCATCCAGCCGGGCAGCAGGTAGCGCCGTACCGGCATCGTCAGTGATGCCCATGAGGCCGGAGGCGCGGTGGAAATCAGCTGCGTAAAAAGAACTGAGGATGGCGGCGAGGCGTATGTCATGCTCTGCAGGAACGATAGCAGATAAATGCTCGGGGGCTTGATCCTTGAAAACCTGTATCACGTCCAGCCAGGCGCATAACTCCTCGGGGTCGCGACAGGATCCGATCAACTCCTGGGACATGAGTGGCAGGAAGGGCGCGAACTGCAGATAATAGGAACAGACGGCCGGTTGCTCGGCGATTTGCGTCAGATTTTGGCAAAATTGAAAGAATCGGCTTCGTTTGCTTTCGAGGGAGGCCTCACTGTGAAGATAATCGGCGAGTTGGATGGCCTCGCCTTCCAACTCCATGAGCGCGTGCGCGCACACATTCGTGGTCCTCAATAGATACAGATCCTGAGCATTTCTTCATCCACGGCGATCTCCAGCAAAGTCAGACCATCGCGGGTTGTGGAGGAAATGATTCGCCTGTCCGTGATGCCAACCACTTCCCAATCGGTTGATGCAGATGCGGGATCTGCTTTCGCCACAGTGACCAGGTAACGCACCCCGGTTTCACTGCGATCAATCGTCACCTCGATTCTTCCTTGCGTATGCTCCGCCAGCGCAAACCTGTCGATTCTGGATTTTTGCGGCGACCGCGAGGGCGCCAGAGAGAAATCGTACACTCCCCGCGGATTGATGATTTCGAGTGCCTTGAAACGGGATTCCGGCTGGGTGCCAAAGTCGACGCATCCTTTATTGTCGACGATGCCGGTCAGGCCTCCTTCGGTGAGTACCACTTTGCACCCGTGTGGAACCTCCCCCGATTGAGCGATGAGAAACAGCCTGAGATGGTGACTCTGGCGATTGAATAGCAGCCGGCCGACGATCCCCATATCCGGATTGGAAAAGCTGGAGACCGCATATAGTTCGGCTGGCTGTTCCCCGCGGGCAGCCAGCCGATGCGAAACAATGTTCTCCACCCCCGAGGGACGAACCGGCGCCAACAGGAGTGGAGCATCCGTCCGCTCTGTTAGAGTGACATCATTCGTCAGGCGTGGAGAATCTGACTGAGGGTGAAGCATGGCCCTGTGCAACGTCGCCAACACCAGATAGCGTTCACGACAGCGGTCGCAGTCGAAGAGGTGCTTGCGCTTTTCTTCGCCCAGCCCGGTGTTCCCCCAGACGAGTTGCTCCAGTTGTTGTTCGCTGAAACATTTCATGCTTTACCTTGCAGACTTTCTCATGCCATACAGTATAAGTCGCATCGATCCTGGTTTCAGAAATTTTTGGCTGTTTTATTTTTCATTTCCTGACGAAAAATACGCACGAGGTAATCAAAAATGGAAAAAATCTTGTCCGGATTGGCCATGGACAGGCCGGGCGGCCAATGGGCCGCAACAAGTTCCTTGCTGCTGAAATTTCCGGGATCCTCGAAAAGTGACTGGCTCCAGGCTGAAAGGGCTGAAAAGAGAGCGAGCGCTTCCTCGAGGGACAGTTTCTCTGCATCGACGTATTTTTTCAGGATGATATCCCGGATATGGAGCAGTGTTTGATGGATCAGATGCTCATAGGCTGGCCACTCTGGCGTGGATTCCTGCACCTCGAATGCCACCCTGTCTTCGGCGTTCTGGCGGTGGACGCGAATAACAGCGACGATATCAGAAAGTGGCATGCATACGGGACGCCCTGACTGCCGTGTCAAGAGGACGACGAGTTGTTCAATCGACTGGTCAAGTGGCAGGTGCTGAAGCAGGATGGGCGTCAGGGCCTTTCTGATGAGTTCTGCGCCCACCCGGCTGCAGGAAGCTGACCCGGCGTCGCGCTGGATCAAATAATAGCCATCCACCTCCCTGATCACTTTCAGACGTTGATTTTTCCGGACTGCACGCAGTGTTGTCCGCCATAATTTGGCGCCTTCCGGGTCGCGTTGGCGAAAAATACGGGAAATCTGGTGTTGTGTTTCACCGATGAGAAGCCGCATCAGTGCACCGTAGATGACCTCGGGCGTTTGCCGGGCCTGAAAGAGAGGCAGAAAATAACTCTGCAGTCGTGGATATCGGCCCGTCGAATCCCGTTGAAATAATTCGGCGAGGCAGTCGGAGGCGAGCAGCTCGAACTCGATCATGCGTTTTGTTTCACGAACATGCCGGCCGCGATGCTCCATAATTTGCAAATACTGCGATGACAGGCTGAGGCAGGCGCGCAGCAGGCACTCTTCCTCCCCGGCGGACGAGGTCCCTTCACAAAGGTGCACAAGTTGATGAATCAACCGCTCCATTCTGCTCTGTTCCAGATCCATCGTCATCCGATCGTGAAAATATGATGCGATCCCCGCATCATGAACAAACCGTGAGGCCATCGTCCGTGAACAAACGGCATCATCAGGCCACTGTGCGTCATTGACTGAAAATAGAGGCTTACCGGGGGGGACACAGGCCCGGGAAAACACCTTGTGTGGTCTCAATCCCGGCTGCCTCCTCGTCATACGAGCGCCAGGTCTTGTACCGCTGATGTTTTAAAATCTGAAGGTAAAGTAGTCAAACAAGATCTGAAAATCAAGTGAAATGGATGAAACAAGAAGACCGGCTGGCAGTTCAGGGCATTCAAAAAGGGGTGGGAGCAAAATAATTTTAAGTATAAAAACGGCGTAAAACAGCCTTAGTAGCATTGATATATGATAACAGAGGTTTTAAGGCTCCTGGAATGCTATATGGCATGTCTCTGCGCGTTTGGCAACTCATTCAAGTTCAATGAACGCTGGTTATGGCGCGCTCCTGGCGGCCCGATTTTGAGATCTGCTAGAACATTTTTCCTGATCCCATTTGTGCATTCGACCGCCACAGGATATAATCGGAAAGATTCACAGTGGCATCGCCCGTCAGATCTGCTCCACTGTTATAGCCATTGCTGCTTGCCCTCAGCGCATTATACCATTGCACATAATCCCGCGTCGTCACCAGGCCGTCGCGGGTGCAATCGCCGGCCCACAAGGCCCAGACGCCCGGTTCCACTTCTTTTGCGGCTGCGGATCCGCCATAATAGCGGTCGCTGGTTGCGGAAAAATCATAGCTGAGCGTGCTGCTCTGTGACAGCGGCTGGGGAGCGGCGCTGGCCACCTCTACATGGTTGCGGTGATCCACGGCCACATAATAATCGTTTTCTGATAAACCGGGAAAGAGCAGTGTAGTGCGGGTGCTGCCGTATTGATCGAAATCGAGCGCCTGGCCGTCCTGCAGCAGGAGAAAGGCGCGCTGGGCGACCGGAGCGCTACCCAGACTGGTATTTAGAGAGACCAGCAGCCAATCAGTCATGGTTGCGGGCAGACTGGCGATGGTTCTGGGAGAGGCCGCATAGGGTGAAGTCAACGGCAGCAGCGGCTGCAGGGTTGTGGTCATGGCATGGGAGGTGGTGGCATAGAATCCTTGCAGCAGAGCGTGCAGATCTAATTTCAGGGCTTTGAAATCACAGGCGCCGAGATCATCGTCCGCTGATCTTGATTCGGTGGTTTGGTGCTGTACATATTGCAGTAGCGGCTGGCGCCGGGCGAGAAAACCCGTGAGCGCGGAGGATTGCAGCAGGCAGACCGATCCTTCAGTCAGGTGAAAATCCTGTGTCGCCTCGTTGACAAATCCAGGCGCGGCGGCTTCGATGTTGGGCACGTCCACGGTGATGCTCGCGCCGGGATCGAGGGTGCTGTGGGTGTTGCGCCAGCCCGGTTTGAAATAGTTGGATCGCAGGGTGAGCTGTCCGGTGGCATCGAGCATGGCCAGCCGCGAGCCTTCGATGGCGACATAGATGATGTTGTTGCGGCAGTCGGCGCTCTGGCTGTTGGTGGAAAGGCGCATCAGGGTGGTGTTGCCGGTGCGCGTCGAGACCACAGTGTTGTGGTAGAAATAAAGATTTTCGCGGTACATGGGCGTGTCGCCGCCGTCGCCGCCGAAATGGAGAATCTGCGCGTTGCCGTCGCCGTCGTGTTCGATGAGGAGGTTGCCATAGACAAAGGTCGAATCGTAGTCGGGGCGGTCACGGAGATCGGAATAATCGGTTTCCACCAGATCGAGCTGGCGGTTGCCCGATTCGATCCAGTTGTAGCGAATCACCGTGCCGGCGGAGCGATCCTTGAGATTGTTGCCGAGGCAGCCAGTGCGCAGGGGGCCGAAATGATTGTACTGGTAGAGGATGCCCGCGGTTTCGGTATAGGTGTTGTGCTCATAGATGGAGCTGCCGATGCCGTTGTCGTAAATATGGCAGCCCTGGATGGTGATATCGGAGGAGCCGTGGCCGGCGAAGATGCCGTTGCCGCTGTTGTGGATGATGCAGTTTTCGATGGTGATATGGTCGCCGGTTTCGATGTGGATGGAGGCGGCGTTGTTGGTGTAGGAACCAGGATTGCCCGCATCATCGCTGAAGGTGTAGGGCGCCCGGCCAGATTGGATATTGAGATTGCGGATGATGATATAACTGGGCGCCGTGGCCGGGATGGAGGCGCCGCCGACCTTGATAACGCTGCGGCCTTCGTTCCAATAGTCCAGCGCCAGCCGCGTCACCGCGCCTTCGCCGTCGATGACCGGCAGAACGCCGCTGGCGTTGGCCACGCCCTCGAAAATGACCGGCTGTGTCGCAGTGCCGGAGGCGCCGATGACCCATTTCTCTTTGTAGGGTGCCGCCTGCCAATAGATGCGAACGATATCGCCGGCGGCGAGAGATTCCAGTGGCACCTGGCCGATGGCTGTGTAGGGTTTGCCGGGGCCGACTTCGTAGAGCGTGGCCTGCAGAGGTATCGTCAGACACAGGATCATGCAAAAGATAGGCGCAAGCTGATTTTTCATGACTCGACTCTCAGGCTTTATGAAAAAACAGGGAAACATCCATATTTGAATGGATAGTGTGCAGAATCAGAATTGTCTTCCCAGTATGATAATCATTGTCACAGAGTAATGCAACTTTTATTATCACCTAAACTGAGCGATTGCCTTAACCTTGCGAAGGTTTCCAACCTTGGCAAGGTTACCTTTTGTGCACCCATGCTCAATTTGGATATCAGTGGACTTGGCCTTGACTCGCACAGGATGGAATCTGAAAAATTGTCTCAGGACGATGGCAATCAGACCGGAAGTCCATTGGTTTTATTATCTGGTGATTTGACAATATTCAGGTTAAATAACCAAGTAGTTTATTTCCAGGATAGATATATATCAGCAATAAACAGGCTAACTCTTTAATATTAAGTGAATAGAAAAAATCCGTCAGAATCCTTGATGATGGCATATAAATTGCGAAAGGTGTCCAGTGAAAGGTATTTTAATTCTACTAACTTTAAGGGGTATAACGATGAGCAGGTTCTTCAATCTTACAGGTCTTTGTCTGCTATTTGCACTTTTTCTACCAGCGACGGCGCAGATGATCGTGAAAAACAGTGTGCAGACTGAAGTCGTCCGAATCACCGAAAGAGGCAGTATGGGCGTTGGAACTGCGACGCCTGTGGCAAAATTGACCATCCAATCCATCGAGGATACCTATCCACACGTCGCAGGCGGCGTCGCGGTAACGGCACTCCCCACCGAGGCGCATGTACAGTTCAATGATCCGACTGGCTATGAAGCCGCCTCGCTCATGGCTGGCAAGGTCAGCTCCAGTACCGGGACTGAAAGCTATGGTTATCTGGCGCTGTCCGTAAAAAATCCATCCAATGCCTGGGTTGAGAGCGCCCGCTTGACCAGCAGCGGGTTGGGCCTTGGGGTTACAGATCCGTTGACATACCGTTTGTATGCTGCGGGGTCTACGCGTCTGGATCACCTGAACATCAATGGCCGCTACAGCCTGCCGACTGTTGATGGCACAAGTGGCTACGTGCTCAAGACCAACGGCTCGGGTGCAGTGAGCTGGCAGCCGGATGCGACCGGCAGCGGCAGCGCGGATCTGGACTGGCTGCCGCAGGGCGCGGCAAATGATGCCGAAATCTATCATACCGGCAATGTTCGCGTGGGCCATAGTTCCGCTTCCACGGCCAAAGTGGATGTGACAGGTTCGACTGCCAGTCTCGCGCCGCTGCGCTTGCGCATCGGCACGGCACCGGCGTCGCCCAATAGCGGTGATATCTGGCACAGCGGCGGTTCGACAGACAGCAGACTCTATTTTCGTGCTGAGAACGGGACACTGGATATAACAGGTGATGTTCGCAGTGTGACCGCGGGGACAGGATTGTCCGGCGGCGGAACCACCAGCGATCTTACACTGAATGCAAGGACCAGCGAGGCCTTGTGGAATGCCAATAAACTGCAAGGCTATGCGGTTGCCAATACAGCGCCTGCCGCGAACCAGGTCCTCAAATGGAATGCAACCAACTCGAGTTGGGAGCCAGGCGCGGACGCCAACACCGGCTATGATAATGATTGGCTGCCCCAGGGCGCCGCCAACAACGCTCTGATTTATCATATGGGTGTGGCGGGCATCGGCACGGCAACCCCCCAGGCAGCGCTGGAAATCAGGACCAGCGGCAACAAGGAGCTGCCTTATTACACCGGCACTTATTCGCAAACCGGTCTGTTCACCTACAGAGGCGATATCACGGATGCGGATGCCGGGCAATGGGAGTCCTTGATCGGTGTCACCTCATCCACGCGATCCACCACACTCAATACCGGCCACCGGCTGGCCATACATGGCATACTACTGGACAAGAACATCACCGGCGCCCAGAAATGGATTGCATCCGGCAGCATCGCCCAGCAGAATAATTATGCCCCCAAACTGATCACTGCCTTATCTGGAACCATTCACAACGATAGTAATGACCCATCTTTTCCAACCGGGTATAAAACATATGCGCTGCGCCTCGCCAATGGCCGTGTAGGTGACGATGATTATCTCATCTATGGATTTGGTGGGATTAATGGTGCCGCCAAAAGCTATCTGGAAGGCAAGTTGGGCATTGGCACCACGGCGCCGCAGGCAGATCTGCACGTACGAGATGATGATGATTTTGCGTCGATTCAGGTGACCGGAAAATACATAGACCCAAATCCGGTTACTGCAACGATCCATGCCGGTAATCAGTATGTCAGATTCAATTCGACGCAAAATTTACATATCACTTCCGATACCGACAACACCATCGCTGACGCCAACGGCGCCATCACCTTCGCCTGCAACAGTGATGTCATCGGCTCCCCGAACTGGAAATTACTTTTTCAGGTCAAAGAAGATAAATCCCTCTATGTAGGTTCCGGTGCTACCTGCACAGTTGGAGGTGTATGGACGAATGCCTCAAGTCGGGCTTATAAGGAGAACATTGATGATATTTCCGAGTCCGAGGCTCTGCAAACGGTCATGAATTTGAATCCTGTCAAGTATAATTATATTGCGGACCCTGGAGACGTAAATGCAGGATTTATCGCTGAAGATGTGCCAGAGCTGGTGGCTTCCAAAGACCGCAAAGGGCTCAGCCCCATGGATATTGTGGCTGTGTTGACCAAAGTGGTGCAAGCCCAGCAGAAACAGATCGAGAAACTCAATGAAATGGTGCAAAAACAAAAATAGGCAAGCTTTTGCATATTTACTCTCGATCCATGGTTGAAGGATCATTTGAAAGGCTTTCTGCGAATATATCGCAGGAAGCCTTTTTTTGAAGGGTGAAAGCGGAAAATAACAGGTCTACGGCCGACGATGCATCAGAATTGATAGTGCTGCAGGCGACCTGCGTCCAGCGAAAAAGTGATATGACATGGTGATTTATTGATATATATTACGCAAACTAAGCGATTGGTGCAAAAGGGCAACCTCGCGAAGGTTCACAACCTTCGCAAGGTTGTGGCAATCGCTCAATTGATGTATTAATAAAACAGGGTCATTATTTTCAATGAGGAGCGATCATGGCGTTACGTGCTGGCTGGTTTTGGATATTAGGGATCGGCATGGTTTTCAATGGACATACTTGGGCTCAAGAAAAGGCGGATTCAACGGCTGCTACCGTACCGATGCTGACAATACAAAACTGTGTCACTTCTTTCCGTATGGATGAAGTTATCCCGACCAAAGTGGGTTACCAGTTCTGGTTCGTGGACAAGGATTTTCTCGATGGCAGGACGTTAAAGCTGAGCGCCGTGGCGCCCAATCAGGCCACGCATGCGCCGCACCAGCATGCGGAGGACGAGTTCTTTTTCGTTTTGCAGGGAAAAGCGGAATTTATTTTGGATGATTCAACGGCGCAGGGAGCGCCCTATACCAGTTTTTATTGTCCCCCGAATCGTCTGCATGGCATCCGCAATGCCGGCGCGGATACGTTGAAGTATCTGGTGATCAAAAAATACGAGGCCGGAGCAAAATAGTTATTTCCCCGACAAGACCAGATGACCTAAAGTGGACATCTATTACCATATTTCAATGTGCTAATAGCTCGATTCTTTGCCAATTGAAAATCAAATTGCATTTTCCTGCAATAAGTTATATATTACATTGAGACTTGATAATCTTAACGGTTAGGATAACTATATGAAATTAAAGGTCATTATCCACCAGGCTGAGGAAGGTGGTTACTGGGCAGAGGTGCCATCTATTCCAGGATGTTCTACTCAAGGTGAATCCTTTGAGGAGCTGTTAGAAAATTTGTATGAAGCCGTTGAAGGCTGTCTATCCATCGATATGATGGATTTTCCAAAAACCGAGAACACCAGGATATTGGAAATTGCTGTATGAAGCCCATATCCGGGAAAGAATTGATCCGTATACTGGAAAACGCTGGTTGGCAAGTAATCAGAATTCACGGCAGCCATCACATCTTGATGAAAAGTGGTCACACGGAAAGAATATCTGTCCCGGTTCATGGAAATCAACCACTCAAAATTGGATTGCTTAAGCATCTATTAAAAATAGCGGGTATTGACGTGTCAGAAGTTTGATTTTTTTTCCGGATTCTGTTTCAAAGAATATCTCAAGTAACTCCTGGGCAAATGATTTTATGCTTGATGGCGGGACTTGCAGAACCCGGATTCTTCCCTTATGATATTTAATGGATTAATTTACCTGCCCCTTAATGAAGCGGCGCAGGCGGGGCTTCTGGTTCTGATTCCCAGAAATTGATCTGCCGGATATCCTCTTCTGATTCCATCCCATCGTACAAATCGCTGGCGGGCACGCGTCCCCGCACCACAATGGCATTTTCTCCCGTTTTGATATGAACCACAAAAGGATTGTCCGTGTCCACGTTGGACGAACCATATGAACTGCTTGACACCGGGAAAAACAGAATGCCGGAGTAAATGGCACCCGGGAAAAGCGTATGGTTCTTCGACAGATCGGTCTTGAATTGTTCGTTGGCGTATACGACGGCGCGCTGATCATGTTCGATGCGCCGGCTCGTCGATTCATCCCCGGTCAGGGCCAGATTGAGAAAACTGAGAAAGGTGGAACCGGCGAGGTAATCGCGCGTGGCCTTGTCCACCGTTGCCGGCCGGACTGGATAAGTTTCCTGGGACTCTTCGCCGTCGGCCTGGACAACCATACACTCTTGCGGATAAAAGTGGAGAATCCGCTGCGAGGTGTTCTCCAGTGTGAAGGCAATTGCCAGGTATTTGGCGGTCACAAATCCCGAGATGTAGACTTGCAGCTCCGTGGTCGAGGTCTTACATCACTGCGTTCCGTTTTCCCATAATGTATAGGGCTCCCGGGCGTTTGTCGATTCGATTCGCTGCGCATCCCAGCGCACCAGTTGCGATTGTCTGGCGCAGCCAGCCAACAGCATGATCACGCCTGCCAGGGCCAAAAACATCTGTCGTTTCATCGGTACTTGTTCCTCCGTCATGGTGATATTGTTGTCGTCAAAAACAAGTCAGGGACCTTGATAGTTACTGTGTTTTATGGCGCCGATTCAACCGGCCCACGAAAAATTCATCCTAATTTGATGCAGGCGCCCGTCAAAAAGGCTTGATCCCTGGTTTTGCAGTGGTTTGGCAAATAATGATGCATCCCCCAATTCCCATGGGTGGACAGTATGGCTGTTAAACTTTAAGCCCGGCCCCCCATTCCGTTTGCACGTTCCCCCGAACCTGCAAATACGAAAACCGGGCTTTCAATGTGTACGACGAAATAATTTGCATCCTGCTTTTCAGGTTGTTGTCCTGCCCCTCAATGCTCTGGATCTACCAGGATCGACGGCGCTTTGTGCACAGAGATGGCGCGCAGCCAATTATGCGCTATCATCCTGTATGTCCCCAAAAACGTGCCAACTGTAAAATACTAAAGTTAGCTCAAATGTTTGCAGGTGTTCATCGCATAAAAAACGAAAGCGCGTTACGAACGTAACGCGCCGTGGCTGATTGATTCGTAGAGGTTGCCAGGATGGTTGATCGAGAGACTCCTGCGGATGGTTCCTGATTTTGCAAGAGGGTCTATTGATCTTGTATGTGGAATGGATTCAGCGGCGTTTTTTGCGGAACTGGCGCTGTCGTTCCGTGCCGATGGGTTGCTGCAGCAAGCGGTCGACGTTGGCGCTGCTGCCGCCACTGTGCTGACGCGCCTTGTCGCGGATTTTTTCGACATAGGCCTCCAGGGGGATGGGCAGCGGCAGGTCCGGCAGCAGGAGGTCGTCCTCCTCCCGGGTGAGATCGGTGATGAGGCGTTCCGGCAGGTCTTTCAGCGTCACTGTCCCGCCTTTACAGCGGCGGCAGATGCGGCTGATCCATTTTTCCAGTTCGCGGACGTTGCCGGGCCAGGCGTGGGCGCTCAGTTTGTCGACAATTTTATCGTCGAGGATGAGGGGGCTGGTCAATTCGTACTTTTTGGCATAGACGCTGAGAAAATACTGTACCAGGCGCGGGATATCCTCGCGCCGCTCCCGCAGGGGCGGCAGCGTCAGGCACTCATCGAAGCGGTCCTTGAGGTCCTGGGCGAAGATTTCGGCATCATGGATCTCTTTGTTGGTGGCGGCGATGATGCGGGCGTCACTGCGTTCCACCTCAAAGGCGCCGATGCTGCGGATTTCGCCGTCGTTGATGAAGCGCAGCAGGGCGTTCTGACCGGCCAGGGGCAGATTGCCGATCTCGTCGAGGAAGAGGATGCGGCCGCGGCACTGACGGATGATGCCCGGGTTATCGTGCGTTGCGCCGGTGAAGGCGCCTTTTTTATAGCCAAAGAGCTCGGCGGCGATGAGTTCGCGGCTGAAGGCGCCGCAGTCGAAGGTGACCAGCGCCGGGTCGTTTGCGCTGTGATAGAGGCGCCAGATCGCCTCGGCCACGACCTGTTTGCCGGTGCCGCGCTCGCCGGTGATGAGCACATGGGTGTTGGCGTTTATATCGAGGAGAATCTGCTCTTTGATGTCGCGGATCGACCGCGACTGTCCGATGAGTTCGGGGATTTTCTCGTCCAGTTCGGCGCCGTGCACCTGGTCCGAGAGGCGCTGGTTTTCGCGGTGGAGCAGGGTGAGCTGGCGTTTGAGGGCGGCCGGCGCCTGGATGTGCGGAAAATCGTCGATGGCGAAATGGACCTCGCGGGTGGATTGGCCGCGGCGGCGGGCGTAGCGGGCCTCGAAGGCCTGCACCAGGCGGGCGTTGGCCAGCACGCCGGCGCGTTCCAGCAGCACCCAGCAGGTGGTCATGGTGGGCGTGCCGGAGGTGATGTTGACCACCTTGGCTGCATCCTGGAGATGGTGCTGATCGAGAATTTCCAGCACCTGGTCGAGCATGGCGGGATAGACGAGATCGAAATCCACGGGATTGGCGGCGCGCAGCGTCACCACTTCGATCTCCGCCTCGGGTTTTTCGGCGGTCATGAAGCGGCTGTTCTGCCGGGCGATGTCAAGATAGTCGGCGCCGGAGTCGTGATGGGTCTGATTGATGAACAAAAAGACCTGATCGATCTCTTCTTTATATCTGAGAAAAATGTTGGCTGCGGCACCCAGTCCCTCGGGCCGGGGCGCCAGGGTATCGTGGTTGCCGATGAAGGAAAAATAGACCATAGGTTTGTGGGTATCCGCTTAGAGTTTGTTTTAACCGCACTATGAGAAAAAGATCAGGTTGTTGGCCATTCAGAATGATCAATGGCGATAAGGTACTCCTTGGCAATATCTTTCCAGGAGGAATTATTTAACAGTCACTGTTAGATTATCTAACAGCTGCTGTTAAATTAGTCAGTCGAAAAAATTAAAAAGACGGTAGCTGAATGATTTTAAGGATTTGGACGAGCAAACAGGATCAACCAGTACTAAATGTCGTACACCTCAAAGGGTTCATCCTTAAGCATACTCACTAATAATCATAATTCGTCCAGGCAGCAATTTTTAGAGCTGGGTCATCTCCCTTTACTATCCAGTTACTGTCTGAACAGATAGCACTTCGTTTTTTCCACTCCGTCCTGCCACTTTTCATCAGCAGCTTCACCCCCCTGAATTTTTCTCCAGTGAAGGGATCGGTATACCGTTCATTGCCCCCTAATACTTTTCCTACATAAAAATTATTATTATCGGATCCGTAATAGATTTTTACACCAGTATATATATGTCCACAAGCTTGTGTCCATTTTGTTGATTCATTATTTTTATTTTTGTTAGTGACTGGTGCGGTAGTTTTCGTACTCGAAGCCTTTTGATTCTCGGTTTCTCCTTGCTTAGTATCAGTAACAATTGGTGTAGAACTTGAACTTTGGTCACTATGATTTGAATCGGATTTCCGTGAAGATATTAGGCCAATTACCAATAGAGCTCCCATAACATATAGCATTAACTTTGTAGAGTTTGCTGAATTTTTATTTTTATTTGTTTTAAACATGAGTACCTCCCCTGCAAAATAAGAACGCAGATGCTATTTGATGAGCCCACCTTGAAGATGGACTACATCTATGGATTTGAGATAGGAACCAAGGTGTAGTCCACATCAAAGGTGGACTACACCTCACGGCTACCTCGCAGTTATTAAACTTTCTGTTTTATAAATATCCACCTTGGTCTCCAGGCAAGGCCGCAGATCCAGGTCCAGGCTGCCGATGCTGTACCAGTCATCGGGTTTTTGGAAATAATCCAGGCCGCGGCCGATTTTGATCACCCAGCCCGTATCCAGCGTCACTTCACGATCATGCAGACTGTCGCGGAATGAAAAGGTGAATTTCACGCCGTGTTCCGCCAAGCTTCCCTGGAGGATGAGCAATTTGGCGCCTATTTCCGCCCGCTGCGCTTCATCGTCAAATCCGGTTATCAGATCGATTTCGTTGACGCGGCTTTTGGTGACAACCAGCTCGCAAAACCGCAAAAAGTTTTGAATCTGATAGGGCATGCGCACATAGGGATCTTCGACCTTGATCTTTTTGGCGCTTTTGATGTAAGGGGCAAATATGCGGTCGTACGAATAGCCCTTCTCGCCATAGTAGATGGTATAATGCTGCTCTTTTAATTCCGGATCATTTTCGCTGATAATCGTCAAGGGCACATTCGCATCCGACTCCTCGCCGGTGTACGTCAAGGGAAGCACCTCTGTGCCGATGTCCAGCTTTTGCCGCACCGGCTCCTGTGTCGCCCTGGCGGATTTTGATTCAGGGCACCAGACCACGATCTCTTCGCCCTTCCCGTTGATATAGGAAAGGTTGATCTTTTCATATTCCTCATCCGGCTTGCGTTTGTTGAGCTGTTCCTTGACGCGGCGCCGTCCTTCCAATGCAAACGCCATGTACTCTTCAAGCTCCGATGTCGTGGGCTCTCCGGATGGATGCAGCAATTTCAGTAGCGCGGCAACTGTCTTGATGACGCCCTTCTCATCCCGGCCTTCTACCGAGGCGCCAAATTTGCAGTGACTCTTGACGTAATCATAGCGGTTGCTCTTGGAAAGATGATGAAAAGCCTCGGCGAGATAATCGGTGATGAAACCATAGGCATCGGTTAGAGAGCTGCTGCTGTTTTTCGGGATTTCCCAGCCGGGCAAATAGTGATAAAAGCGGTCCAGAAGCGCTAGGTCGAATTCCCTGGGCAGGCTGACAAACAGATCGTGTTTGGGGGAATGCACCAATTGTTCCACGGAAAAATCGATGTTGCCGACGAATGCGAAACTGGCATTGGCGATGACTTCGACGCCGCGCGAAAAGCGTCCGTTGGCCATGTAATTTTTCATCACCTCTACGGTGTCAGGATCCTTGAGCCGCACCCGTCCCACTTCATCAAAGGCAATGGTATCCCAATACCCCACCAGTCCCACCTTGTGTCGGGCATTGTTGTAAAAGAGCGTCGGCGTGCTCGCCTGACTGACCAGTGTAGAGTAGGGTGAAAATTCGCTGTAGACATAGGATTTGCCGGTGCCGCGTGGACCCAGTTCGATAAAGTTGTAGTTGGACTCCACCAGGGGAAAGAGCCGGGCGAGAAAATGAAATTTCAGTCGCTGCGACATCCTGGCGGGTTCGAGGCCGATGGAGCGCATGAGGATGTCGAGCCATTCGTCGCGGGTGAATGCCGCGCGGCCGCTGGTGAACTCGGCAAAATCGAATCGGGAGAGCTGGATGGGCTTCAGGTCTTCGATATAAAAAGCATAGTCATCTTCATCGATATCGTTGTGCGCGACAACCACTTCCGCCCAAATGCCGCCCTCCAGCAGCCGGTCATTATCGCGATAATATTTATCCGGGATAGCGATGCGGCGCGAATTAAAATTCTCCATTTCCGCCCAGTGGCGCTTCTCGTTTTCCTTATAAGAGACATGCACCTTGTCGATGAATTTGTGCCGCCCTTTTTGCTGCACGGTGGACTGCGCCTTGTTGAATTCATCCGGGCGCACGTAATTCTTCTCCAACGTTTCGAACACCGCCTGGATACCGGCCTCGATCTCTTCTGCATCATCGCTGGCGCAGTAGCGCGCCAACAGGAACTCGAGCACGAAGGATGGGACGTTGGTGCCTTTTTTGATCCGGTGCAGCAGGTCCTTGCGAACCACACGCCCGGCGTACTTTTCATTCAGTTTTTCATCTAATGGGTCCATGTGTCAATCCACATAATCGGTTTCCAAATCCAGGGTAGCATAGGTTAATTGGGTCACGGGATCAAAGGCGCGCACCTGAAACGCGCCGTGATAGTCTTCCTCCATGCGCAGGGAGATGCGCACGGCTTGTCCGCTCTGCAAGGTGATCCAGTTGGTGTCCGGATTGATGTATTCACTGGCAGCGGCTTCGCCGACCTGGCGCTGGCCAGCGAAGGCTTCCAGTTGGAACGTCGCTTCACCGCCAAACAGGGAATCACTAAAGATGGAGACTTCAATCATGGGCCGTCGCGTGGTGATCTTGCGGGAAGTGCCCTTGCGATACTGCAGGGCGATCTCCAGGCGTGGCTTTTCCTCGGCTTTTTTAGTGTCCAGTGAAATCACCAGAACCGGCAGCAGGGCTTCCTGCAGGGAGAGGCCCCCATGATAGTAGGGTTTTCCCTTTGAAAACGCGGCAAAGGTTTTGGGCACGGCATAGGTCTTGAACGTCCCGCGTATGCCCGCCTCTTGCGGTGAGAAAGCGGCGACGCCTGCATTGCCGGAGCCCGTGCCTAGCAGAAAGCGCTCCTTGGTGACCGTCCATTCGCCCAGCGGCTTGGCCGCCACATCTCCCGCGGCCTGCTCGTGCAGCAGAATAAAACCATGATCCGTGACCACGACAGCTTGATCGAATTTATGCTGTTTGACGACATGGATCGCTGCGATGAGCTTGCGCAAAAGCAGGGAGATGAATTGCCGCGCCTCGAACGGGCTCATGGTGCCCATGTCGTCAATGTCGGTGGTTTTGATGATCCACAGCTGTTTGTGGGGTTCCACTTTGAGGCGGTGGCCTGCCAACAGATCATTCAGATCATTCATCAGACAGCGGTCGCCGTAGATGCTTTGCAGGTATGCAAACCGATCCGCCGGTGTCCTGATCATGCGGCCGTCGATGCTCGGAATGATGGCGCCCTTTTCAATGGAGATCTCCATTTTGGTCTGAGCGAAGGGCAGCAGGCTCGCCATGCCCACGGCGGTGATGGTGGGCAATTGGGCACATGCGGATTCCAGGGTGATTTGATATCGGCCCGACAGTTCGTTTTCGAGTTCGGCAGCCAGTTCATAACGCAGGGCATCCACCATAAAAAAGGCGGTTCGTTTGTTTTCTGACAAGAGCGGGGCGACGATCTTGTCAAATACCTCGCTGTTGCGCAAGCGGCCGCTGGCGGGCCAGCCCTCTTTCTCGACCGCAGCGATGAAAAGGGACTGCAGCCATTCGGAAGTTTTGGCATAGTTTTGCCGCGCCTGCTGGATCACCCCCTCCAGCAAGAGGAGGTCGCCATAGACTTCGATGACAGCCGCTTCCATGTTGCGATAGGCGCGGTCGACAATCCGGAAGCGTGAAATATAAAAGTAGATCAGCGCATTGGCATCGGGGCGGTTTTTTTGCAGTTCAGGTTCGAGATCATTTGTCAGCGTCAACAACTGCAGCGCCCGTTCCGCAAGGATCCAGAGCTGTTGCCGTTCGGGGAGATGGCGCACCCATAGCGAACCGCGCCGGTGTGTTATGATCTCTTCGCAAGTTTCAAAGGCCCCAGTGGCGACCGCCTCGCAAAAGCTATGCAAAAAGGTGCGTTCTTCAAAGGCAAAGGTATCGCGATGACCCAGATTTTTGTACGCCGCCAAGTGCTGTTCCAGCCGCAGCGCGGTGGCCGTTTCCTCGGCGCGCTGCATGTAGAGCATTTGATGCCGCTCGCTGCCGCGCAAATCTTCACAGACGCGAAAGATGAGGGATTGGGCCGCTTCGTTGGCCCGGGGGACTTGCTGCAATCCTGTTGGCAGCGCTTCTGGCAGGTCAAAGGCAAATTCACTGAACAGGGTAAAACGCCACAATTCCCGGGCTATTTCATCATAGCCCCCATCTGCGGGCGTGAAGGAGAACGTGGCAGTACAGAAAGATTTGTATTCGTCGCGCCATCCGGCATCCCGGGTCAATCGCTGCGCCTGTTGCGCATCCGGGGAGAGCAGCGCGATGAGAATTTCAGCAGATGATTCGACCTTGAGAAGGCTTTTGATCTTGGGCCAATTTGTGCTGCCTTTGATCAGTTGATTGATGGTTGCATAGTCCGGTACTCCTTGTTGAAACAGCTTTTCGAATGGTCCGCGCAGTTCCGGCGCCGCCTGCAGGCACAGGCCAAAAAGCGATTCGCTGTCGGATTCCGGGAATTCGCCGCCGCCCAGAGCGAAAATTTGGTAGGGATTCTGTTGTTTCTGCTGTTCTGAAACAGGTCTTGGCGCTGGTAAATAGATGATCATTCTGTCTTGCTCGTGGTCAGTCTGACCCATCCTGCACCAGAGCGAGAGGGCTTGTTCGCGGCCAGCAATCGTGGATGTGGAGCCGTCGATAAAATGGGTATGATCATTGATCAGTCCGGCGGCAATTTCATTGTAGCGGTTGGCGGGATCGTAGATCACCAGCACGGAAGATCTCTGCAACCGTTGTTCAAGGTAATGCGCGATATAGGTTTCTATTCTCTTCATCCATTGCCACCCAAAAGATTGGAAACAGACAACTTTATCTGCCCTGATTGAGCAGGTTTTTCAAATAGGGCATTTGTCACTGGCTGATTCTACTGTACTCAATCCGGCGATTAATAATCACAATAACCTGGAGATCAGACGCGAGGAAACCAGCGCACGGGAAATAATCAAATCCTGCTCGATTTGTTCATTGCTGTTCCAGGGCGCCCGGGCGCGCCAGGCGGTGATATCTGCGCGCGGGATCACGACTCAGCCTCGCCACTATGGTTTTCAATGATCATCCAGCGGTTCGCAGAGGAAAACCCAGTTTTGATTTTGTTGGGCTCCATTGGAAAACGATGACGAATGCGCATCTGTAACCGGCCGTGGATAGCATCTGCCAGATCCCGTTTTCCAAGAATATTTTCGAGAATATAACCGAGCCGCTGCCACGATGCCAGCGCCGATTTTTCGATTGCGAGGTCAGCCAGAAGCTGTGGATTGAGCCCTTCGGCCAATTCTTCAAGGACGGAGATACAACGGACCAGTCCACCGAGACGCTCATGATAATAGACCAGATCATAGGCTGTCAGTTCAGGGCTTGAGAGGCGCACCGTACCCGTGTCGGTCTTTTTTTGTATAATACCCTTTTCAGGAAAATCGCTTTTTACAAAAAAATTGATCTGGATGCCTTTTTTTTTCAAGCTTCGTTTGGCGGGTTTTGGAATGACGATGAAAAATTCTTGCGGCTGCTGATGCGCTGCGCCGTGCATGGCTGCAGCGCTCAACAGCCCGACATAGTACGGTTTGTTCAGATGGGACATATAATCGTCCAGAAACAGCAGTGGCGGCATTATCCCTCTGGCAGAATATTCGGGAGGCACGATGAGGTAGAATTCGCGTTGCAGCGCCACCAGACGGCCTTTGCGGATCAGCCGATGCAGCGACTTTTTCAGCGCCAACTCGGACTGCTCCAGAGTCTGCGTAACCTCCGGCCAGGCAAACGTATACCGGCCCATGGATTGCAGCCGCTCGATGTACTCTGACAAATAATTGTACATTTTAGGTGGCATGCCCCTATTGTGTTTTCGTTTTCTTAAAATACCACTTTGTGGTATTTATTGCAAACAAAAACTTGATATAGATGAATATTCCTCACACTGTGGATAAGGTGGGCCACTCCTGAGTTATTTTTGAAAAAGCTTGCGCACTTGTTTGTTGCCTACCAAATCCGAGAGTATGCGGTAATTTCTTCTTTCCCAACGGATGCGTCCGGCGATGATGGCTGGATGAATCCGCAAGCGGTCAGCCAGTTTGTTGATTTGATCGCGATCGTCCTTGTGCTCGAATAAATCCCAGATTCTGGCGGGGAGCAGTGCTTCCCGCGCCAGTTCATCCGCGGCGCGTTCCTTGTCATCTCCTTCGGCATCCAGATCATCGATAATGCAGTCAACATCATCCTTGTCGATATGCAGCGCTACGTGCGCCAGCTCGTGGGCGAGGGTGAACCAAAAATTATCCAGGCGATCGTAGCGCAGCGTCAACGCAATGACCGGAGCGCCTTGACGGCTTTTCATCACAGCGCCGTCCAGGTGCGTTTTGGCGAGATGTTCAAGCACAATGAAATGGATTCCTGCCTTGGCGAGGTATTCCTGCACCAGACAGGGGCCTTCCTGGAGATAACTCAATTTGGCGATATCTGTGATGTAGGCCTTGGTGATTTGGCCTTTATGGTATGGCGGCAATTCCGCCTGGCGATCCGCTTCTTTAAGCACCTGGGCTTTCCACGCTATCAATGCATGGGCATCGATGGTGCCGTTGGTGCGCACGATCTGACGGCAAAGTGCGCCCTGCAGGACCTGGGTATCAACACCGCGGAAAAATTCTGTCAGCAGTTCTTCGCCACGGTCCGCGGCCTCTTTTGCGTTGTCTTGGAAGCCCTTCAGCCAGCCGCGGGCTGCCATCTCGCGGATGGGAAAGCGTTCCCAGTTGAGATCAGCAATGTCCTGGTCCGGTTCCTCTTCGCTGATCAATACATCAAGGGGGATTTGCAGCGTCTGATGCAGTTTGCGGATCATTTTAAGAGTCAGCGGCTGCTTGCCGCTGAGCACCTCGGACACTTTGCTTTTGCTGCCGATGAGTGGAATAAGATCTTTTTGTTTCAAGCCCTGTTGATCCATGCGGAATCGGATAGCGGCCAGCGGATCGGGTTTGTGCAGCGGGAATTCCTGCTCTTCCCAGGTTTCGATGAGAAAGGTCAGCAGCTCCAGTTGATCGCCTTCCGCGCTGCCTGGATCTGGATCGAGCACAACGAGACGCCTGGCTTCGTTTAACGCCGCCTCGTAATCCTGATTATTTTTGATGAGCTTTATCATGAGTTTAATAGATTGATCTATTTCTTTTTAGAGTATTCAGCATGGGTTTCAATGCGCTCAATGTAGACGGTTTTGACTTTATAGGCGATGCGCACGGTCAAACGGTAGTGATTGCTTTTGATGTTGAAAATGACGGTATTGTCCGCCAGGAAACTGGCTTTGGGATATCGTTGTTTGATGTCGTGTGGCGTTTGCCAGTCGGCCTGTTGCGCTTCATGATGCCATGCCAGCAATGCATCCCTGGCGTCGGCATGCTGTTTGATGAATGCGTCGATCGTTTTGCGCGAGATGACATGCATGGGTTTAAGATAATGTACTTGTTATAAACTTGATTGTCAAGTAAAAAGTTCCTAATTTAGGAACATTAATATCATATTTTATCGGGAACTGTAGAGTTGTAGTCCACCTCAAAGATGAACGATATCTTTATGGCTTCAGCTATCTTCTTCGTCTTCCTCCTGCGGTTTGGCGCGCTTGCGCCGGGGGGCTTTGCTGTCGTCGTACAGCGCTTCGAGATCGTGGGCGATGGCCAGCGACTTGTCGGTGACGCATTTGCCGCGGACGCGATCCGGCCAGATGGCATAGGCGAGATGGGCCCAGTCATAATCGCCGGCCTTGAGCTTGTCCCAGCACGCCATGAGGTCTTTGCGCCATTTGGGCAGCCGGAAGAGTTTCCACAGCGGCGCCGCGGTGATGAGCACGCCGTCATTGAGGTCCGGTTTGTAGGGCAGTTGGGCGACGCGCAGCAGTTCTTCGCGGAAGGCTTTGAGTTCGAGGAGAAAGTCCTCCAGGGATTCGATCCTGGAGAGGTCGGTTTTGGAGGTGTCCGACAACCCTGGTTTATCCGACATCTGTTTGCGCAGGCGGTCGAGGTCTTTGCTCACTTCTTCGATGCGCGGATTGAGATAATCGTTGACGCAGGTATAGAGGAACTGGTCATTGAGGCGGTGGTAATAGATCCACAGGGTATAGTTGCCGTTTTCGCTGGAGAGCGGCCAGTAGATGGGCGCCTGGCGGCGGCTTTTGGAGTAGCGTTTGAGATGGTCCTGGAAGAATCCGGAGGGTTTGCGGAAATAGTCGCGCAGGGATTTGACCTCGAGTATTTCGCAGGCCTCCTGTTCGATGGCGGCGGCGCGTTCGCCCCAGAGCACATCCAGCACTTCGCGGACGCGGCGAATGATGTCTTCCTGATGGGTCTGGCCTTCCGGGGCAAATGCGTCATCGACGAGGATGCCCTCCCAGGAGATGCGGATGGGATATTCTTCATCTTTGATGGTGGGATTTTTGACGCTGCCCTCGGGCGGCAGGGAATTGGCATCCGGCCGGGCACGCAGCCATTCTTCGCTGACGATGTTGTTTGGCGTTGCCGGTAAACCAATGACATTTAGCAACATTCCGACAGGGCAAGCAGGCAACGGGGAAAATGGTGACGGAGTTGATGTATTTAATGTATGATTGAGTGATAGACGTAATTCAAATCGGCCAAGGGAGAGGCCGAAACACCATGACATGAAATCAGTAATTAATGATTGTTGATTAGGTGTCGTTTTTTCCGAGAACTCGGGTTCATCATAAGCATCTAATCCTTGTTCTTCATTTCTCTTTGCTGATAAATTTGCATAATTCAATGCGTTACATTCTTCTTTTGTAAAATCATATAACTTGAAAGCGGCTTCATCAATTTCGTCTTGGATTTGATTGATTTCAGACTGCAATTTCCTGAAATTTGCTTCAATTTCCAAACCGCGTTCGGTAAAGTTTAATCTAGTAACCTGACATAACATGGGAATAATGAAAGCATGTGATGTTTCGTTTGCCGTATCAATTGAGCGTTTAACAGTCCATAACCTAAACATTTTTTGTCCCAGTTGACTACCTTCATTAATTTTAATTGGATAAGGAACAGCTCCTATTACGCCTACCTGATACGAGCGCGCTATACTTCCAGCGCTGACCATCATTTCTAAGAAGACATTAAAAACCTTTGTATTCATTAGTCCACAAATATCCTGAACAACTTCTTTCTCAAAAAAGCCAGCTGATCCTTTTACAGAGAAAACGCCGGCAGCCGGCCAGGGCTTAACGGAAAGCATACTACTTGTCCGATCTCCCCAAGTCAATCCAGGGAGAAAATAGTATTCCACATTTTGCGGTCTAGAGTTAAGTTTTCCTGTTGCCAGGTCAATGAAATTGCGTATTTCATCACCTTCATTTCCCCAATTAACAAGGAGATGAATATCGATATAGTAAGGTGAATATTCTCCTCCTTTTGCAAATGGAGCCCAAATTTTCCCTTCGCAAGTTCGTCTGCAACACCAAGTCTGGAATTCTGTTATCTCGTCTTTAGTCCAATCTTCTAATTTTTGGGGTGCCTCATAATTGCCATCCAGAATTCGCTCCGCCGGAACTTCCCACCATGCTCGGACAAAACGAAAGTCATCTCCGGTCTGTAATCCAACTTTTACAGTTCTTTCTTGACCCTCAAATGGGGGAAGATCAGCGAACAGATTACGAATACGTTCACTGACCCAATAACAGAAAGGTGTTAGTGGAACTTTCTCGAATGAATTAGGATTTACGATATATATATCATCGATGTTCCCGCCACCATGTAAACCTTTGATTTGTTCGGCTAGCTTTGGCCCCTTATCCTCATGTTGAAGTAGGCGGATGAATAATGTGTTGTTCATTTGCCTGCCCCCGAATTTCCACGAAGCCATAATATTATTTCCATTATTTTTCCAGGAATTTCTGTTTCTGTATCTGCCGCTATGAGCCTGGCACGTGCAGGCTTTCCCACATTCGGATATTTCTGGCAAAGTAATTGATACTGAGTATCTCCGCCTACTGATGTTTTTAGTTCATCCTCATATTTTTTTATGAAACGCCAGACACAGTTGCCATTATTACTAAAATTATCCAACTCGTCATTATAATGTGCCTCTTCCGTTTTGTTATTTATGTCTGATGAATCTTCGTCGTAAACTATGCCAAAAGGTATGTTGAAAGATTGAGCCATCAGACCGAATTCGGCCAAGTTTCTCTTGCCACCGACTTCTATGACAGAAATTCCTGCCTTATCCAGATCAAAACCTAATCTTCGAGCATATTCTGGGATCGCTAATTTTTCTGTATCTCCTTCAACAAAGAGAATTCGTGAAGCAAAAAATAATTCGTTGCGTTCTGGATCAAGCTCTTTCAATAATTTCTCTTTTCGTCTTTCATCATTGGGAAGAGTGGAAAATTTCACAAAAGTTCCACTATCGTTTTTTCTCACCAATCCCACTTGATCATAGTCGGGAATACCTACGAAGTGGGGAGAATGGGTAGTGTAGATGACTTGGTTGGTTCTGCCGATTTCTTTGAGGGTTTTGTAAAGAGAACGTTGCATTTGTGGATGCAGAAACATTTCAGGCTCTTCTATTAACAAGATCGCTCCCTGTTTGCGTTGTACCTCAAAAGCCTGAAGAATGGCCAAAACAAGCGCGTTCTGTATGCCCTCACCTAGTTCGGTCGCATTAATTGTAAAGCAGGCCTCTTTAACACGCAATTCAAGTGATTTGTAAAAATCTAATGTGTCGAATGGCGAAAAGAAGAGATCCAGTTTGTCGCTATCCAACATGGGATCCAATCCAAGTTGCCTGAGAGCGTTTTCTTTTATTGATTTTTCGAGTTGTATAAATTTATCCGTTTTCAGCAGCTCCATGGCTTTTGACATCAATTCTTGGAAATGCTTTCTTCTCGATGTGGAAATTTCTTGGCCATTACAATCTTGAACTGTTATTATCTGCGAAGAATCATTAAAATCCTCGTTAATATCTTCAAAGAGCTGTCTTAAAAGTGAATATCGTGCTGAAGGAAGCTGTTCTTTTAGAGATCTGTTTGTACCAATATAAATCAGTGGGACACTTTCGCGTATTTCGGCTGGTATACCAATTAAAGGCTCATATTCATTCTTTTGGCCTTTTTTAGGTGCTTTTTTAGGTACCATTGGTGGCTTACCATTAGGAACGATACACTGCTGTTGCAATCTTGGTTGCCCTTTTTTCTCACCGACTTTGTAACGCGTGTACTCAAATGATAATGTTGGAACGTCTACAATATCAGACTCTTTAAATTTTCTATATCCAATTGGGGGGTCAATGGTAATTGAAATGCTGATATCCAATTCAGGATCACGGGCATGTATATCATCAAGGTCAAAAGTACTGACAGCTAACCAATCTTTGCCTAAAACTTTCTGTATGGCTTTGAGAATATTGCTTTTTCCTGCATTATTCGGTCCAACTAGTGCACAGACTTGAGGAATGTCGAAATCTAGTTGTTTTATGGATCTAAAATTTTTGATCGTTATATGTTTTATCTTCATGCTTGAGCCTCTAGGCAATATGCAGCAGCCTCAACCATCGCGGCATCCATTACTCCATAGCCCAGATCAACGAAGACTACAGGCTTAGATTCTTTTAAGAGTATTTCTTCTCGCCATGCCGTGAAGGAGGAGAGAAAAAAACCAGTACGTGAAGTGATTGCTCCAAGCATACATCTAGAATTAAGAATACCTACGCCTCGTTCAACAAATGCTGCATATAGATCATTTTTTGTACGGGGGAAAGATCTTTCTATTAAATTTTTAGAATTTTTTCCTGCCTCCCCAAACGGCGGATTCATCAACACCACATCGTAGCGCTTGCGGCAGAGATCGATAAAGGCGAAGCCACGTGCCGCATCCTCAGCAAACATTCGGCGCGATAAAGCGTGTTCGCCCCCCGCGCGCTCGGCATACCCGGACAAGGCCTGGAGAATCCGCTCCTCCACCGTGTCCCAAAAATCAGCCTCGGAAATGGCGGAGACATCAAACAATCCCAATTCGAGCTGCCGCTCCTGCGCCAGTTCGTCCATCTCGCTCCGGGTGAACAGCATCTCGTTGCCTTTTTTGTCCCGGGCGCGCTCATACATGCGCTGCCACTGCTCTTTGGCCTGGACAATGGCCTCCTGAATCTCCTCCTCGATCTTTAACAACGACCCCGCTTCCCCGGCAAGCTGCATGCGGTCAAAGATTTTTTCCACGATCTGACCCAACAACGGCGGCTGCAGCGCGGCGGCGAACTCTTTCAACATCCCCTTTTCGCCGGGCATGGGTTCGGCACAGACAATGTGACTTCTGAGAATACGCGGCCGCTGCGTTGGTTTGACGTTCTGCTCTTTCCAGGCGCGCTGGCTGCGCAGCCACAACGCCAGGGCCGCGATCTGCACCGCCCGCGGATCGATGTCGATGCCGTGGAGGTTATGACGCAGCACCAGCTCCGGGATGGCGAGGATCAGCGCTTCGCGCTGCGGATAATCCGCGGCCAGGGTACGGCCCGTCGCCTCGCTGGCGGGCGCGGCCTCCACCTCCCACGCCTCCTCGTAAATGGTCTGCAACAGATCGAAGGCATAGAGCAGAAAATGGCCGCTGCCGCAGGCGGGATCGAGTATCTTCAAATCGCGCGGATCTTTGCCGGGGCGAAATGCGATATTATGGGGCTGGCGCAGCAGCTCCTCCTGACTCATCTCATCCTGATTCTCCGGCGGCTGTGGCGCCGCTTCGCCGGGCTGCATAAAGACTTCGTGCGGCCGGCGCACCAGGTAGCGGCATTGTTCGCTCAGCCGGGTACTGCCCTGGCGCATCTCGTACCAGATGCGTCCCAGGGTATTGTCAGTGAGAAACTCGACCACATAGCGCGGTGTGAAAAACTGATTGCGCACCGCCAGCTCGCGGCTGTTGCGCGGCGCCGCCGAGGCCTTGCGCATGGCCTGACGCTCTTCCTTGCTGTTAAAATATTGATAGATCCAGCCAATGGTTTCATCCTCGGCCCAGACGCCGCCGAGATCGGCATGATTGAGGAGTTGAAACAATTCCTCGAGCGCGGCTTCGCGCGGAAACAGCAAACCGAAAGGAGAATAGCGTTCGAACAGAAGGCCGAGATCCACCGAGATTTCATCAAACAGCGCCGCGAGAAAGGCGCGGTAGCGCTGATAGGTGTCGCCCAGCGCCGACCCGGCGACCTGCAGATAGACCTGGAATCCCCGCGACTGCATGCCCTGACGCACGCACTCTTGCACCAGCCCGCGCTCCTCGCACATGCGCAGGGCGGCAAACCGGTTCAACACCGTGAACGCCTGTTCGCGCAGCAGACGATCGATGGCCGCCTTGAGCGGATGTTTTTCATCGTGCAAGCCGCTGGTGAGGTGATCGATGCGCTCGCGCAGCAGCGCGGCCACGCCGCGTTGTTCGTCGTCGAGATGAACCAGCCGCTCCAGGGCCATGATCTGGCCGTCGGGCTGAATGCCATAACGTTCCTGCAGTTGAATGGCAAATTCATCGCTGAGGAGGCGGCGGCAGTCGCTCACCAGCCGCGCCAGCCGGTTTCGGGTCTGATTGTCAAATGCCATGGTTATCGCCAGATGATTCTGATTTTTGTGCCCTGCGCCAATTCCTGTTTTATGCTCTCCAACTCTTTGAGAATCTGCTCCAGATCATCCACGCTGTTCAGCAGACTCGGCAAGTTCACATGCCATTGCTTGATTTCAGCTTCGCCATTGGGTTCGGACTGGTTTTTTTGCGCCAACTGCAGGATTTCGCGCTCGACCGCGGTGATGGTCTCCGAGAGAATATAGCGGTTGCTGATGAGATGCTGCAGGCCCTCCAACGTGGCGGGCGCCTCCACTTCAAGACGATCGAGCTGATCCGACAGTCGCGCGGCCTCCTCCTGGCCCAGCTCGATCCACTCGGGCAGGCGCTGCAGCCGCTGCTTTTGTTCCTCGAGATAGGTGCGCTGCCCGGCAAGCAACCGTTCCACCGCCGCGGCGATCTGCTGGCCGAGTTCGGCGATATGCTGGCGTATCTGCGGCGCATGATCATAGAAATCACTGCGGGTGATGTATTCGCCGAGCTGCTCGCGCACCGCATGACTGCCGCTGACCAGTTCGGCGGGAATGCCGCTGTTGGGCAGGGCGCGGATGGCGCCATCGATGGCCGCGGCGTGGCGGATGAGCGCATCCATGCCGTTCTTGAACGCCTTTTTCACCTCGCGGGCCCAGCACAGGTCGTCATAAAACGCACAGGTTTCGCCGCCGAGCCGCAGGGCGGCATCGGAGGCATCCCCCTTGACGATCTCGGCCAGATTGTTCAGCAGGCTCTCGGCGCGATCCACGCCCGGCAGTGCAAGCAGTTGCAGTTGACTGACCAGTCCGGCGTACTCGCGCTGCAGGTCGGGAAACCTGCGCATCACACAGCGGCTGATATCCTCCTGCAGCGGCAGGACGTCATCGCCGGTCAGGTCGAGGAGGCGTTCGCGGGCACGGCTGAGCACTTCCAGACTGATTTTATCCTCGCTGAGGAAAATGCCGATCTTTTTGAAATTGATGGTGTTTTTCAGGTTATTGATGGCGGTTTCACCGCGAACGGTCACATTCTCGCCGCCGATGCGCAGTTTGATCAGTCCGGCGGTGAGCATGGCGGCGATGAGATAGCGGCTGGTATCCTTGGACCAGCCATAGGGGGCGGCGTAAAAATCATCAAGGAACTTGCCGCCATCGACCTGGCCGTGCTGCTCGAGATAGTCCTTGATGGAGACAATGGCCTTGTGATGCACATCGATCACAGTGGTTGCGCCGCTTTTTTTGATCAGGCTGAGCGGATCGTCCTGGGAAGCGATGCGGTCGAGCCGCTCGGTCTTGAGAAAGCGCTCTGCGGTCGCCGTGTCGGCGCTGGTGGAGGCTTCGGCGAATTTGTTAAAGACCTGTTCGGCCGCTTCATCGAGAAAATCCCGCAGGGCTTCAGTGACCTGGGTTTCCGCCGCACCGGCCGGCCGCATCTGGCCGCGGAAGATAAAGGAACCCGCCAGCAGGGCGCGACGCAACCGCACCTGGATCTCTTTTTCCAGTTGATCAGCGCGCTGGTTTTGCGCGCGCAGATACTCTTCGACATCCTTGTCCGTGGCTTTGTTGCGATTGCGGGCATAGATGTCGCGGCAACGCAGCACCTCGATGGCCAGGGTTTCGATCTCCGCATCCTTGTGCCCGAGGAAAAAGATGACGTTGTGACTGAGACGCTGCTGCGATTCGAGCAGGCGCTCCTGGCGCCGGCCCTCGTACTCTTTTTCCGCGACCAGATCGATGTGGGTCTGAATCTCTTCCCGATCGCCCAGCAGCGAGACCGGCATGGCGCCGATATAGACCTTGATGCCGGTGCTGACCATGCGCGATTGCTGCAGCTTTACGCTGGGCGCCGGTGTGAACAGCTCCCGCAGCAGTGCGTTTTGCAGGCTGTTGATCTCCATCGTTTTTGGAAAATGCCGTTCACGTTCCTGATCGAGATCGCGCACTGCCTCGCTCATGAAGCGCAGATTGTTGTCCACTTCATTGAGCGGCACGGATTTTTCTCTGAGCAAATCTTCCACCGCGGCCCTGACCTCTTCCGTCAGGCTGGGCGATTCGACCGCGGGATGCATCAGCGCCGCCACGTTTTCACGGCTGACCGGGAAATCATCGAGAATCTGCAGCACCGCGATGGATTTGGCGGTGCGGGTTTGAATCGAATCTTCCCCGAAAATGTGAACGATTTTGTTGACGCCGTTGACGATATGGGGGAAGGGCTTTTCGATGTCCTTGCACAGTGCGTCGTAAAAGACCACGGTATTGGCCAGCCGGCCCACGGGCTCATCGGCGAGCAGGGCGCCGCCGTCGCGGACATGGCTGGTATCGACGAGGACGTCCTGCAGCACCTTGATGGCCGAGCGCAGGCCGATGCCGCCGCGCGTCTTGGCCAACCGGGACAGCAGCTGCAGGAGAATCTCAAAGTGGACCGGCAGGAAGGGATAGAATTTGCAGAAAGCACTCTTGTCGAGATCGGATTTGTAATAGCGGGTGTTGACGAGCTGGGTGGCATGGCGCAGTTGCGGGCCATGCTGATCGAACAGCCGTCCCAGCAGGGCTTCGCCGTCCTTGGATTTGCCGAGCAGTCGGGTATAGCAGATTTCCTTGATGTCGTTGGCCTCGAGGTCGATGCTGACCGGGAAGCGGTCTTTCAGCTTGAAGAGTTTGGCGGTATTGAACGCAGCCTTGGGGTCATCTTCGGTCAGCGTCTGCTGCGCCGTGGCGACGATCCAGGCATGGCCGCGACCGATGGCTTTGAGGTTCTTTGCCAGGCCGTCGAGGTTGAGGATGAGCTCGTCGCGCGAGGCGACGTACTGGCCGACTTCATCGACGACAAAAATGACATTCTCACGTCCGGAGCGGCGGCGGATCAGGTCCAGCATCTCCCTGATGCGGTCGTTTTCGCGGATTTTTTCCTCAATTTTTATATCGTTGAATGTTTTGGTGTCCGGAAAGAGGTCCGGATAGATTTCACAGGCCACTTTTGAAGCGAGGAGTTTCATCACCAGCGGCTGGTTTTTGATCTCATCCCAGCTTTTGCCATTGGCGAGCCCGGCGATGCGTTTTTTAAAGGCATCGAGCTTGTCGTCGCGTTCGAGCATGAATTCCAGATAAGCGATTTTTTCGTCGCGGGAATAGCCCGCCCACTGCATGACTTTGGCATAGAGGACCGAAGAGATTTCGGCCATGGTGGCGCCGGAGAGTTGTTCGGTGGCCAGATCGAGCATGATGACCACAGAGGGATAGCGTTTGGCCATGGCGGCGAAGCGGGCGCGCAGGGGCGCTGATTTGAACTGGTTCTGCAGCCAGCCCAGAAAAGGCCGGCCTTCGATGGTCTTGTCCGGATCGAGGGCAAATCCGAGGTACTTGGTGAACGAGCTTTTGCCGGAGCCATAGAAACCGGAGACCCAGACGCCGACCTCGGGGTTTTGGCCGCTGGACATGCCGTATTCGAGTTGATCGAGCAGGCGGTCGAAATGGGCTTCGATGCTGGCGGTGGCCACGTATTCCTGAATCTCCTGTTTGAGGAGATCCTCATTGCTGGTTTCGTAGGTGATGACTTTTTCGATGCGGCGGTCGATGGGCCTGGTGGCGTCGAAAATTTCACGGATCAGCATAAGCTGTTTTATCCTCCAATATGCGTCGAGCGATAATTGCCGTCTTCCGGATAGATGCCGAGAAAACGCAGGGTAGTGCGTCCGGAACGGATTCCCGGGTAAAGGATGATCGTGGGCACGCGGAATTTTCCCTGCAGCCGCTGTTCCAGCGAACCGACGCGAATGTAGGGATGCAGCGCCTCGAGATCAGTGATGATGAGCAAATCCTTGTGTTCCGGTGTGAGAGCAGCCAGTTTTTGTTCGAGTTTGTTTTTCAGGTCGTCGTGGTTGATCAGAGCCTCGGCGATGGTCTGGTTGATGGGCGCAAAATCGAGCGGCGCTTCTTTTTCGCTCTCGAGCCATATGTCGCGCAGCTCGTGCTGCTGTAAAATCTCGTGAATGGCCGCGGCCATGGAAAACGTATGCACCTGATAGTTGTCCAGCCTGAGTTTAGCCTGCCAGGATTTCAGGCGTCTTTTCACTTCCAGCATCTCTTCGGGCCGGAAGATGAGATAATAGACCGGATCGTCGCTGGTCTGATTCAGGCGCTGACCCTGGCGTAAATAGGTGCGCAGTTCGTCAAAATTCTGCTGCAGCGATGGCATCCAGAGCCTCCTCCATGGTGGAAAAATTCCAGGTTATGCGCAGCAAATCGCCGGCGAATTGTACAATAAAAAAACGGGTCGGCAGTCGCTGCAGCGTCTGCACGACTTCGAAGGGCTGTAATCCAAAGAGCTGCCAGTCCGGGTGGTGCATGATCTGGTGGTCATTGAGGCCGGAGAAGTGCAGCTCGTGGGCGAGAAAAAGGGCCGTGAGGGTGGTGATATTGAACGGGCGGAGCTTGCGATCGCTGGTGCGGCCTTTTTCGGCCAGATCAAAATCGGCCAGGCAGGTCATGAGGCCGCGGGCAATGCGGTCTCTGACCTCGGCGGACCAGGGTGTTGGAATCTCTCCGGTTTGGGTGGCCAGGTCGATGAACTCCAGGGCCTGTTCCTTGATGATCGCGCTGCGTCCGGCCTGAAAGGAGGTCCAGTAGACGCGGGCGATGAAATCGCGCAGAATCGCGTTGGCGCGGCAGGTGTAAATCAGGAACAGTTGATTGAGCGCGGCGGTGGATAGGCCGGCCTGCAGCAGAATTTTAAGATAGCGCGCCGGCCGGGCAGCCTCCTTGAAATAGCGCGGGGTGATGTGATTGGAGATGATATCCCGGGTGCGTTGCGCCGTGGCCTTGCGCAGCAGTCCTTGCTGCACGGCGAGAGTGGTCAGTTCTGCCGTGGAGAGGTCCGGAGTCCAGGCGCGCAGCAGCGCGATGGTCTCTTCCTGGAGACCGTGGCCTTTGGCGAACGCCACGTTGTATTTGACAGGCGGTTCACTCATGGCTGCAATAGGGAAAGCAGGGTGTGTTGGTCAAGAAAGCCTGATGGTAAAGGGCCGCCAATTGTTCGAGGAGGGTAGGCTCCTGGATGTCGCGAATGGATCCCAGCAACACGGCGCCGCCGGCCGCAGTGGAATCAAGGGCAGCATGGGCTTTGAGCCAACCCAGGGCGGTTTCGCGGTCTTTGATCAGATCAGCGGAAAGAGCGGATGCCGGGTCAAGGATGGCGTGGTGGACGTCCTCTTCGAGCGCAGCGGGGAGGCGGAAGAGGTGGTAGACGCTGCTTTTGCCGATGCGTTGGTCGTGGAGGCGGCGGGCGGCTTCGGCAGTAGAGTGAATAGCCGCGGAAAAGGCGGTCCTGGGAAAATTGATCTGCAGGAATTGCAGCCCGATGGAGCTGAGAAAATTGCTATCCCACCAGGCGAGTTGTTCTTTTTCGCCGAGGTATCCGACCAGGGTGCGGAGGGCGGCCAGTTGATGGATGGCGGTGGTTGATTCGCTGGGCATTGCAGGTTCCTTGTGTAATATTCTAAGATGCAGTCCATCTTGATGGTGGACTGCATCTTAATATAGATTTGGGGCCAATGGGGCTGAGGAAATTGGCATACCCCCGAGCATATTGCGGTTTTTCCCCGAGAAAATCCACGGTAAGTCTGAGCCGGGCGATTCCGGCAGCTGAATGATTTGGCTGGATGGGCATGGCACCATCGTGCGCTGGTTGATGATTATTGGTTGTTTACGGGAATATGCAATTTTTTACGATAAAATCAAAACAGAAATATCAAGTGTAAAAAATTTTTGGTTAAGAAATATCAGACATCTCGATGGTGTCGGATATTTAGTCCCGGTTTATCCGGGTTGGGGGAGTAGGCTCCTTATTCGATTGCCAGAATAACGTCAAGTTTGAAGATATGGGACTGTTGCAAAAATCGCAACAGTATAAAGATTGTTTGTTGCAATTTCTGCAACACTTAAAATCCAGGAATATGTTTAGTTGAGATAACTCGTTGAAAATATGATAGCACAAAATATGAGATGATTGGCATGAGATTTGTAATTTTGATCCAATAGAGCGCATGGAATTTGAACAGTTTTTTCTGGACTAGGATATGAAGTTTCATCATTGGTCCCTCTTTTAGCATTGTTATATTTTTACGAATGTTATGAACAATACAAGTCTGTTCTCATTTTTTCAGTAAATCATACGGCGCCATATGTTTTTTGGGGGGGAAGAACATTTTTGGCAACTGGCTAAATGATCCTGTCATCGAAGAGATTCCGAAAGGATCATGAATTCAGATAATCCCCATGGTGAAGAGGAGCCCTAAAAAGCATTTCTTCAATCGTGCAACATTGAGTTATTGATAATAAAAGAAACATTGAATTTACAGCTAATCTACCAACCGGGATAAACCAGAACCAAAGGTCGGACACCTTTAAGGTGTCCGACCTCTCTTAAATAACAATATGAACGTCAGCAAGAAGAGGAGGCACTATGAACCGCTTGCAGAAAATTTTCCATGTAATTATAAGCTCTTTTTTATTATTCACTTTTCTCCACTGTTCAAAAAGTCCAAATGAAGCGAAGGAAGGCCAGCCAAATACTCATGAACAAATCGGGACTATAGATGGGTCAGGCGGAAGAGTCCAAATTACTTTACCCAATACTGCATTGACTGGCTCGTATGTTAAAATTCCAGATGGTGCTCTCTCATCATCTACCAAAATATCCATTCAAGCTGCTGCAAAAAGTTACTCTTTTATGGGAGACTCTTCAAATATCTATGTCTCGATGGAGCCATCAGGAGTTGTTTTCAATAAACCTGTAGAAATTGGTATCCCCTTTAATAACTTTGTGAACCCGAATGAACTGGAAGTTTTTTATTTTGATGAGAATATAAAACTTTGGAAGCCGTTACCCAAGATTGGTATTGATTCAAATCAAAAATTGATCATTGCTCAGACGAATCATTTTTCTGTTTTTACGGCAACTAAGTCTATTGCATCTTTCAATATAAATTTGTACAAGGTTGGCGATAAAATTGCTGCTGGCATCAAACTGCTCACGTTTCTGCAATTTTTGCCGACGTCTGATATCACCTATTTTCATTCACGCTGTGCTAATGTTTATGATTATTTAAACATGTTTCCTAAAGATTTTAAATTCAATTATGAAGTTGAATTGCGTGAAGTCGTGGATTATCGGCTTGATAAGCCTTTGCAAACAGTGACGATGGGCTGGGGAATTTCATCTGAAAGCCGCACAAAAAATTATAAAATACAGGCAAGAGATCGACAGGGTAACATTCTTTATCAATCAACAAGATATCTGTTTATGGATGAAGTGATCAAATTTTTTTCTGGAGAACCTCTTCTTTTTAAATTTGACAAAGTGATACCTTCACCGGATAAGAAATATTATGTAGATGTAGCCTTATTTTTTACAACAAATTTTAATTTTTATTGCTGCAATGGAGATTTTTTTAATATTCCCGGTCATTTTGTTTCCTCCGATGATTTTCCTAAAAGAATTAGTGAAATGTCTGCCCCGCCTGACCGCGATGGTGATGGCTTGACTGATGATTATGATGTCCCAGATGGAGAAAAACCTATCGTAAGTATTACTAGCCCAAGAGATGGTGCGACATTTGGACAGGGACAGGGAATAACCTTTGCTGGCAGTGCTACTGATGTTGAAGATGGCACGATACCCAATAATATGCTGATTTGGGAATCGGACAAAGATGGATATCTCGAGTCGGGGAAAAGCTTTACTCGTTCCAATCTTTCAATAAACACGCATATTATTACCTTAAATGCAATGGATAAAAGTGGTAATTTGAGCAATAAAAACATAACCATTCAAGTTATACCTCCCATTCTCCAGACCAATATGTCCGTCATTCCACTCAATGCGTTGGCTAATAGCAGTGCAGAATTTACTGTCACCTCAAATATCAGCTGGAGCATCAATAATCCCGCCTCGTGGCTGACGCTGGACGCGACCAGTGGCACAGGAAACAAGACTATCAAAGTGACGGCCAAAAGTGCCAACACTTCTACGTTGACACGTGAAGCGACATTGACGATTACCGGCGGTGGGATCACCAGGACGGTGACAGTGACCCAGCAGGGAACCAGTGCCAGTCTTGAAGTCAACCCCAATACCATGACACTGGCATCTGCCGCAAACAGCAATAGTACTTTTGGAATCACCTCGAATATCAACTGG